>DATJTQ010000277.1:0-15303 GCA_035503355.1 Solirubrobacteraceae bacterium
GATCCTCGAGGTCGGCCCCGACCCGGCGGCGGGCCACGCGGTCACCGTGGGGCCGGTGCGGGGCCGGCGGCTGGCGCTGGAGCTCGTTGAGCAGCTCGACTCGCTGTTCGGGCTGCGCCATTGCGGCCGGCGCCTGCCCCGTCGCGAGCACCCGTCGGCCTACGGGCAGATGGGGCGGTGCCTGTCGCCGTGTCTGGGCGACCTGGATCCCAACCTCTACCGCCGGCGGTTGGATGAGGTCCTGGCCCTGTTCGTGGGTGAGCCGGCCGGCGCCGATCAGCCACTGCTGCGCCACGTCCATGGCCAGATGCGGGCGGCCGCCGCCCAGCAGCGCTTCGAGCGCGCGGAGTCGCTGCGGCGCCGAGCCGGACGTCTGCGCACCATCCTCGACCGGCTGGGCGGGGTCCTGGAGGCCACCCACGCGCGGCCGCGCCTCGTCCTCGCGCCGCACCCGTCGAGCGGCCCGCCCGAGGCCTTCTGGCTGGTCAGCGGGCGGTTGGTCGACTTCGGGCCATTGGATCCCGGCGATGATCTCGGCGACCTCGCCCGCCGCACCGAGACCGCGCTGCAGCGGGAGGGGCGGGCCGGCGAGGTGGGCGCCCATGTCCCGCCCGACGAGGTCGACGAGGTGCGGATCCTGGGCAGCTGGCTGGCCTCGCATCCCGATGCGACCCAACTGGTGCTGCGCCCCGCGCCGGACCGTGGCGCGCTGGCCGGACTGCTGAGCCGGGCGAAGGCGGCGGCCGGCTCGGCGAAGGCGGCGGCCGGCTTAGGCGGCTTAGGCGGCTCAGGCGGCTCAGGCGGCGAAGGGGAGCTCCACGACGACGGCGTCGACCTGGTCCTCGCCGACCCGCACCTCTGACCCCGGAGGCGCCTCGCGCCGCACCAGGGCCAGTGCGATCGAACCCAGCGCGGGGGACTCGGCCACGCTGCCCAAGCGCCCGACGACGCGGTCGCCCAGCGAGATCTCAGTGCCGGTCTCAGCCGGGCCCGACAGCTTCAGGCCCCGCAGCTGCCGGTTGGGCTTGCCGCGGTAGAACAGGCGGGCCACGGTCTCCTGGCCGACGTAACACCCCTTGGTGAAGGAGACCGCGCGATCGTTGAGGTCCGCCTCCTGAGGGATGACGGTGTCGTCGAGGTCGACGCCGTAGCGGGGGCGCCCGTGCTCCACGCGGACGCAGTCGGCCACCGTCTCGGAGACCGGCAGCGCGCCGCGCGCGGTCAGTGCGGCGGTCAGAGCCTCGGTGTCCTGGGTGTCGCAGAGCAGGTCGATGCCAAGGTCGGTGCGAATGGCGCGGGTGGCGATCCCGTCGACGGTGACGGCGGCGTGCGCGTCTTCGGCCGGCGCCAGCTCGGCGACCTCGACGATCGACTCGGCCCGCGGTCCCACCAGCGAGAGCAGGCCACGCTCCAGGGTGCGCTTGTGCAGCTCCACCGCGTAGCCGACGCTGAAGCGGCGCACCATGTTGAACAGCTCCTGGAGGGCGACGCGCTCGGTGTCCAGGAGGATCTCGTCGCCGGCGTCGAGGATGCGGACGTCGCCGAGCATCTTGCCCTTGGGGGTGAGGAACGCGGCGTAGCAGCCACTGCCGGGGGTCAGGGCCTCGACGTCGTTGGACACCTGGCCTTGGAGGAACGCCTTGGCGTCGGCGCCGGTGAGGGCGAGCTTGCCGCGCTCGGAGCGGTCAACGAGCCCGCAGGCCTCGGTGACGGCGCGGTACTCGGCATTGGAGATGGTCAGCGCAGGCATTGTTTTCACAGCATAGGCAGCGGGTCATGCGTCCACGGGTCCTTGCCTGAAATACAATTTAGGCGTACCATAATTCTGATTTCGCATGAGCACGATCCCTGACACCACCGCCCTTCGCTCCTCCGCCGTGGAGGACTACGCCAAGGCCATCTATGCGCTGCAGATGCGCGATGACCAGCCGGTGAGCACGACGGCGCTGTCCGAGCGCCTCGGGGTCACGCCGGCGTCAGCGTCGGGCATGGTCAAGCGTCTCGGCGAGCTGGGCCTGGTCACCCACCGTCGCTACCACGGGGTCCTGCTCACCGACGCGGGAATGCGGGTGGCGCTGGAGGTGATCCGCCATCACCGGCTGCTCGAGCTCTACCTGGTGGAGAGCCTCGGCGTGCCGTGGGATCGGGTCCACGAGGAGGCCGAGGTCCTCGAGCACGTGCTCTCCGATGAGCTCGAGGAGCTGATCGCGGCCAAGCTGGGCGACCCGACCCACGACCCCCACGGGGATCCGATCCCCTCGCGGGAGCTGACCATCGAAGAGGTCCGCACCGAGAGCCTGCAGTCGCTGGAGCCCGGCGCGCGGGGGACGCTCGCGCGCATCTCTGACTCTGACCCCGACATGCTGCGGTACCTGGCCGAGCGCGGGATCGCCCCCGGCGATGAGCTGGAGGTGGTCGAGCGCCAGCCCTTCGGAGGGCCGCTGTTCGTGCGCATCGGCGCCGAGGTGCACCCGCTGGGCGGCGAGCTGGCGCGGGCGATGCGGGTTCAGGTGGCGCGATGACTCCGTTGACGCGCGAGACCGCGCTGGGTGCCGCCACCGCCGACGGGGCGCCGGCAGCGGTCGCCGACGCTCGCTCCCCCTGGCAGCGCCAGGTCGACCGCGGCCGGATCCGTCTGGGGCTCTCCATGCTCGGGCCGGCCTTCGTGGCCGCGGTGGCCTACGTCGACCCCGGCAATTTCGCCACCAACCTGCAGGGCGGCGCCAGGTTCGGCTACGAGCTGATGTGGGTGGTGCTGGCGGCCAACCTGATGGCGATGCTGGTCCAGTACCTGTCGGCCAAGCTCGGCGTCGCCACTGACCACACCCTGCCCGAGCTGTGCCGGGCGCACTTCCCGCGGTGGACGACGTGGGGCCTGTGGGTGCAGGCCGAGATCATGGCCATGGCCACCGATGTGGCCGAGTTCCTCGGCGCCGCCATCGCGCTCAACCTCCTCTTCGGGGTGCCGCTGATCGTCGCCGGGCTGATCACGGGCGCGATCGCCTTCGGCATCCTCGGCCTCCAGCGCCACGGGTTCCGGCGGTTTGAGCTGGCCATCGCCGCGCTGCTGGGCATCGTCTTCGCGGGCTTCCTGTACGAGACCGTGCACATCGGGCCCTCGGCCCACATGGCGCTCGCCGGCTTCGTGCCCCGCCTGAGCAACAGCGACGCGGTGTACCTCGCCGTCGGGATCATCGGCGCCACCGTGATGCCGCACGTCATCTACCTGCACTCGGCGCTGACCAAGGGGAGAGTGGCGGTGCGCGACGACTCAGAGCGCCGTCAGGTGCTGCGCTTCGAGCGCGTCGACGTGATCATCGCGCTCGGCGTCGCCGGCCTCATCAACCTGGCCATGCTGGCCGTCTTCGCCAAGCTGTTTCACACGCCGCAGCTGTCGGGCATCACCTCGCTGCAGGCCGCCCACACGCAGATCGGCGACCTCGTGGGCGGCGGCGCCGCACTGGCCTTCGCGGTGGCCCTGTTCGCCTCCGGGGCCTCGTCCTCGAGCGTCGGGACCTATGCCGGACAGGTGGTGATGGCCGGCTTCATCGGGGTGCGCATCCGGATGTGGGTGCGACGGCTGGTGACGATGCTGCCGGCGCTGATCGTGCTGGCCACCGGCGTGAACGCCACCGACGCGCTCGTGCTCAGCCAGGTGGTCCTCTCCTTCGGGATCCCCTTCGCGCTCGTCCCCCTGGTGCTGCTGAGCAGCCGCCGCGACGTCATGGGCGTCCATGTCAACAGCCGGGCGATGACGGTGGCCGCCTTCACGGTGGCAGCGGTGATCTCGGGGCTGAACCTGTTCGCGCTCTGGCAGCAGCTCATCGGGTGAGGCCAGTACGCTTGGCGCCAGTCATGTCGCTTGCCGAGACCTTCAACCAGATCATCGCGCCGCTGCCCGATGACTGGACCGACCTGGAGTTCGATCTGCGGATCTTCGACGAGAGCCGCTACGTCGACGCCGCCATCGTCGTGGTGACGTGCAACGCGCAGCCCTACTCGCACTCCGATTGGCACTGGCGCCTGGTGGTGGCCCACCGGTTCGGCCACGCCGCCTCGGTCCCCGCCGTGCACCTGGCCCTCAAGCTGCTCGACGAGGGCGGCATCGACGGGGAGATCGCCCTGCGCGAGGTCCGCACCGGCCGCGCCGAGGTGGTCCAGATGTGGGGCCGCACGGAGTCGGTGCGCCAGGAGTTCAACAAGCTCCGCGCGCAGTAGGCCGGCGGGCCCCCGCCACTCAGCGGGCCGCCCCCGCGTCAGCCCTTGGGCGCGAACGCGAGGTCGAAGGTCGTGGCCACGTCGGGCGGGGACGTGACGATCCCAAAGCGCGCCTCCCACGCCGCCCACCGTTTGAGCAATGCGGTGTCGAGCACCCCGAAGTGGCCCTCGGGCCCGCGGAAGGCTGCGTTCAGCCCGGCCAGCTCGGCCGTGTCGAGGGCGTGGTTGAGCCCCGGGACCTGCGTCTCGAGCGCCCGCTGCCCGACCGCAGGCTGGGCCAGCGCCAGGTCATAGCCGCGCACCAGCGCGGTGACGACGCCGCGGGCGAGCCCGGGGTCGGCCTTGAGGCTCTTGGCTGTCGCGCACACCACCAGCTCGGGGTAGGAGGGGGCGCCGTAGTCCTCGACGCGGAAGACGTGGAACCCGGGCCGCTGGCGGTTGAGAGTCACGCCCTCGTCGTTCCAGAACGCCGTCGCTCCCGCCACCTTGCCGGCCAGCAGGTCGCTGACCGCGTTGAAGCCGATGGTGATCGTCTTGAGTTGCTTGGGCTGTCCGCCCGAGCCGGCCACGATCGAGTCCAGCACCGCCGTATCTGACGGGTCGCCGCTGATCCCGACGGTCTTGCCGATGAGCCGGCGGGGGCTGGTCACGTCCGGCTGGGCGATCACCGAGGCCAGCGGCCGCTCCACGATGGGCAGGATCCCGACGATGTCCTCGCCGCGCTCCCGGGCGATGGCCAGGTCGTGGATGTCGAGGATGGCGAAGTTGGCCCGGCCGGTCTCGAGCAGGCGGATCGAGTCGGTGGAGGCCGACGGCGCGATCACGTGGAGCTTGACCCCGGCGGCGGTGTCGAAGCGGTGCGCCAGCGCGGTGTAGATCCCGACGTGGACGGGGTTGGGGGTGAAGTCGAGCACCAGCGTGGCGCTGCGCGGAGCCTGGCTCGATCCGGCCGAGGAGCCGCCGCAGCCGGCCACCATCGCGGCGGCCGCGAGCATGCAGATGAGAGTGACGAGCGGGCGCCGCACGGAGGGGGCAGCATAGGTGGCGGTGGGGTACCGGGTGGCCGACTCCTAGAATTCGCGCCGGACATGCGTCGCCGCCGCGTCACGTTCAGCCGTAACCTCACGCTCTCGCTCAGCCGGACGTGCCGCTGCTACTGCAAGTACTGCGCGTTTGCGACCCACCAGGCGCACCTGCACGAGCCCGACGAGGTGCTGGAGATCCTCGACCGCGGTGTCTCGCGCCACCGCGCTAAGGAGCTGCTCGTGCTCACCGGAGAGC
Source organism: Solirubrobacteraceae bacterium (assembly GCA_035503355.1). Lineage (GTDB taxonomy): Bacteria > Actinomycetota > Thermoleophilia > Solirubrobacterales > Solirubrobacteraceae > Palsa-465. The sequence goes on from DATJTQ010000277.1 coordinate 5,500, forward strand.
TGCCCGAGCACAACGCGCGGGTGGCGGCCAAGCTGGCCGAGCTGGGGTTTGACTCCTTCACCGCGTACGTGGTGTGGGTGTGCGAGCAGGCGCTCGAGCGCGGGCTGTTGCCCCACACCAATCTCGGCGTGCTGGACCGCGCGGACCTCGAGCGCCTGCGAGCGGTCACCGCCTCGCAGGGGCTGATGCTCGAGTCGGTGGCCGAGCGGCTCATGGAGACGGTGCACGCCGGCTCGCCCACCAAGCACCCCGCCCAGCGGCTGGCGACCATCGACGCCGCCGGTGAGCTGAAGATCCCCTTCACCAGCGGCATCCTGGTGGGGATCGGGGAGACCGAGGAGGAGCGCGTCGCGTCCTTGGAGGCGCTGGCCGATGTGCATCAGCGCCACGGACACCTGCAGGAGGTCATCCTCCAGAACTTCGTCCCGCACCAGAGCTACTACGGCCAGGAGCCCGCCGACATCGCGGAGGGCGCGGCCGCCGAGTACTGGCGCACCGGGGTGTCGGCCGGGCCGATGCTCGACGCCCCCAAGTGGGCATCGCCGGTGACGCTGGACGACATGAGGCGATTGATCGCTGAGGCGCGGCGGTTGATGCCCGAGGTCGGCATCCAGGTCCCGCCCAACCTCTCTGACTGGTGGCCGGAGCTGGTGGAGGCCGGCGCCACCGACCTGGGCGGGTTGAGCGCCAACGGCGACCACATCTCGCCCGAGCACCCCTTCCCGTCCCCGGCGCAGGTCCGCAAGCGCCTGGCCCGCGACGGCTACGCCCTGTCGGAGCGGTTGTGCGTCTATCCCGAGTACATCGATCCCGACTGGGTGTCGCGTCCGGTCATGGATGTGATCAAGACTCGCTTCTGGTCCTTCATCCCGCGCCGGGGCAGCGGCCGCACCACCGAGGTCACCGTGCCCGACGACGCGGCGCCGCGGGCGATCGAGCGGGCCAGGGACGGCAGCGCGCTGACCGCCGAGGAGCTGACCGCGCTGTTCGCCGAGCGCCGCCCGGCGGTGATCGAGGACATGCGCGCCGCCGCCGACGAGATGCGCCGTCGCCTGGCCGGCGACACCGTCACCTTCGTCGTCAACCGCAACATCAACGTCTCCAACGTGTGCGTGGTGGGCTGCGCGTTCTGCGGCTTTGGCCAGTCCAAGCGCTCCCCCGACGCCTACGAGCATTCGCGCGACGAGTTCGCGCACCGGGTGGCCGAGGCGCTGGACGCCGGAGCCACCGAGCTGTGCATCCAGTCGGGGATCCACCCCGATTGGGGCCTTGACGATTACCTCGGGTGGCTGCGCTTCGCCAAGGAGCTCGCCCCCGACATCCACCTGCACGCGTACTCGCCGATGGAGGTCGCGCACATGTGCGACGTCAGCGGGCTGGCGCCGCGCGAGGTCTTCTCCCGGCTGCGCGACGCGGGCCTGGGCTCCACGCCGGGCACCGCCGCCGAGGTCCTGCACGACGGCGTGCGGGAGCGCATCTCGCCCAACAAGCTGCCGGTGGCGCGGTGGGTGGAGATCATCGAGGCGTCGCATGCGGAGGGCATCCGATCCACCGTGACGGTGATGTTCGGCCACATCGAGGAGCCCCACGAGCTGGCCGAGCACATGCGGGTCGTCCGCGAGCTGCAGGAGCGCACCGGCGGGTTCACGGAGTTCGTGCCGCTCTCGTTCATCCCCTTCCAGACGCTGCTGGGACGGGCCCATGGGGTGGTCGAGATTTCGCGCGAGGAGAACCTCAAGCACACCGCCGCATTCCGCCTCGCCCTCGGCCACACCGTCACCAACCTCCAGGCCTCGTGGGTGAAGATGGGCCTGGACGCCGCCACCGAGGCGCTGCGCTGGGGCGTCAACGACCTCGGGGGCACCCTGATGGAGGAGTCGATCAGCCGCATGGCCGGCAGCTACCACGGGGTCCGCCTGGAGCCTGAGGAGCTGGTGACCGCCGCCCATCGCGCCGGGCGCCCCGCCGCCGAGCGCACCACGCTGTACGAGATCCGGCGCCGGTTCGATCCCGAACCGCTCGCGGCCTGACCGGGTGGGCGAGGCCGGTGAGTGGGCGATGAGCGTTGAGCGCCCACCGTCGTTGTTCGCGGGGGTGGAGCCGCTGGAGGTGTTCGTCGAGCTGCTGGCCGACCTCGACAACGACACCACCTCCACCGAGTTCTATGACCGCATCTGCGAGGCGATCTGCCGGCTGACCACGATGCGCCGCGCGGCGATCTTCATGGCCGACTTCGGCCGGCGCCGAGCCCGCGTGGTGGGCGCCTACGGCACCTCGTTCACCGAGCTGGCGACGCTCGAGCCCACGCCGACCCTGATCTCGGCGCCCATCGCCCGGCGGGCGCTGATCGAGGATGAGGTGGTGGTGGTCTCGGAGGGAATCGAGGACCAGCTGCCCTCCGACTACACGGAGATGTTCGGGATCACCACGCTGGTGTGCACGCCGCTGAGCGCGGCCGGCCGCGCCTATGGCGTCATCTGCGCCGACCGGGGCGGCGGCAAGTTCGAGCTCACCGACGGCGAGCGCCACCTGCTGTGGACGCTGGGCAAGACGGCCGCCCTGGTGGCCACGGCCCGCAACGCCACCCGCCAGCAGGAGCGCACGCGCCGGCTGGGGGAGCGGCTCGAGCTCGCCCGCGAGATCCACGAGCGGGTCATGCAGAGGTTGTTCGGGGTCTCGCTGGCGTTGAGCGCGGAGAAGCCGCTTGACCGCGACGAGCGCGACCGCTGCCTGTCGGAGATGCAGGAAGCCCTGTCGGATCTGCGCTCGGCGCTCGAGCGCCCCCTGGCGCCCGTCTCGGGCGACACCGGGACGACGCTGGCCGCCGAGGTGGCGCGCCTGGTGCAGACGCCCGGCGGCGAGGGCCAGCTCCGCGTCACCTGGCCCGATTCGGTGGAGGTCCCGCCCGGCGTGGAGGCACTGGCCCAGTCGGTGCTGGCCGAGGCGCTGCGCAACATCGCCAAGCACGCGACGCCGTCGATGGTGGAGGTGGTGGTGGCCGGAGACGAGGACACCTTCAGCCTGGAGGTGCGCAACGACGGCGTGGCCCCCGGCGCCCGCGGGGCGGGGATGGGGTTGCGCCTTGCCGCCTTCGAGGCTCTGCAGCACGGCGGCGTGGTGGACTTTGGCGCGCCCGAGGAGGGCGCGTGGCGGGTGCGGCTCGTCGTGCCGCTCATGGAGGCGCGCGTATGAGCACTGCTCCCGCTCAGGGACCCGGCCGCGTCCCGCCCGACCGCAAGCTACGGGTGCTGGTGGTGGATGACCACGACGTCGTCCACTGGGGCTTTCGCGTGCTCCTGGGCGAGCAGCCCTGGGTGGAGCGCTGTCTGGCCGCGCGCACGGGCGACGAGGCGCTGCGCTTGCTGGGGACCCTGCGCCCCGACGTGGCACTGGTGGATCTCTTCCTGGCCGGCGAATCGGGGGCGGACGTGTGTGACTCGATCCGCAAGGCCTCTCCGTCGACCCGGGTGCTGCTGATCTCCGGGGCGGGGCGGATGTCGCCGGCGGCCGCGAGGGCGGCCGGGGCGTCGGGGTTCATCTCCAAGGACTGGGACGCGCGCGAGGTCGCGCGCGCGGTGCGGATGGTCGGGTCGGGGATGACCGTGTTCGAGCCGACGGCCGAACAGCCGGCGCCGATGCTCTCCGAGCGCGAGCGCGAGGTTCTGGACCTCATCGCCGCCGGCTCGACCAACCGCGAGATCGCCGAGCAGCTCTACCTGTCGCCGCACACCGTCAAGGAGCACACCAGCGCCGTCTACCGCAAGCTCCAGGCGCGCAACCGAGCGGAGGCGGTGCAGCGCGCCCAGAGGATCGGGTTGTTGTCCTAGTCCACCGGCTCGCCGTTGGCCACCAGCTCGACCTCGATGTTGCCGCGGGTGGCGTTGGAGTACGGGCACACCTGGTGAGCGGCGGCCACGATCTCCTTGGCCTGCCCGGCGTCGCTGATGTCGGGCAGCGTCACGTCGAGCTTGACGGCGACGTTGAAGCCGCGGTTCTCGGTGGTGATGAGGCTGACGCTGGAGTCGATGGCGACCTCGCCGAGCTCCACCTTCTGACGCCGGCTGATCGCGCCCAGAGCGCCCTCGAAGCAGGCGGCGTACCCGACGGCGAAGAGCTGCTCCGGGTTGGTGCCCGTGTCGGCGTCGTCGGTGGGCGGGCGCAGCTGGACGTCGAGGCGGCCGTCGTTGGTGACGCCGTGGCCGTGCTCACGGCCTCCGGTGACGTGGGCCTCGGCGGTGTAGATGGTCTTGGCCATGAAGGTCTCTCCCTGGGAAGTGGTTGCCTGCTCAAGCTTATGCGAGCCGAGCCGGCGTGGGTGCCGGCGGACGGCACCGGGCGCTTCGAGGGCGCTCCGGGCGGACGGCACCGGGCGCTTCGAGGGCGGTCCGGGCGGACGGCACCGGGCGCTTCCAGGGGCGGTCCGGGCGGGCTCGGCGGCGAGCTGACGCGTGCGCGATTTTTACAGCCATGTTGGAAAGATCGCGCACGAGTGGCGCGGGACCGCGCGTCTCGCAGCGGATCGCCGAGGCAACCCGACCCTGCCCTCGTGGCCCGCCGTTGAGGTTCGCTTCGGAGCCCGGTGTCGGTCAGGCGAAGCGCTGCTCAGCGGCGGCGCATGGCCCATTCGATGATGGGCAGCTTGACCGCGTGGGGCAGGTACTGGCTGGCCAGCATCGCGGTGCGGATGGGCAGTCCGGGAACGACGACGCGGCGCCCGGCCTCGAGACCCTTGACGCCGGCTGAGGCAGCCTCGTCGGCGCTGACCCACGCCGGCCGCGGGACCGCGCGCTCGAAGGACTGGCCGCCGGCCACCTCCCACCCGGAGATCTCCCAGAAGTCGGTGGTGACCGGTCCGGGGGCGAGCACCGTCACGGTGACGCCGGAGCCGTGCAGTTCCTGATGCAGAGCCTCTGACAACGTCAGCACGTAGGCCTTGGCCGCCGAGTAGCCGGCGGAGTAGGGCAGCGGCTGCATGCCGGCGGTCGACGCGACGTTGAGGATCGCGCCCTTGCCGCGGCGCACCATGTCGGGCAGGAAGGCCGACGTCAGCGCCAGGGGCGCCTCCACCAGGACACGCACCTGCTCGAGCTCACGAGCGGCGTCGGCCTCGTGGAACGGGCCGTTGGTGGCAAAGCCGGCGTTGTTGACCAGGACGCTGACCTCGAGGCCCAGCGACGCGATCCGGGCCGGCAGCCGCTGGCGCGAGGCGGCCTTGCCCAGGTCACAGCCGACGGCCTCGGCGCGGACGTCGTGCTCGGCGCTGAGCTCCTCGGCTAGGGCGTCGAGCCGGTCCTTGCGCCGCGCCACCAGGATCAGGTTGTGGCCGCGCTGGGCCAGCTCGCGGGCGATGGCGGCCCCGATGCCGGAGGAGGCTCCGGTGACCAGGGCGGCGGTGTCGGGAGTGGGGGCGGGGAGGCTCACCAGGCGATCGGCTGCCAGCGTACCCGCTTGGCGGGAGAACCAACACGATCGCCCGGAAAACTGGTTCGTCAGCCCGCGGCCGCGTCTGGTGCGTCGGACCCCCCAAATGGGCTCCCCCCAAAAGGGGGGAACTACATAACGCGGCTGTATCTGACCCCAGTGCGCGGCGTAGGTTGAAATCGATGGGCGCCGCAAGCGCGATCCTGTTCCCCGGACAGGGGAGCCAGACGCCGGACATGCGCGACCTCGTGCAACGCGTCCGGCCCGACCTCCTGGAGATGGCCTCACAGGCCGTCGGCGAGGACCCGTTCCCGCGCGCCGACGAGGGCACCAACTACGCCCAGCCCGCCATCTTCTGCGCCAGCCTCGCCGGCTGGGAGGCGCTGGGCCGCCCCGTCGAGGCGTTCATGGCGGGCCATTCGCTCGGCGAGCTCGGCGCGCTGGTCGCCGCCGGCGCGCTGGATGAGCGGGCCGGCCTGGAGCTGGTGGCGCTTCGCGGCCGGCTCATGCACCAGTCGGGGCTGGAGGCGGGCGACGGGAGCATGTTCGCCATCCTCGGCAACGGGGCGTCCGAGCAGGCGCCTGAGATCGCCGAGGCCCACGATCTGACGGTCGCCAACGACAACTCCCCACTGCAGGTCGTCATCTCGGGGGACAAGAGCCGCTTCCCCGAGGCGATGGCGCAGGCCAAGGAGCTGGGGCTGCGCGCGATGGAGCTCGATGTCACCGGCGCCTTTCACTCGCCGATGATGGCCGCCGCGGTGCCCGAGTTCGAGCGCGCTCTGGCCGACACCACCTTCACTCAGCCCGCCGACGGCACCACGGTCATCTCCGCGGTCACCGCCGAGCCCTTCACCGACCCCCGTCGCGAGCTCGCCGACGCACTCACCATGCCGGTCCGATGGCGCGAGGTGATGCTGACGCTGCATGAGCTGGGCGCAGAGCGGTTCGTCGACGTGGGGCCGGGCCGCGTACTCACCGGCCTGGCCAAGCGGACCCTGTCGGGAGTGGAGCTCGTCAATGCCTGACGCGACCCTGCTCACCCCGCGTCCGGCGCTGCGCGCGCCCGGCACCGGCCTCACCCCGGCGGCGATCCTGTCGGTGGCCACCGAGCTGCCCAGCGACCGTCTCACCAATGCGCAGCTGGCCGAGCGCCTCGGCGTCACCGAGGAGTGGATCGTGGCCCGCACCGGGATCCGCGAGCGCCGCCGCGCCCGCCCCGAGGAGCGGATGAGCGACTACGCCACCCGCGCCGGCGCCCGTGCCTTGGAGGCGGCGGGGGTGGAGGCGGCGAACCTTGACCTCGTGATCGTGGCCACGCTCAGCCAGGACGAGCTGACACCGAACACCGCGCCGATCGTCGCCCACAACCTGGGGGCGACCCGGGCGGGAGCGTTTGACGTCGGTGCCGCCTGCACCGCCTTCCTCGCCGCGTTGGCCCAGGGCTGCGCGAACATCGAGAGCGGGCGCGCGCAGTACGTGCTGGTGATCGGCGGAGACTTCGTGACGCGCCTGGTCGACTACGACGACAAGCGCGTGGCGCCGCTGTTCGCCGACGCCGCCGGCGCGGTGGTGCTCGGCCCCTCGCGGCCCGACGGTTCCGACGACGCGGGGCGGGGCGCCATCGGACCGATCGTGCTCGGCGCCGACGGCTCCCACGCCCAGACGTTGTTCGCCACCATCGCTGACCGCAAGGTACGCATGGACGGCCCCGAGGTCTTCCGTCACGCCGTGGCCCGGATGACGGAGGTCACGCTCGATGCCATCGCCCGGGCCGGGCTGACGCTGTCCGAGATCGACCTGTTCGTCTTCCATCAGGCCAACGCACGGATCACCCGCGCTCTCGGCGAGCGCCTGAACCTTGACCCCGAGCGCGTCGTCGAGTGCATCGAGACGATCGGTAATGCCTCGGCGGCCACGCTGCCGATCGGGCTGGCCACCGCGCTGGCCGACGGGCGGCTTCAGCCCGGCGCCAACGTCCTGCTCGCCGCGTTCGGCGCGGGCTTCACCTGGGGTGGCGGCGTCATCCGCTGGGGGCGCGATGCCTGAGCCACGTCAGGACGGCTGCGCGCTGGTCACCGGCGCCTCCAAGGGGATCGGCGCCGCCATCGCCAGGGCACTGGCCGCCGACGGCTGGGGCGTGGGCGTCAACTACAACTCCGATCAGGCCGGCGCCGACGCGGTGGTGTCGTCGATCGAGGCCGACGGTGGGCGCGCCCTGGCAGTGGGCGGCGACGTTGCTGACCCGGACGTCCCGGACCAGCTGTTCAAGACGCTCGAGGAGCACTTCGACTGTCCCGTGCTGGTGCTGATCAACAACGCCGGCATCACGCGCGATGACCTCACCCCATCGCTGGACAACGAGGCCTGGGACGCCGTGATCAACACCGATCTCAGCGCCGCCTTCCGTCTGACCCGGCGAGCGCTGCGCCCGATGATGCGCGCCCGCCAGGGACGGATCGTCAACGTGTCCTCGGTCGTGGGGCTGCGCGCCAACGCCGGCCAGGCCAACTACTCGGCGGCCAAGGCCGGGCTGATCGCCCTCACCAAGACCTCCGCCGTGGAGGTCGCGCGACGCGGGATCACCATCAACGCGGTCGCGCCGGGCCTGATCGAGACCGACATGATGGCGGGCGCCTCCGCCGACCTGGTGGACCACATCCCCGCCCGCCGGGTCGGGACGCCGGACGAAGTGGCCGCGTGCGTGCGCTTTCTGACGTCCGACGCGGCGAGTTATGTCACGGGAGCCGTCCTGTCGGTCGACGGCGGGCTGGCCGCATGAACCCCCTTCTGAACATCGAATAGAGGAGACACAGATATGTCAGTGACGTCAGAACAGGTGGAGAGCCGCGTCGTGGAGACGCTGGCGAGCTTCGGCCCCGACGAGAGCCAGATCACCCGCGAGGCGACCTTCGAGGAGCTCGACATCGACTCGCTGGACCTCGTCGAGCTGGCCCAGGTGGTCGAGGACGAGTACGGCGTGGTGCTCAAGGGCGAGGACATGAAGGACCTCAAGACGGTCGGCGACGCCATCGACCTGATCGTGCAGCGGGCAGGCTGAGTGAGCTCCATGCCGGACAGACGTAAGGTCGTCGTCACCGGGCTCGGAGCGGTCACCCCGCTTGGGCTCGGCGCGTCAACGCTGCACGAGCGCTGGGCGGCCGGCGAGGTTGGCATCGCCGATGGCGCCGCGCGGTGCAGCGAGTTCGAACCCAAGGAGCACCTCTCGGTCAAGGAGGCCCGCCGCCTGGACCGTTTCGCTCAACTGGCCGTCGTCGCGGCCGGCGAGGCGCTGGGCGAGGCCGGCTGGGACGGCGAGCCGCCCTATGACCCGTCGCGGGTCGGGTGCGTGATCGCCACCGGCATCGGCGGGCAGGCCACCCTGGAGGCACAGCTCGAGATCATGCGCGAGCGCGGCGCCCGGATGGTGTCGCCGCTGGGCATCCCGATGTACATGCCCAACGCCGCAGCCGCCGCCGTCACCATGAAGTACAAGCTGCGCGGCCAGAGCTTCGCCGTCGTCTCCGCCTGCGCCAGTGGCGCTCACGCCGTGGGCTCCGCGCTGCGCATGATCCAGTACGGCGAGGCCGACGCTGTGGTCTGCGGCGGCGCCGAGTCGGCGCTCACCGACTTCTCCTTCGCCTGCTTCAACTCGATGGAGGCCCTGTCGCCGCAGGGGATCTCTCGCCCCTTCGACGCCCGTCGTGACGGCTTCGTCATGGGTGAGGGCGCGGGCATGCTCGTCCTCGAGGACGAGGAGTCCGCGCGGGAGCGTGGCGCCACCATCCTCGGCGAGGTGGCCGGCTACGGCTCGACCACCGACGCCCACCACCTCACCGCGCCCGATCCGTCGGGCGGAGCCGCTTCGCGCGCGATCGAACTGGCCGTACGCGACGCCGGCGCCGATCCCGCGCAGATCGACTACATCAACGCCCACGGCACCTCGACGCAGCTCAACGATGCCGCCGAGACCCGGGCGCTGAAGATCGCGCTCGGCGCCGAGGCCAAGCGGATCCCGATCTCGTCGACCAAGTCCTCGATCGGGCACACGCTGGGCGCCGCCGGTGCCGTGGAGGCCGTGGCCACGTTCCGGACGCTCATCACCGGAGTCATCGCGCCTACGCTCGGCTACGAGGTGCCCGACCCCGAGCTCGACCTCGACTACGTGCCCGGCGAGGCGCGGCCGCTGGTCACCGGCAACGGCCACCCGCCACTGGCGTTGTCCAACTCGTTCGCCTTCGGCGGCCACAACGTGTCACTGGCGTTGCGGGGAGCCGCGCGATGAGCGCAACCATCGTCGGTCCCGCCGAGACGGGCTTTGGCGACCGGCTGAGCCCGATCGCACGCCTGGAGGCGCTCTGCGACCCCGGGTCGCTGCGCGTG
>DATJTQ010000278.1:0-14094 GCA_035503355.1 Solirubrobacteraceae bacterium
GACCTACGCCGGCAGTCTGGGGCTGGTCGTGCTGCTCGGACGTCGATTCCAGCGCGGGACCAGGTAGGCGAGTGAGCCGTTCAGCCCGGCCGCCAGGAAGAGGAGCGCCCCCCACCAGTGACCGACGGCGACCAGCACCACCCCCGCGATGACAAGACCAATCGCGACGATCCACCGGGTGATGGCCACACCTTTGATGTGACGTGCCCCAAACGCCGTCAACGTGCCCCTCGCAGCCGGTCCAGCCATCCCGGACGGTTGCCGATGCTCAGTCGCGCTGTACATGGCACTGCTCCTTTGCTCTCAAGTGCCGACACAGTGGTTGCCGACCTCATGGATCTTGGCGCTGGACGAGGCAGCGGTCCAGCGTGGGGCCCCCCGAATCCGGGGTACGGGTAGCACGGTCCCGGACCGATGAGTTTCTCGATGTGTGACGGTCTATGTCATGAGAGCCGGCCAGGAAGGCATGCGCCAACTCGACCGAGGAGACCCGTGATGACGACACCCCGCACTGAACTCGACGCGCGCTTCAGCGAGCCAGGAGCGAAGCCGACCGGTTGGCAGGAAACCCTCAGGGCGATCGAGCAGGCCGAGATGTTCTGGATCTCGACTGTCCGCACAGACGGCCGGCCTCACGTCACCCCGCTCGTCGCTGTCTGGCTCGACGACGCGTTGCACTTCTCCACCGGTCCAGACGAGCAGAAGGCGCTCAACCTCGCCGCCAACCCGCGCGTCGTGCTGACCACGGGCGCCAGCGACTGGCAGGGCGGCCTCGACGTGGTGGTCGAGGGCACGGCGACTCGCGTCACCGACGCACAGCAGCTCGACCGACTTGCCGCAGCCTGGGCGCAGAAATGGGACGGGCGATGGCGATACGAGGTCGGTCAGGATGGCTTTCGACACGCTGCCGGGACCGTTCTCGTGTTCGCCGTTCGCCCGGCGAAGGTCCTCGCCTTCACCAAGGGCGGCTTCAGTCAGACCCGCCATCGCTTCTGAGCTGCCGACGACCCGCACCAGCCGTGTCGTGACGCAACGCGCGTCAGACTGCGGGCTGTGGACGGTTCACCTGTCGATGAGCTCGCGCGCTGGCTGTCGCCGACACAGTTCCCGCCGGACGCCGTGCCGCCATCGCTCCAGGGGCTCGTCGGCGGCGTGGCCGCGGCTGGCCCGGGTGAGCTGAGCCGCAACGATCCCGCGGGTGACACGGCCGCGGAGCGGCAGGCGGCGGTTCTGATCCTCGTTGCCACCGACCGTGCCTGGGGCCCAGACGTCCTGCTGCAGCAGCGGGCGACGACGCTACGTGATCATCCCGGCGAGGTCTCGTTTCCCGGCGGAGCGCGCGAAGCCGGCGACGCCGATCCCGCGGCAACCGCGATCCGGGAGGCGGCGGAGGAGACCGGGGTGGACCCCGCGGCCATCGAGCCGCTGATCCTGCTGCCCCGCCTGCACATCCCGCCGTCGCGCTTTGACGTGACCGGCGTGCTCGCCCACTGGCGGACCCCATCGCCGGTCAGTGCGATCGATCCCCACGAGACCAGCCGGGTGATGCGCATCCCGATCAGCGCATTGGCCGACCCCGAGCACCGCGTCACGGTCACGGCGCCCTCTGGCTGGCGTGGCTCAGCGTTCGTTCTCGATGGCGCGGTCATCTGGGGATACACCGGGGAGATCCTCGCCGCGCTGGTGCGCCTCGGAGGTTGGGAGCAGCCGTGGGACGGGTCTGAGCCGGTCGATCTCGACCAGGCGTGGCAACGGGCCAGTTGACCTCGGCCCGGTCGTGAGCCGGCTGGCCCCTGCTAGAGCTAAGACAGTGTCGGCACAGAGCGGCATCGCGCAGTCGCAGGGTGACTTTCGCCTTCGCTCGGTGGCGGTTGCCGCGTTTGCGCCGGCGACGCTGTTCGGTCTGGCGGAGGGAGCGATGCTCCCCGCGATCGCCCCGTCGGCCTTTGACCGTGGCGCGAGCGCGTCGATCGTCGCGCTCATCGGTGCGCTGCTGGGCATCGGCTCCATCGTGACCAATATCCCGTCGGGGATCCTCGCCACGCGCGTCGGCGAACGCAAGGCGATGCTCGTCGCGGCAGTCGCGACGATCGTCGGCCTCAGCCTCTGCATCGTCGATCTCGGACGCGGCACCTGGTCGCTCATCGTCTACGGCAGCGGGGTGCTGCTCATCGGCGCCGCGAGTGCGGTCTACAGCCTGGCGCGCCAGTCGTACCTGACCGAGATGGTGCCGCTCCACATGCGCGCCCGCGCGCTCTCCACGCTGGGCGGGATGATGCGGATCGGCATCTTCATCGGGCCGTTCCTCGGCGCGGGCGCGACCGCGCTTTGGGGACTGCCCGGGCCCTACTGCATCGGTATCGCAGCCATCATCGCCGCCGGCGTCATCGTCCACCGCGTCCCCGATCTGGAGCTCAGCGAAGAGCATCGCGTCGCGGCCGCGCAGGTGACGACCGGGCGCGTGCTCAAACGCTACTGGCCGATGTTCCTCACCCTCGGCACCGGGGTCCTGCTGTTGTCGGCCATCCGGCAAGCCCGGCAGGTCGTCATCCCGCTGTGGGCACACCACCTGGGTCTGTCGCCGGCGACGAGCTCCCTGATCTACGGCGTCGCGGGCGCTGTCGACGCTCTGACCTTCTACCCGGCCGGCAAGGTGATGGACCTCCACGGTCGACGGTGGGTGGCCGTCCCGTGCAGCCTGGTCCTCGGTGTCGGCTTCGTGCTGATGCCACTCACCCACGGCGTCCTCACGCTCACGCTGGTGGCCATGCTGATGGGCTTCGGCAATGGCATCGGTTCGGGGATCGTGATGACCCTCGGCGCGGACACCTCGCCCGCCATCGGTCGGCTGACCTTCCTCGGCATCTGGCGAGAGGTATCGGATATCGGCACCAGTGTCGGCCCGGTATTCCTCTCGGCCATCACCGCGCTGGCCGGATTGGCCGCAGGCATCGTCGCCAGCGGCGGCGTTGGCTTTGCCGCGGCGCTGGTGCTGTGGGTGTGGATCCCGCGCTACAGCGCGGCGGACGGCGCCGCGCGCACTTCCGAACGGCCCGGGGCCGGCGGGCGCAACGGCAATCAACGGTCCGTCGATGACGCGGGACCCCTCAGAGACTCGGGTCGGGGTATAGCCTCGCCTCGTGCCCGAGCCGGCCCCCCACACCCAGACCAAGGACAACCGAACCTGGACGGTGGGCGCCCAGCAGGACGTGGCCTGGATCAACGACGGCGTTGAGGTTGGGCGATCGATCACCGCGAGCATCCCGCCGGTCTTCGCGGCCTACGCGACGCTGGTGTTTCCCCTGGGCCTCGAATCGACGCGTGAGCAGATGCGCCCCGCGGAGGATCGCTTCGACGACGCGTTGCTGCGCGTTCTCGGTGCGCACACGGAGCCTCAGCCGTGGTGGCTCGGGTTCCTGGATACCGGGGGCAGCGACGTCGTCTTCGGGGACGCTCCACGCGTCGTGATCTACTCAGGCTGGAAGTACGTTCTGGTTCAGGCCGGCGCGCGTGAAGCGCGCACCTGGCGCGCCGATGAGGGCCGGTGGTTCACCGCGCTGCCCGAGCTGATGTTCCCCGCCGATCGCAGCTGGCTCGTGTCAAGTCTCTGGGATGACGCGTGGGCGGGCGTCGGGGGTTCCGCGCAGCTGATCTCCGGGCTGCTCACCGAACCCGAACTGCGTCCCGCGGCGGAGAGGACCGACCCCTCGGTCTCAGATATGTGGCCGTCGAGCCTGCCCGACATCATGCACCAGCGGTTGAACCGGTAGCGGATGACCACTTCCGTGCGCTCACCCGGGCCGGCAGTCCGGCCGGCGCGCCGCCCTCAGCTCCCGGTCACCGTCTCCTGCGCCCAACCCGAGGCGTGTGACCCGAGACCGGCCGCGACCGTGATCAGGTCGCTGCCGGGCGGTGTCGGGACCGTCACGGAGAAGTGGCCGTTGGTTGCCGAGGTGCCGACGACGGTCGTGCTGTCGGTGGCCGAGCCCGGTTGCGCGGAGGCCACGGACACCTGAGCGCCTGGTGTCGTCGTGCCGGTGACGGTGGTCGAGGACCCGCCGATGCTCGCGCCGCTCGCGGGTGAGGTGATCGTCAGCCCAAGCCGCGACGGCGGGCCGTCGGTGACATAGCGATCGCGCGTGATCGCCGGCTGGTCGACGACCCGGCCGGTCTGCAGGTCGCGGATCAGCCGGACATACTGGCCCTCGGCCCAGATCAGCGGCGTCGCCGAGCCGGCGGCTTTGCCGTCGATGAATCCGATCGATGCGGTGGCCGGGTTGGCTCCGTAGGGCGCGGCGGGGATGTTCGGGTCCTCCCACGCCTGCTCGGGCATCAGGCCGACGCCCCACGACATGTTGCCCATCGTGTTCTGGAGCAAGCCCGCGCCGGCGCGGTCGCCGGTCTGGAGATCCTGCTCGGCCCGCTCGCCATCGAGGATCGGCCACAGATGCCCGGAGCCGACGCTGTTGTACGAGGGCGCTCCGCTCGGGGAGCAGTCGGTCGGGTCCGGCTCGTAGCAGTCGCCGTAGCCGTCAGTCGAGCCGCTGGCCTGGACGCCGTAGCGATGCCAGCCCGGTCCCGACGGCGTCTGGCGCTCCAGGACGGAGTCGACGACCTTGAGCGACGCGGTGACGTCAGGGTCGCTCGCCTGGAGCTCGCCGAGCCGCGTCAGCTCCAGGAAACCCGCATCGACGACGCTGCGCTGGTCGACGTTGTCGAGGCTGCCGTTGTTGAGGTCGTAGGTCTCGGCGGCGTTGGGGTCGCCGGTGGGCGAGAGGCGGATGAAATAGCGGTGGTCGCCGTACGGTCCGGTGTCGGTCACCGTCCAGGCTTTGACGTTGCGCAGGTAGTCGTCGGCGGTGGCCTGGTAGAGCAGTGCCCGTGCCGGGTCTCCCGCCCTCTGGGCCAGATGAGCGGCTGCCGTCAACCCCGCGATCTCGGAGGCGATGGTCGACGGCGAGTAGGCGGTGTGCTCTTCCCAGCGGTCCTCCCCGTAGGCGGGACCGTGACTGACGACGAAGTCGGCGTCGGGGCGCAGATGCCCGCCGTACAGCGGCTGGTCACCCGCGAAGCCGGCGTCCCACGCCATGAGCAGCGGGTAGGAGTCCTCGTCGATCTCATACAGGCCGTAGGTGTCGGGGGCGACGGAGCCATCGAGCTCGGAGTCACGCGGGAAGCTGCCGTCGGGCTGCTGGGCCCGGTCATAGAGGAAGGTGACCATCTGGCGGGCGCTGGTTGCGTCACCATCGGCGAGCAGGCCGGTGAACGTCTCGTAGCTGTCGCGCGCGAACACCGAGCGGTACGTGTAGCCGGCATGGGTGGTGGCCGCCAGCATCGACTGGCCCCACGGGTCCGCGGGGGCCGCGACGAACGCGCCGAGATCGGTCTTGTCCTCAGCGGCCTTCATGACGTTGGCCGACAGGAAGTAGGCGCGGGCCTGCGCCGCCGGCGGGCGGTGCAGCGACGCGTCGTACCGGTTCCAGCCGTCCTCGTAGCGGTGCAGCGTGGCCGCGTAAGTCGTGGTGGCGCTGCGCTGGGCCGTGGCGACCGCTGCCGCCGCGCTCGGCCCGAACCCCAGCGCGAGTGTGAACGGCCGCGCCGGATCATCGAGCTGCGCGGTCTGAACGACGTTTCCGGCGGTGGCGGTGGCGTGGGCGAACCTGAGGCGGTGGTAGGTGTCGAGCTGGTCCAGCCCGTCGCTCGGGGTCCCGACAAAACCGCTGGACTCGCGCGTGAATCGGCGGTCTGCGGTCAGCGCGCCGACCACCTGTGCCGCCCACGGCCCCGTGGGGGTCGTCGTGTCGGAAGCGACGAGAGCGCCCGTGGCGGCGTCGATCGTCGCGTCGTTGGGCAGCGCGTTGCTCGTCCCACCGCCGCCGGTGTTATCGATCTGGGCGTCGTAGCGGACGTAGACCTTGAGGCGGCGCAGGCTGGCTCGCGACGCGCCGCTGAGCGGCTCGAGCGTCGTGTGCATCACGACACTGTCGCGGGCCGGGTCGGTCAGATAGTCGGTCTGCAGCGCGAATCCGTGCCGCGGGTCACGGCTGGTCACGCGGCAGACCATGCCGCTGCGATCGGGTGAGCTGACCGTGTAGGTCATGTCGCGCTGCTGCATGTCGGTGAACGTCCGGCCGTCGGTCACGACGTATTGGAGGGTGTTGACGTTGCTGTTCTGGATCGACGGGCTGAAGGTGTCTGACAGCACGCCGTCGGCGACGGTGAACCAGACCTTCGAGGTCGTGTTGGCAGCGGTCGCGAAGCAGTCCTTGCGCGCGAGGTCGAGGTAGGACTGGGCGCCGGGTCCGCCTGGCGCAGCCGCTCCGCCGCCGTGGCCAGGCCTCGACGCCTTCGACGAGGTGGCGCAGCCCAGTGCGCACAGCACGACCACGACAACCGCCAGCGAACGGGCTTGTACGCGGCGCATGTTCTTTCCCTCCCTCGTCCGAACCTACGCCCTGCCGTACCCAAGCCATGAAGGCCCCACTCTCGACGTGTGGTAGTCGGGTCCGAAATCTGACCCGGCCGGCACCGGGTCACCACACGGCCCACGGCGCGCGCCGCGTTCCCCAGCGATATCGTGCCGACTGTCACGCATGACGATCACCATGAGCGCGGAGACGGTCCGGCGCTCGTCATCACGCAGGGGGGGTCAATCTTGGAAAGTTCGTCGGTCTCGGAGTCTCAGAATTTCAGCTGTGAGACGAGCCGCATCGGCCCGGAGAGCGTGCGGGTCACCGTGCGCGGGGAGCTCGATCTGGCCAGTGCAGACCAGCTTGAGGCAACGCTGGCCGCGGTCAGCGCGGAAGCGAGTGTGGTTGTCCTCGACCTGCGCGACCTGGCGTTCATGGACTCAACCGGACTCCAGGTCATCGTCCGCACCGAGCGGCGGCTGCGGGAACAGAAGCGGCGGCTGACCCTGGTCCGAGGCCCGTCCCAGATCCAGCGGTTGTTTCTCATGGCCGGGCTGGAGCCGCACTTCCAGTTTCAGCCTCACGACGACTGACGCGGGGTGGTGGCTACTCCGAGGGGTGGCCGGTGGCCACCGCCTCGGGCTGCCCCGGGTGCGCCGGCGGCGGCGGATCAAGGCGCCGTGACAACACCGCCCCCAGCAGCGCCGAGGCGCCTCCGAGGGCGGCGGTGGCGCGGACTGCGCCGGGCGACATCTCATCACGGGCCAGAACGGCGGCGATGCCGTCGACGGCGTCGGCCAGGGCAGCGCCTTCGAGCCAGCCGCGCACGGGCTTGCCGCGATCCAGCGCGACGATCGTGCCGAGCCCGAGGGCGATGTCGCGTCCGCCGACCATGCGGGCAAACGCCGGTGCGACGCCGGCGGGCCCGCGTCTGCCCATGACGCGAGCGGCCAGGCCGGGGCCGGCGACGGCGGCGATCCCGAAGGCGATCCGGCCTCGTGCCAGGAACATCGCCAGTGACGCATCGTCCATGCCGGGAATGTATCCCGCTGGATCGGGCGCAACCAGTATCGGGGTCGACGCCCCCGGCCGCGCCCCTCAGGCGAGGACGATCATGCGCATCACCGACGGCTAACAGTCCGAGCGCGGTCGCGGTGGGATCATGGGCGTCCGCGATGACCACCGCGATCATCGGCACCGGCGGCATCGGATCGGCCATTGCGCATCTGCTTGCCTCGGGCGGCGAGTCCCTGCGGCTTTCCAGCGCCGACAGTGAGTCGGCGCGACGTCTGGCGGCGGCGATCGGTCCAGCGGCCGTTGCCGCCGATGACAATGGCACCGCGCTGGACGGCGCCGACGCTGTCGTGCTCGCGCTGCGCTTCGGCGTGCTCCAGGGCGTGATCGACGAGATCGCGGCCTCGATCGACGACATGCTCGTGGTGGTTCCCAGCAACCCGGTCGGCGTCGACGCCGACGGTCACCTCCAGCGCCTGTTGCCCGAAGCGCAGTCCTCTGGGGCGGCGATCGCCGGATGGCTGCCCGCCGGAGCGCGGTTGGCCATGGCCTTCGGCAGCATGTCGGGCGAGCGCTTCACCGCCTCGAGCCGCCGCTCACCGGAGCGTGCGGTCCTCTTCTACGCGACCGACGACGATCGCGCCACGGCGCCGGTGGAGCGGTTGATCGACGTGGCCGGCTTTGCTCCGGTGAGGATCGGCGGGCTTGACCAATCGGGTCGACTGGAGGTGGGTGGCGACCTTCACGATCGCGTGGTCGGTATCGCGGAGGGGCGGTCGCTGGCCGGCGGAGCCTAAGCGGCCTCTGAGTCGCCGCGGTGGATGACCAGCACCGAGCGCCGTGAGTGGGCCACCACGGCCTCGGCAACGCTCCCGATCAGGGCACCGGCAAACCCGTTGCGACCGTGGGACCCCAATACGATCAGGCTCGCGTCGTGCTCGTCGGCGGCGTTGACGATGCCCTTCCAGGTCGGCGCCGCCTCGGCCACGGCGCTGCCGGCGTCGAATCCGGCCGCCTGCGCCCGGGAGGCCCCATCGGCGGCGGTGTGCTCGGCGGCCTGTTTGACGTCGGAGATCTGCGCGGCGTCGAAGTGGACGTCTCCGGCGGGCACGAACCCGACGTCAAACGGGTGCCAGACGGTGAGGACGAGAGCCGCGCGACCCGGCGTCACTTGGGCCGCCGCCTGGTCGATGGCGAGCTTCGCGAGCTCGGATCCGTCGTAGGCGAACACGATCGGACCCTGCACCGGGCTGGGATGTTGGGCGGTGCTCATGCCGCCTCCTGCGCCAGTGCCCGATGGTGACGGCGGTTGCGGACGGCGGCCAGCAGTGGCGGGGAGTACCACGCCGGGCCGTCGCCGTCCATGAAGCGCGCAAGGTCTGGCGTCCGCGCGCGGGCGCCGCCCAGGGCATAGAGCGCGACGGCGATGAGCGCGCCGCTGACCGCGATCCCCAGCCCGATCCACAGCACGATCTCGGTGCCGGCGATGGGGCTGCCGCCGACGGTGGCCGCGAAGTGGGCGAACACGGGAGCGACCATGAACGCAGCGACGGCGCGCAACAGCTCGACGATCGCGAACACGCGCTGGAGACTGGCCGCCGGCAGCGAGAAGCCGGCGACGAACAACGCCGGCGCGACCGCCGCTCCGAGGCCGATCCCGGTCAGCCCGGAGCCGATCAAGGTCAGCGTCTGGCTCGGGGGGACCTGGATGCGGAACACCGCGATACCGGCAGCCAGGAAGCCCATGCCGACCAGCGGCAGGTAGTGCAGCGCGCGGGTCTTGAGCACGACGCCCAGGACCACCGCGGTGAGCAGAGCGCCGGCCAATTCGGGGAGGAAGAGGAGCCCGAGGTGCAGGGGCGTGTAATGCGGTGCCAGCACCGTCGCGGTGAGATCGGTTGCGGTCACCGAGGCGGCCGCCGCCGTCAGGGCCACCACGATCCCCGCCACCGGCACCGTGCTGGTCAGCATGCTGCGAATCGTCAGCAGCGGTCGGGGACTGCCGTACTGGTTGATGATCAGGACGACGATCAGCGCCAGCCCGACGGCCAAGGGCAGGACCGTCTGGGCGCTCAGGAAGGGATGGGTGAGCAGCTCCGACGCGCCGTAGAAGGCGGCAGCGCACCCCGCGGCGGCGAGACCGAGCACGTGCGGAGCCAGCGGCGCGTCGCGGTCGGCGGGCGGCGCGTCCTCAAAGGTCAGCACCGAGAGGGCCAGCGCGGCCAGGGCGATGGCGGCGGTGATCCAGAACAGCGGACGCCATCCGCCGGCGCTCGCCTGGATGCCGCCGATGGTGGGTCCGAGCGCAACCGCGCCGAAGATGCAGACGTTCATGATCATCGCGGTCGTGCGGATCCTGGGCAGCCCGAACCCGATCGCCAGCGGCGGGACAGCGGCGATCAACAACAGGCTCGTGCACAGGCCCTGCAGCACATGGCCCACGATGAACATGGCGGGATCCTGGGCCGCGGCGGCCAGCACGGATCCGACCACCAGCAACGCCGCGTACAGGACCATCATCCGCCGCTGCGGCAGGAGCTGAGCCAGCTGGACGGCAAGCACCGTGCCGACGGCGTACCCGGCGTTGGCCAGGCCGAGGCCGAGGCTCATCGTCTGCGGGCTCATGTGAAGCTGCGCGCCGATGGTCGGAGCCAGCGCCTGCAGGGCAGCCGACAGTCCAAGGTAGGGGACGAGGGCGAAGATCACCATGGCCGCCGACGCGGGGTAGCGGCCGGCCAACGGTCCCTGTCTCAACGTTCTCATGCTCACCTTCTAAAGGTCTCGAATTCGGAAGCTAAAATGATCGGCACCGTGACGGGTGTTCCGGAGGGTACCTCCGGTAACGATAGCGGAGGGGGCCTCCGTTTGTCAAGCGAAACGAAATCCGGAGGGCGGCGCGATCCCACCTCGCGACTCCGGTGCTCGATACTCGCGAGGTGAGCGATCCGACCGCCACCGCGCCGACCCCTCCGTCGCGGACGATCCCGGAGGAGCTGAGCCCGCGGCATCTCGTCATCCGGGTGGCCGAGCTCGCCGCGGTGATCGCGGTGGTGGTGATCGCGATCAACGCCCTGCCTGGGCTCGACGAGGTCAAGGCGCGCCTGGCCGACGTGTCGTGGGGCTGGGTGGTGGCGGTCACCCTCGCCGAGGTCGGTTCATGCCTCGGGTACCTGCTCGCCTTCCGCTACACCTTCTGCCGCGGCATGTCGTGGCGGCTGAGCTACGACATCGCCATGGCGGAGCTGGCCGCAAACTCCCTGCTCCCGGCCGGGGGCGCGGGCGGCCTGGCCCTCGGCGTCTGGGCGCTGCGGCAGGCCGGGATGCCCACCGCGCACATCGGCCGGCGCTCGGTCGCGTTCTTCGTGGTGACCAGCGCCGCGAATTTCTTCGCGCTGATCCTCGTCGGCCTCGGCGTCTTCGCCAGGGTGATCGCCGGGCGCGGTTCGGCGTTGCTCACGCTGGTCCCGGCGCTGATCACCGCGCTGGGCGTGCTCCTCGTCGCCCTCAGCCCGGAGCTGTTGCGCAAAACCGCCAAGCCCGGCGCGCCGGCAACGGCCGACCACTGGCGGGGGAAGGTGGCGCTCAAGCTGCGCGGGTGGGTGGGGGCGACCGCCGACGGCGTGGACCAGGCGATCGCGCTGCTTCGCTCCGGCAACGTGGGCGTCGCGGTGGGCTCATTTGCCTACATGGCCTTCGACATCGCCGCGCTCGGCTTCGCCTTTGCCGCGGTGGGCCACGAGCCGCTCTTCGGGGTGCTGGTGCTCGGATACCTCATCGGCCAGCTGGGCAATCTGATCCCGATACCGGGTGGCATCGGCGGCACCGAAGGCGCCCTGATCGGCATGTTCGTCCTCTACGGCGTCAACGCCACCCAGGCCACCGCGGCCGTGCTCCTGTACCGGCTGTTCGCCCTGCTCGTGCCGGCGGCCCTCGGCGCGCCGGCCTTCGTCCTGCTGCGCCGCCGGTTGATGCGCTCCGATCAGCCGGCGCTGGTCTGCGCACCGATGGCTCTCGAGGTGGTGAAGCTGCCGGCTCGGCACTAACGTGTGCGGGGCGCATGTGGTGCCCATCACGCAGGTAAGACGGCGATCGGTGGCGCCACCAATCTCCCGTGAGGGTGAGCACACGATCAGGAGAAGCGACATGACTCACGCGGTGGCTTGGGATCAGGTGACGGAAGGACATGTGGTGCGCGCGCTGGAGGAGTACCGGCGACAGGGCCCGGAGCGCTTCTTCGCCGAGCACGGCTTCGGGCCGACCACGACCTATGACCTGGTGTGGGAGGACCAGCTCTACCCGCCGAAGGCGATCCTCGGGACGGCGTATGAGTTCGCCACCGGCCAGCGCCTGGCCTCCGGCGATTTCGAGGGCGGGAAGGCCGGCGCCGTCAAGGTGCTGGGCCGGCTCGGGTTCACCGTTCAGCCGCGAGCCCAGCAGGCGTGACGAAGACGCCTGGTCAAGGCACGCCGGCAGACGTACACTGCCGCCATGAGCCTCGACCTCGCGCTCATCGGCTTCAAGGGTGAGGCCACGGCCGCGAGCGAGTTCGGGAAACTGCGCGACCGGGCCGGGACCGCGGCGCCGTGGACGAGCGAGGTGGCGATCGTCGAACACGCCGGCCACGGGCGCATGTCGATCCGGGGCACCTTCGTGGGTCGCTATGTCGACGTCGAGGAGAAGGACCATGTGTCGCAACCGGGGGCCGCGGAAGGAGCGCTGACGGGGGCCGTGGTGGGCGTCTTCTTCGGTCCCCCGGGACTGGCCGGTGGGCTCGTGTTGGGAGGGGTCATCGGTGCCGTGGCGGCCCCGCCGACCGAGGCAGAGGCGGAGCCCACGCTCCTCGTGGACCAGCTGCGCGACGCGGTCCCCCCAGATCACTCTGCGATCGCGCTGCTGGCTGACCCCACCCACGTCGACGCGCTGCTCTCCGCGCTCGATCCCACCGATCACGCCGTCGTGGTGCGCCACTCCCTCACCGCCGAGCAGACGTCCGCGATCACCGCGTCGCTGGCCGCGGAGCCGTCCGCCTCACCCGCGCCCACGGTGCAGGGACAGGGCTCGCCCGCCTAGGCTGACGGTGCCTGCCGGCGACCCGGTCGCCTGCGGACTCACCTGGCCGGTCTCCGCAGACAATCCGTGTCGATCTCGCTACCCCTGATTCGTCATGGCGGTGGAACAATCGAGATGCGACCCGGAAGGACGGCAGTCATGCGATACACCCTGTTGCTGCACTATCCCGAGCGGACGGCCGACGACCTCGGCCCCGAGGCTCTTGCCGAGGGGATGCGCGCCTTTCAGGCCTATGCGCAGGCGCTCGACGAAGCGGGCGTGCTGGCGAGTGCCGAGGTGCTGCACCCGTCGAGCGCCACGACCACCATCACCCTCGCCACCGGTGAGCTCGTCGTGCAGGATGGACCGTTCGCCGATACCAAGGAGCAGCTCGGCGGCACCTTCGTCATCGACGTGGAGGACCTCGACGCCGCGATCGGATGGGCGCGCCAGGCGCCGTCGGTGGCGTGGGGTCACGTCGAGATCCGGCCCGTCGCCACCCGCTACGTGGACGGCTCATGGCAGGGCCCGCAGCCGGTCACCTGACCGACGACAGAGCCGGGGCGGTTGCCGAGCGCGTCGCGCGGGAATCCTACGGGCGGCTCCTGGCGCTGCTCACGACGGTGAGCGGAGATCTCACCCTCGCCGAGGATGCCCTGGCTGACGCGTTCGAGCGGGCACTGCGCACCTGGCCCGCCACCGGCGTGCCCGACAACCCGCCGGGCTGGCTGGTCACGGTCGCCCGCAATCGCATCCGCGACCTGGTGACGTCGGCGGCGGCGCGCACCGCGGCGCCGCTGGACGAGAGGGTCGCGGCCGCCTTCGCCGAGCCCGAACGAGAGCCGGAGGAGATCCCCGACCGGCGGCTGGAGATGCTGTTCGCATGTGCGCACCCGGCGATCGACGCCGCCGTGCGGACGCCGCTCATGCTCCAGGTCGTGCTCGGCTTCGACGCGGAGCGCATCGCGCGCGTGTTCGCCTTGGCGCCCGCGGCGACGGCACAGCGGCTGGTACGGGCAAAACGACGGATCCGTGACACCGGCATCCCGTTCCGCGTGCCGCCGCGCGCGGACCTGCCGGCGCGGCTGCCCGCGGTGCTCGAGGCCATCTACGGCGCCTACGCGATCGACTGGCTGGACCAGCATGAGCGCATCCGCGAATCGATCGCCGACGAGGCGCGATGGCTGGCGGTGCTCACCGCGAGGCTGCTCGACACCGAGCCCGAGGCGTGGGGCCTGGCGGCCCTGCTCACCCTGGCTCAGTCACGCGCGCCCGCGCGCGCGAGCACGCCCTGGCCGCCGCTCGATGAGCAGGACCCGGCGCTGTGGGACCGAGCGCTGATCGCCGAAGGCGAGGCGCTGCTCGGGCGAGCCCGTGCCCTCGGCGCGCCGCTGGGACGGTTTCAGATCGAGGCCGCCATCCAGTCGGCGCACTGCGACCGCGCGCGGACGGGGACCGTGGACCGCGCCGCGGTCGTCAAGCTCTATCGCGGGCTGGTCGCCATCGCACCCACCGCCGGCGCGCGCCGGGCCCTCGCAGCCCTCACGGTTGATCGCGCCCCGGCGTGACGGACGGGCCCGCCGGCCGTAGTGTTGGCGTATGAGGCGGGTCATGCTGCTGG
>DATJTQ010000279.1:0-6910 GCA_035503355.1 Solirubrobacteraceae bacterium
CCCCCTTTGGTTGGTGATGGGTGCCGGAAGCCAGGGTCAGGCGGCGATCCGGGCGCGGGCCGGAGCGGTCCGGCGCCGGCTGGTGGCCGCGAGCGTCCCGCCGAGCCCGCCCAGGGCCACGACGGCTCCGCCGATGAGGACGTAGACCACGTCCGAGCCGGGCGCGCTGTTCTTGGGTCGAGCCGTCGCGACGGGCGCGGCGGCAGGCGCCGGCACGGGCGCCGTCGTCTCGGGGAAGCCCCGCATGTGCCGGCCCGTGAACGGCGGCAGCGCGTTGGCCGTGGCCGCGTGGGTCACCTGCGGCGGCGCCACCGGGACGGGCCCGAGATTGCCGAGTGGCTGCGCGACGGCCGGGCCGGCGGCCCCGAGGGCGGCAGCGGCGGTGAGGACAGTGGCGGTGGTGCGGTTGATGTGCGAGAAGGTCATGGTGGTCCCCCTTGTTGTGGGCCTCCGGCGGTCTGTGCTGGCGGCCCGGTGTTGTGATGGACCGATGATCCGCCGGTGAAGGACTCCTCACCATGGGCGTCCGGGGGTCAATCCGGTGCCAGGCGGGCAAGGCCCACCTTGCCGCCGCGACAGCTTTGGCGGACACGGCTTGCCCGCGGGCAAGGTCCACCTTGCCCGACCGGTGGAGGGTCCTTACCTAATGCCTATGGTCACGGCGCGGCGGATCGCAGATGATCGCCCGGTGACCGGGAACTCACGTGTGCCGGCCTATGCGCCGTCGGGGGCGCGCAACTCCGCCAGCGAGACCGCACCGCGGCGTAGCGCCTCGTTGGCCAGTCGCGCGCGACGGTTGGAGTCGTCGGCCGCGACGCCGAACTTGTCGTACAGGTTGACGAGGTGCTGCTTGACCGCCGCCTGGGTGATGACGAGCTCCTCGGCGATGGCGCGCGTCGGCGACGGCTCGGTGAACATGTCGCGGTCGAGCAGCGGGCGGCACAGCGCCAGGAGCACGTCACGCTCCCGCGTGGTCAGCGACGGCGGCACGTCCTCGGCCTCGGTCTGGGGTCCTCCGGAGCTCAGCGGATCGCGGAAGATCAGCCGGGTTTGGCCCAGCCGGATCTCATCGCCGCTGCGCAGCCGGTGCGAGGCCCAGATCCGCTCGCCGTTGACCCACGTGCCGTTGGAGGACCCGAGGTCGGTGACGCACCAGCCGGCGGGGAAGCGCTCGAGGATCGCGTGCAGCCCGCTGGCCGTCGCGTCGTCACTCAGCGCGATGTCGTTCTCCGCCGCCTTGCCGACGGTCGTGCGGTCGGATTGCAGCTCGAACCGCCAGCTCTGCACACCGAACATCACTTCGACCTGCGGCCCCATGGCGAGAAGCCTAAGTCACGACGGCCGCTCGTGTGAAGGGGGGATCGGGTGGCGACGCTGATCAGGGAGCGCTACGAGATCCTCGAGACGCTGGGCGCCGGCGGCGAGGCGCGGGTCGTGAAGGCCGTGGACCGCCAGCACGATCGCGTGGTGGCGCTGAAGATCCGCCACGCGTGGGACGAGCAGACGCGCGACGACCTCCTCAACGAGGCGCGCATCCTGCTCGCTGTCCCACCCCACCCCGCCCTTCCCTTGGTGCGCGAGGACTTCTTCGACGGCGACGACTACATCGTCGCCATGGATTGGGTCAACGGCACCGACCTGGCCCGGCTGCTCCAGGATCGCGGCCGCCCGGGCCTGGCGCCCTCGAGCGTGCTCGCCTATCTGTCTGACGCTGCGCAGGCGCTCACCCACCTGCACTCCCAGGATCCCGCGGTCATCCACGGGGACGTCAAGCCGGGCAACCTCATCCTGGCCCGGGGCGGCCGGGTCAAGCTGGTGGACTTCGGCATGTCGTCGGCGCCCAACGCCCTGCGCCGGCGCAGCGGCACCCCGGGATACCGCGCCCCTGAGCTCGCCGCCGGTGGTCCCCCGTCGCGCGCCGGGGACATCTACGCCCTGGCCGCCACCGCATTCGCGCTGCTCACCGGCGCCGCTCCCGCGGGGACACTGCCGTCGTGGGAGGGCATCGACCCGACCCAGGCCGAACAGCTGGAGGCCGCCATCCGAATGGGCATGGCCACCGACCCGGCCCGCCGTCCGGCCACGCCGGGCGAGCTTGTCGAACGACTGCGCGCGGGCTGGGCGGAGGCGCTGCCCACCGGCGTGGTCACGTTCTGCATGTCAGACATCCAGGGCTCGACGGCCATGTGGGAGGCCGAGCCCACCGCCATGGCGCAGGCTCTCGTCCGCCACGACGAGCTACTGGTGGACCGTATGGCCGACCACGGAGGACGGCTCATCGCCTCCATGGGCGAGGGGGACTCGACGGTGTCGGTGTTCGACTCCGCGACCGACGCAGTCGCGGCGGCCCTGGACGCCACTCGCGCCCTCGCGGCAGAGACCTGGCCGGGGGATCTTCGTCTCAGCGCCCGGTTCGGGGTCCACACCGGCGAGGCCGAACGCCGCGGTGACAACTACTTCGGGCCGACCATCAACCTCGCGGCACGCCTGCGCGCGGAGGCGTCTGGGGGTCAGGTGTTCCTCTCCACGGTCACGGCCGACCTCGTCGGCCGCCACCTGCCGCCGGGCTGCTCGCTCGTCGACCTCGGTGCGCATCGGCTGGCCGGCGTCGCCGCACCGGAGCACCTCCACGCGCTCAAGGGTCCCGGGGTCTCGGCGCCCCCGCCCGGCACGGAGTGCCCCTTTCGCGGACTGCTCGCGTTCGAGCCTGAGGACCGAGCCTTCTTCTTCGGGCGCGAGGACGTCGTCTCGGAGACGATCGGCCGGCTCGGCCGCGGGCGGCTGCTGGCCGTGATCGGCGCCTCGGGCAGCGGCAAGTCCTCCGTCCTGCGCGCCGGCGTGGTGGCCGCGGTGCGCGCCGGCGAGGTGCCCGGCCTGCGGCACGCCCGCGTGGTCACCCCCGGCGCGCGACCGGACCCAGTCATCCCGTGCGCGCGCGATGAGCTCCTCGTGGTCGATCAGTTCGAGGAGCTGTTCACCCTGTGTGAGGACGCCAGCCGGCGCCAGGCGTTCATCGACGCGCTGCTCTCCACCGCGGGCCCGGTGGTCATCGGCATGCGCGCGGATATGTACGGACGGCTCGGCGCCCATCCAAACCTGGGACGCGCGGTGGCCGCCAACCAGATCCTCCTCGGCGCCATGACCGACGAGGAGCTCGAACGTGCGGTGACCGAGCCGGCGCGTCTGGCCGGGCTCAGGCTCGAGCCGGGGCTCGTCGAGCTCGCCGTGCGCGAGGTCGCCGGCGAGCCGGGAGCACTCCCGCTGCTCTCCCACGCCCTCCGCGCCACGTGGGAGCGCCGGGACGGGCGGACGCTCACCGTCGAGGGCTACCGCCAGAGCGGCGGGGCCGGCGGCGCGGTCGCCCAGACGGCCGACGACCTGCTGGCGGCGATGCCCGCCGGACGGCGACAGCTCGTCCGCAACGTGTTCGTGCGCCTCACCGACCTCGGCGATGACACTCCCGCCACGCGTCGCCGCGTCCACGTCGAGGAGCTTCTCCCGGAGGGCGTGGCGCGCGCGGATGTCGACGCGCTGCTGGAGGAGCTGGCGGACGCGCGCCTCCTCACCCTGGGCACCGACACCGCGGAGGTCGCCCACGAGGTCCTCATCCGCGAGTGGCCGACCCTGCGAGGCTGGCTGGAGGAGGACCGGGACGGGCTGCGCCTGCACCGTCAGCTGGGCGATGCAGCGCGCATGTGGGAGGCTGGAGGACACGACCGGTCCGACCTGTACCGCGGGCCCCGGTTGCTGGCGGCAAGCGACTGGGTGCGGACGCACCGTCCGGAGCTGAATACCGCCGAGCGCAGCTTCATCGACGCCAGCGTCGCCGAAGCCGACCGCGAGCGCCGCCGCCAGATGCGCGCCAACCGCCGCCTGCGCGGCCTCCTCGCCGGAGCGGTCGCCCTGCTGGTAGTGGCGATCGCTGCCGGCGTCGTCGCGCTCGTCCAGCGCCACGACGCGCGCGCCCAGGCGCTCACCTCCGATGCGGAGAGGGTCGGCGCGCAGGCGCTCACCGAGCAGGTGGTCGACCGTTCCCTACTGCTGAGCGTCGCGGGGGTCAGGCTCCAGAACCGAGCGCAAACGCGATCGGACCTGTTCGCTGACCTGCAGCAGAACCCCGCGCTCATTCGTCTGCTCCGGCCCTCGGACGTCGAGATCTCCGCCCTTCGCGTCAGCCCCGATGGACGGCTGCTCGCCGTGGGCGACGCGTCGGGCACGATTCGGTTCATCGACCTACGGACGTGGAAGCCGAGCGGCCCCGCGGTGCAACTCGAGGATCCGGTCGGCGAGCGTGCCCTCGCCTTCTCCCCGGACGGACGGACACTCGTCGCCCTCGCCGTCGGCTCGGCGCACCTCGCTCTGTACGCAATCGACGTGGCGCAACGACGGGCGGACCGCGTCGCGACGTGGAGCGGCGCCGCGCCCGAGCCGCCGATCGGCTTCGACGCCGTCGCTTACTCACCCGACGGCGGACACGTCGCCGTGGTGGACGACACCGACCCCGTGGCTGAGGGTGGCAACGTGCCGACGCGCTCGCGCCTGTTCATGCTCGACGCGACGAGCTGGCGCGTCCAATGGCGCCGGCGCTACCCATTGGCTCACCGACAATCGGACCCCCACGTCGTCTTCACGCGCGCCGGGACGCTGCTCACGTCCGCTCAGCAGGGGGACACGCTGCTGTGGGATCCGCGCACCGGCGCGATCGTCCGCCGCTTCCCGCTCGGGGGACTCCCGGCGATCGCCCCGGACGGCCACACCGTCGCGCTCGGCCGCAACAACGCGTTCGCAGGCGACCAGAACTCCGCGGTGACGCTGCTGGACCTGCGGACTGGACGGCGCCGGACTCTGCTCGCCACCCTGCCCGACCACTGGATCCGGAGCCTCGCGTTCACCCCCGACGGCACCAAGCTCGCCGGCGCGGCCACTGACGGCCTGCATCTGTGGCAGATCTCCAGCGGCAAGATCATCGAGAGCTACACAGCCGACGCCGGTCCGCGCACCCTCTCGACGCTCGACCCTCTTGGGGACACGCTGATCGCGGGTCAGCAGGACGGGACCATCGCCGCCTATGACCTCGCCGGGCAACGCCGCCTGGGGCGCGTCTTCAGCTGGAACGTCCCCAAGCAGGGCTGTGGCTACACGCCGTGCATGGCGATCAACCGGCAATCGACCCTGATGGCGGCCGACCAGAGCGACGGGACGGTCGCGATCGTCAACCTGCGCACACTCCACCGGGTGCGGACGTTACCGGCCCGCGACGGGAACAACTCGGCGGCGATCGCGTTCACGCCCGACGGCAGGACAGTGGTCACCGGCGGGGTCAACCACAACGTCACGTTCTGGGACGCGGCCACCGGCGCTGTTACCCGCACGCTGCGCTTCAACCAACCCGTGTGGTGGGTGGCGGTCAGTCCCGACGGCAAGCGCCTCGCCGTCCAGACCTGGGCCAACAGCAGCCCGGTCGACCACGTCATGGAGCTCCAGCTCGCGACGGGCCGAGTGCTGCAGAGCCGCACGCTGACGAACGGACCCGGCGGCGTCGAGTTCAGTCCCGACGGGCGCGAGCTGTTCGCGCTCAGCTGCTGCTGGACCGGCTCGCACTCGACCCTGGTCGCGTGGAACACCCAGACCGGACGGCAACTGTTCCGCCGCGGCAGCAGCCTCGGCGGTCAGGCCTTCGATGTCGCACACGACTCCCGTCGCTTGGCGGTCGGTACAGCCGGAGGAGCGTTCGTCGTGCTCGACGCTCGCACCGGTGGGACGATCGGAGCCCCGATTCAGGCGGCCGGCGGCCCGGTCAGCGGGGTCTCCTTCTCGCCCGACGACCGCAGCGTTGCAGTCTCCTCCGACGACCACACAACCAGCGTCTGGGACCTGCGCACACGCAGCCGAGTGGGAAACCCGTTCGGCCCGTACCCGGGCACCGTGCCGGCCACGTTCTTCACCCCGGACGGCCATCTCCTGGTCGGCCTGCTGTCAAGCGCCATCGAATGGCCCATGGACACGCGCAGCTGGGAGCGCTTCGCATGCCGGGTGGCAGGGCGCGACCTCACCCGCGCCGAGTGGCACGCGCTGCTCCCCGACCGGCCCTATCAGCCCGTCTGTCCTGCGAGCGCGTGACGCCGCCTGTTTGAATACCGGCTGGATGCTCCCCACCGACCATCTGCTGGCCTTCCTGCTCACGGTCTACGTGCTGATCCTCGTCCCGGGGCCGAGCGTCCTGTTCGTGGTGAGCCGGGGCGTCGCCCTGGGCCGCCGCGCGGCGTTCGCCACCGTGCTCGGCAACACCGGCGGGCTCGCCTTCCAGGGTGCGCTGGTGTGCGCGGGTCTGGGCTCATTGCTGGCCAAGTCAGACGCGGTGTTCACCACGCTGAAACTGATCGGGGCCGCCTACCTGATCATCCTGGGGATCCGGACGATTCGCGACCGCGGCCATCTCGCCGGCGCGCTGAGCGGGCTGGAGATGGAGCCACGCAGCGTGCCGCGGATCCTGCGCGAGGGGTTCGTGGTCGGATCGACCAATCCCAAAGGGCTACTCATCTTCACCGCGGTGCTCCCGCAGTTCATCGAGCCCGCCCGGGGCCACGCCACGCTTCAGCTGGCCACGTTGGCGGCAATCTGCTGTGTGGTGGCGGTGGTGTCGGACGGCACGTGGGCGCTGGCCTCGGGGACCGCGCGCGAGTGGTTCGGGCGCTCGCCGCGCCGGCTGCGGGCGATGAGCGCCGGCGGCGGGGTCACGATGATGGCCCTGGGCGTCGCGCTGGCCCTCACAGGCCGCAAGCGCTGACGGCGGCGGCGAACGCCTCGGCGGCCTCACCGCCCCGGACCGCGAAGACGATCCGCTCCAGACCGCTGCCGGCCTGCAGATGCGCGCGCACGGCGTCGGCCTCGATGCGCGCAGCATCCTCCA
>DATJTQ010000280.1:0-7536 GCA_035503355.1 Solirubrobacteraceae bacterium
CGGCGCGATGATCACCGCCGCCATCGCCAAGGTCTCCGGGGCCCGGCCTCGCGTGCTGGGCAAACCGTCGCGCGCGGCGGTCACCGCGCTGCAGGACCGCCTCGGCGTCGCCTCACAGGACATCGCGGTGATCGGCGACGATCTGGGGATGGACGTGGCCCTGGGCAAGCTGGGCGGCGCGCAGACCGTCCTGGTGCGCAGCGGCATCAGCGGTGAGATCGACCTCGCCACTGTCCCCGCCCACCGCCGTCCCGACACCGCCATCGACGGCGTCGCCGACCTTCTCGATCAGCTCTAGTTCGCGTCGCGAGGCGAGCTCAGGTACGAATCTGGGCCTCGGCGGCCTTGGCGCCCTGGATCGCCCGCCACACCGATTCGCCGTTGGCCGGCATTCCGAGATGACGCACGCCGAGGTGCGAAAGTGCGTCGACCACGGCGTTGTGGACCGCGGGCGTCGCGCCGATCGTCCCCGACTCCCCGATCCCCTTCGCTCCCAGCGGGTTGACCGGGGTGGGGGTCTCCATCTGGATGCGCTCAAACGACGGCAGCTCGGCCGCGCTGGGGATGCAGTAGGTCACCAGGTTGGTGTGCTGAGGGTTGCCCTCGGTGTCGTAGCGGACCTCCTCGTACAGCGCCTGGGCGACGCCGGCGGCCAGCCCGCCGTGGACCTGGCCGTCGGCCACCAGCGGGTTGATGATGCGCCCGGCGTCGTCGCACGCGATGAGCCGCTTCAAACGCACAGAGCCCGTATCGGTGTCGACCTCCACCACCGCCACGTGGGCCCCGAAGGGGAACGTCGGCTGGTCGGGCTTGAAGTCGGTCTCGGCGCTGAGCTCGGCCAGGCGACCGTCCTCGGCCAGCCGGTCGGCCAGCTGCGCCCACCCCAGCGACGGCTCGGCCGAGCCGGTCACGTGGAAGCTGCCCGTATCGAGGTCGAGCATCATGTCCTCGGGGTTGGCCTCCAGCGCGTCGGCGGCTAGCTCCTTGGCTCGTTCGACGAGAATCTCGGACGCCTGCCCGGCCGCCGCCCCGCCGATCTGGGTGGACTTGGAGCCGTAGGTGCCGGTGCCGCGCGGAACACGGTCGGTGTCGCCGGCCAGCACCTGGATCTTCTCCAGGTCGATGCCGGTGCGCTCGGACACGATCTGGGCGAAGGTCGTCTCGTGGCCCTGGCCGTGGGAGAAAGAGCCGGTGCGGACGATCGCGCCGCCGTCCTCGGTGATCTCGACGGCGCCGAACTCCCCCTCCGAGATGCCGTTGGTGATCTCCACGTACACGGAGATGCCGATGCCCAGCAGGGTGCCTGAGTCCTGCGCCCGGAGGCGCTCCTGTTCGGCGCGGAGCTCCTCGTAGCCGGCCTGCTCGAGCGCTCGGTCCAGCGCTCCGCCGTAGTCGCCGATGTCGTAGTGGGCGCCGGCGGCGGTCTCGATGGGGAACCTGTCGTTGGGGATGAAGTTGCGACGGCGCAGCTCGGCGGGGTCCATCCCGATCTCGACCGCGTACATGTCCACGGCCCGTTCGATCATCTGGGTGGCCTCGGGGCGCCCCGCGCCGCGGACGGGCCCGATCGGGGTCGAGTTGGAGACGACCGAGGTGATGTCGACCTCGATCTTGGGGATGTCATAGACGCCGCTGGACATCATCTGGGTCAGGACGGCCAGGAAGGCCCCGATGCCCGGGTAGGCGCCGGCATCCTGGAGCAGCTTGACGCGCAGCGCCTTGAACGTCCCGTCGCGGGTGCCGCCCAGCTCGAAGTCGGCCCATTGAGCTCGCCCGTGGTGCAGCGCCACCATGTGCTCTGAGCGCGTCTCGGTCCAGCGGCACGGCCGTCCCGTGGCCCGCGCCAGGGCGCCCATGAGGATGTCCTCGACGTCGAAGCCCTTGCCGCCGAAGCCGCCGCCGACGTCGGGAGCGATGACGCGGACCTGCTCGGGCTCGAGGCCGAGCGTCGCGGCGATCCCCTCTTTGTCCTGGTGCGGGGTCTGGGTGGAGAGGCGGATGGTCAGCTTGCCATCCTCGAACTCGGCCACCGTCGAGCGAGGCTCGATGGGCAGCGCCAGCAGCCGGGGGCTCTCATTGGCACCCGTGATGCGGACGTCGCACCCGTCAAAGAGGTTCTCGTCCCCTGCGCCGGGGATCCGCAGGCAGGTGTTGGAGCCCACCGGCTCGAAGAGCAGCACCTCGTCCTTGACCACCTCGCGGATATCGGTCACCGCGGTGAGCGGATCGATATCGGCGAACACCAGTTGGGCCGCATCCACCGAGGCCGCGCGCGAATCGGCGACCACCGCAGCCACGATCTCGCCGACGTAGCGGACCTTCTCGGTGGCCATCGGCGGGCGGAACATGCTCTCATGGACCTGGAGCATCGGCGGTGGAGGGGTGGGATGCAGGCCGAGGTCGGCCGCGGTGAAGACCTGGACTCCGGGCAGCGCCCGGGCCTCGTCGACGTCGATCGAGGTGATGGTGCCGTGCGCCACCGTGGAGCGCACGAAGGTGACGTGGAGGGCGTTCTCGACCCGAGTGTCGTCGACGTACCGGCCCCGACCCAGGAGGAAGCGCGGGTCCTCCCGGCGGCGAATCCGCTGTCCGATTCCTGTGGCCATCAGGCGTTGTCCTTTCCGACGGGGCCGAGCGTGTCGGCAGCATTGTTACCAGCTTGACCAACTGTGGCCCAGTCAATGCGCGCCGGGGCGGTTGTCTGCGGGCGCAGCCGCCCCGTGCCGATTGCATGCCGGGCCCGGTCTGTGAAAGGTTGTGCGCTCCACCAATGGGAGCGAGCCGATGAGCGACAGGAGCCGATGACCGACACGATCCACACCGACGTGCTCGTGGTGGGGACGGGACCGGCGGGCGCGACCGCCGCCCTCGCCCTGGCCACGCTGGGCGTCGAGCACATGGTGGTCACCAAGTACCGCTGGACCGCCAACACCCCGCGCGCCCACATCACCAATCAGCGCACGGTCGAGATCTTCCGCGATCTGGGGATCGAGGACGACATCAAGGCCAACGGCACCCCGCAGCACCTGATGGGCGACACCGTGTTCTGCACCAGTCTCTCGGGCGACGAGATCGGACGGGTGCGGACGTGGGGGACCCACCCGGCCCGCCAGGCCGACTACACCCTGGCCAGTCCCTGCACGCATTGTGATCTGCCCCAGACCCTGCTGGAGCCGATCCTGGTCGGCCACGCCGCCGAGCGCGGGTCGCGGATCCGCTTTGACACCGAGTACCTGGGGCTGAGCCAATCAGACGACGACGTCGAGGTCCGCGTGCGCGACCGCGTCTCGGGGAGCGAGTACACCATCGTGGCCAAGTACGTGATCGGCGCCGACGGGGGGCGCAGCCAGATCGCCCGCGATGTCGACCTCCCCTTCGACGGCCAGATGGACGTCGCCGGCTCGATGAACATCGTCTTCAGCGCCGACCTCAGCGCCAAGGTGGCCCACCGCCCGAGCGTCCTGTACTGGGTGCTGCAGCCCGGCTCGGACATCGGCGGCATCGGCCTGGGCCTGGTGCGCATGGTCCGCACATGGAACGAGTGGCTGATCGTGTGGGGCTATGACATCAACGAGCCGCCGCCCGAGCTCGACGACGAGGCCGCCACCGCGATCGCCCACAACCTCATCGGCGACGACACGGTCCCGATCACGATCCGCTCCACGTCGCTGTGGGGCAACAACAAGTGGTACGCGACCCGCTACCGCGCGGGCCGGGTGTTCTGCATGGGTGACGCCGTCCATCGCCATCCGCCGTCAAACGGCCTGGGCTCCAACACCTCGGTCCAGGACGCCTTCAACCTGTGCTGGAAGCTCGCCTATGTGCTGCGTGGCGATGCCGGCCCGGGGCTGCTGGACAGCTATGACCCGGAGCGCTCGCCCATCGGGCGCCAGATCGTGCTGCGCGCCAACAAGTCGATCGAGGAGTTCGGCCCGATCTTCGAGGCGCTCGGCATCACCGACACCAGCGACCCCGACGTCATGAACGAGCGGATGCGGGCACGCGCCGACGACAGCGCTGAGGGGGCGGCCCGGCGCGAGAAGCTCAAGGCGGCGCTCGAGCTCAAGGACTACGAATTCAACGCCCACGGGGTGGAGATGGGCCACCGCTACCGGTCATGCGCGATCGTCGCTGACGGCAGCCTCGAGCCCGAATACACCCGAGACCCCGAGCTGTACTACCACCCGACCACCTGGCCCGGCGCTCGTCTGCCCCACTGCTGGCTCGGCGACGGCGAGGGCCACAAGGTGTCCACCCACGACATCGTCGGCAAGGGCCGCTTTGCCCTGCTCACCGGGATCTCCGGGCAGCGCTGGGCCGACGCCGCCCAGGCGGTGAGCGACGCCTTGGACGTCCCGATCAGCGCTCACGTCATCGGTCCCGGCCGCACCTTTATCGACCTCTACGCAGACTGGGCGCGGCTGCGTGAGGTGGGCGAGGACGGCTGCATCCTGGTCCGCCCCGATGCTCACGTCGCCTGGCGTGCCGCCGCGATGGCGTCAGACCCAGCGGCCCAGCTCGAGGAGGTCCTGCGCGCGATCCTGCACCGTCCGTTCACCGCGGACGGCGAGCCGGCTCAGGGGTCGACGAACTCCGCGGGTTCCTTGGCGAACCCGGCGGCGACCGCCGCCAGCTGATTGGGCGATCCGATCAGGCTCATCTGCAGCGCCGCCTCGAGGGCCAGGGTGTCCTGCGCGTCACCCGTCCACGACTCGTCGTAGAGGCGCTTGGCGGCACGGACCGCGTCGGGCGAGCGCCCCGCGATCTGGGCGGCCAGCTCCTGGGCGGCTGCCAGCGGACCGTCGGCCACGCGGGTGACCACGCCCAGCCTGGCGGCCTCCTCGGCGTCGAACACCCGGCCGGTGAAGGTGAGCTCCTTGGCCACGTCGATGCTCACCAACCGCGGCAGGGTGCGCGTGATCGACATGTCGGGGACCAGGCCCCACTTGACCTCCATCACCGAGAGACGCGTGTCGGGCGCGGCGATCCGGATATCGGCGCCCAGGGCGATCTGCAGGCCGCCCCCGAAGCAGGAGCCGTGCACGGCCGCGATCACCGGCATCGGCAGCTCCAGCCACGCGTGGGCGGCGCGCTGAAACCAGTTGGGGACCTCGCCGCGGACGCGCTGCACCAGCCCGTCCAGACCGTTGCCCGCGGCCATGATGCTGACCACGTCCAGGCCACTGCAGAAGCTCGGGCCCTCGCCGCAGAGCACGACCGCGCGCACGCCGGGCCCGGTGGCCACACGGTCGGCGGCGGCGATGATCTGCTCGAACATCGGCACGTCGAGGGCGTTGTGCTTGTCGGGGCGGGTGAGCGTGACCGTGGCCACGTGCTCCGCGATCTCCACCGCGACCCGCTGCTCGTCAGAGGCGCTCATCTCACCACCTCCACCTCGTCGCCGACCCTGACGCGGCCGCCCTCGAGCACCTCGCCGTAGATCCCGAAGGGCAGCGGCTCCTCGCTGCGATGCTCCTTGCGGTATGCGGCCAGGACATGCAGGGTCGGGAAGGTGACCTCGCCGGTGTCGGGGTCGCGCGTCGTGGTGGCGCACCGCCCGACGTGGCCGTGCCATTCGACCAGCGAGGGGCCGATGCGGACCCGGTGGCGGACCCAGTCGTCCTCGGCGTGGGCCTCGATCCCCTCGACCTCGAAGAGCATGCGAAAGCGGCGCCCGTCGATCGGGTCCGAGCCCGCGACGTGGGCGAGCTCGCGTAGCGAGGCGCGTGACATCAGCGACACCGATCCGGCGCGGCCGCGGTCGGTACCGATCTCGGGGGCGACCAGGCGCACGGGATGGCCCACGAAATCAGACAGCGCTTCCGCCCACGGCCCACGCAGCTCACGCGCGAAGTAGACGGCGCCGAAGAAGTTGGTCTGGATCTCGTCGCCGTACTCGACGTGCCCGCTCACCACATCGCCCGAGGGGAAGGCGAGCGCAAGCTTCTCGTCGTCCACGTCGTAGTCGGGGATCACCGCCTGCATCGCGCCCGCGCCCTTGCCGTTCATCAGGCGCCGCTTCTCGTCGATGACGTAGAACGCGCGGTTGCCCCGCGCGCCCAGCTCGGAGAGCTCCACGGCGTCGACGGCGCGCAGCCTCATCCCCTTGATCGGGG
This sequence comes from Solirubrobacteraceae bacterium, assembly GCA_035503355.1. Lineage (GTDB taxonomy): Bacteria > Actinomycetota > Thermoleophilia > Solirubrobacterales > Solirubrobacteraceae > Palsa-465. Next base: position 6,117 of record DATJTQ010000280.1, read on the forward strand.
TGGTGGCGAGGGCGGTGACGGTGATTGCCATGACCCGTCCAGTGTGGCGGGTCAGGCCGACGCCTGCTCGGCCCAGTCGCGGTAGAGCTGCCAGTAGCGCCCCTCGGCCGCCAGCAGCTCCTCATGGGTGCCCTGCTCGACGATCTGTCCGTACTCCATGACGAGAATGCGGTCCGCGTGCTGGATCGTGGAGAGCCGATGGGCGATCACGATCGCGGTGCGCCCGCTCACCAGCCGCCGCAGGCCCTCCTCGATGATGCTCTCGGTGTGGACGTCGACGTTCGCGGTGGCCTCGTCGAGCACGAGGATCCGCGGATCGGCGACGAGCGCCCGGGCGAAGGCCACCAGCTGGCGCTGGCCGGCGGACAGCTGCACCCCGCGCTCGCCGACCTGGGTGTCGTAGCCCTCGGGCAGGGCCATGATGAACTCGTCGGCGCCGACCGCGCGGGCGGCGTCGCGCAGCTGGGCCTCGGTGGCGTCCGCGCGTCCGAAGGACAGGTTGTCGCGCACGGTCCCGCTGAACAGGAACCCCTCCTGGGGCACCATCCCCATCTGCGAGCGCAGCGAATGCGCCGTCACGGCGCGCAGATCGTGGCCGTCGACGCGCACCGCGCCCTCCGTCGGGTCATAGAAGCGAGCCACCAGCTTGGCGAAGGTCGACTTGCCGGCGCCCGTCTCACCGACGAGTGCCACCGTCTCGCCGGGGGCCACGTCGAGGTCGATGTCGCGCAGAGCCCACGCCGAGCCTTCGTCGGCGCCGTAGCGGAACGAGACGCCGTCAAAGCTCAGCGCGCCGCGGATCTCTCCCAGCTCGGTGGCGTCGGGCGCGTCGACGAGCTCCGGCTTCTCGTCGAGCAGAGCGAAGATCTTGTCCAGGGCCGCCATGCCGGACTGGTAGGTGGTGTAGAGCTGCGACAGCTGCTGGATGGGATCGAAGAAGTTGTTGAGGGCGGCGATGAAGGCGAAGACCACTCCGGTCGAGGTGTTGCCGTTGAGCGCCTCGATGCCCCCGATGACCAGGATCTCCACCGTGACCAGCGCGGAGAGGAGCTCCACGCCGGGGAAGTAGGCGGCGTTGAGCTTCACGGTGGTCCAGTTGGCACGGCGATTCTCGTCGTTGAGCGCCTTGAACTGGGCCATGTGGCGCCGCTCCTGGCCGAAGGCGCGGACGACGCGGATCCCCGAGAGCGTCTCCTGCAGGTACCCGGTGATGGCGGCGATCTTCTCGCGCGTGAGCCGGTAGGCGTCGGCCGAGGCGATGCGGAAGGCCAGCGCGCCCAGTCCCAGGATGGGCAGCGCGATGAAGGTGAGCAGCGCCAGGTGGAAGTCGAGGACGAGCAGGATGACCACCACGCCCAGCAGGGTCAGGCTCGACTGGATCAGGGTGGCCAGCCCGTCCTCGACGAGCTGGTCAAGCGCT
>DATJTQ010000281.1:0-9983 GCA_035503355.1 Solirubrobacteraceae bacterium
CGCAGGGCCGCCAGCCACGTCTCCTGATAGACGTCGTCGGCATCGACGTGCCCGACGGTGGCGATCAGGAAGCGGTGCACGTCGCGGTCATGCGCGTCGAGCAGGTTCTGGAACGGTGGCAGGCGCACTGTGTGATCAAACGCCATGGCGCGGAGAGGCGTGAGATGAGTCTCCACGCACCCTAATCTCCGCAGCGCCATGGACCAGCGCACCCTCGGCCGCTGATCGGTCGCGACGCTCCCCGTCCCCTCCACCACACTGCGGACACGGCAAGACCGCAATCAACGCTTGCCCATCCCCGCCGTCCGCTATACAAAGCAGCACATGCCACGTGCAATCTGGAGCGGCGCAATCAGCTTCGGGCTGGTCAACGTCCCGGTCAAGCTCTACAGCGCCACCTCGCCCAAGTCGGTGAGGTTTCATCAGCTCTCCCGCGAGACGGGGTCGCGCATCCGCCAGAAGCGCGTGGACCCCAGTACCGGCGACGAGGTCGCCTTCGAGGACATCGTCAAGGGCTACGAGCTGACCCCCGATCGCTACGTGATCATCGAGCCCGAGGAGTTGGACGCGCTCGACCCCAAGGCCACGAAGACCATCGATATCGAGGAGTTCGTGGACCTCACCGAGATCGATCCGATCTACTACGACCACTCTTATTACCTCGCCCCCGCCACCGGCGGTGCCAAGGCCTACCGTCTGCTGCTGGAGGCCATGAAGGAGGCGGGTAAGGTGGCGATCGGCAAGATCGTCATCCGCTCCAAGCAGCAGCTGTGCGCGCTGCGCCCCACCGGCGACGTGATGGCGCTCTCCACGATGCTGTTCGGCGACGAGGTGCTTCCCCCGGACCGGCTCGACGAGCTCGACGCCCTGGGGGAGGCCGAGGCCTCCAAGCGCGAGCTCACCATGGCCCAGCAGCTCATCGACTCGCTCTCGGCCGAGTTCGACCCCGAGAAGTTCAAGGACGAGTACCGCGAGCGCGTGCTTGACCTGATCGAGCGCAAGGCCGCCGGCGAGGAGATCGCCGTCGCGCCCGAGGCCGAGGAGGACCTGCCCGCCCCCGACCTGATGGCGGCTCTGGAAGCCAGCCTGGCCGAGGTCCGCAGCGGCAGCTCGGACACGCCGCAGTCGGGCAAATCCCCCGCCAAGAGCGCCAAGAGCTCGGCCGGCAAGAGCTCGGGCACCAAGGGCTCGGGCGCCACCAAGTCGTCTCAGGGCAACGGCGCCAAGGCGTCGGGCACCAAGCGCGCCAGCCGGGCCAAGGCGAAGTCCTAGCCAACTCTCAGACGTCCGAGGGCAGACTCCGAACTTCGGTCCGGTACGATTTGCCCGCTGGCCGCAGTGCCTTCCTGCCCACCCTCTCGACCAGGCACCGCTCTATGTACGACGTCGCTCCACCCGGAGCCATCGGCCTCTACGACCCCATAAACGAGCATGACGCATGCGGCATCGCTCTCGTCGCCAAGCTGTGGGGCGAGGCCAGCCACGCCGTGGTCGAAAAGGCCCTGGAGGCGCTGGAGAACATGGAGCACCGCGGGGCCGAGGGCGCCGATCCCAACACCGGCGACGGTGCGGGGATCCTGCTGCAGATCCCCGACGCCTTCATCAGAGGCGCGGTGTCGGGCATCGACCTGCCGCCTCCGGGCCGCTACGGCGTCGGCGTCTGCTACCTGCCCGGTGACCCCGAGCGGCGGCGGGCCTTCGAGCAGCTGATCGACCAGACGGTGGCCGCCGAGGGTCAGAAGGTCCTGTGGTGGCGCGACGTGCCCGTCGATGACCGGTACGTGGGCGAGACGGCCCGGCTGTCGGCGCCCGTGATCCGCCAGGTCATCGTCGAGGCCGGCGAGGACGTCGAGGACCAGGGCGCGTTCGAGCGCAAGCTCTATGTGATCCGCCGCGTCGTCGAGCGCGCCGCGGGCACGGAGATCGCACTGCCCAGCTTCTCCAGCCGCACCATCGTCTACAAGGGGATGCTCACCGCTCCCCAGTTGCCCCGGTACTTTCCGGACCTGCGCGATCCTCGCGTCGCCTCGCGCCTGGCGCTGGTGCACTCGCGGTTCTCCACCAACACCTTTCCCAGCTGGGAGCTGGCCCATCCCTACCGGATGATCGCCCACAACGGCGAGGTCAACACGCTGCGCGGCAACGTCAACTGGATGCGCGCGCGGGAGTCACAGCTGGCCTCCGAGCTGTTCGGCGAGGATCTGAGCAAGGTCCTGCCGGTGGTCCGCCGGGGCGGTTCTGACTCGGCCACGCTGGACAACGTCCTGGAGCTCCTGGTGCTCAGCGGGCGCTCGATCGCCCACGCGATGATGATGATGATTCCCGAGGCCTACCGCACGCGGACCGACATCGACCCCGATGTCAAGGGCTTCTATGACTTCCACTCGTGCCTCATGGAGCCCTGGGACGGCCCCGCGGCGGTCGCCTTCACCGACGGCCGGATGGCCGGGGCGGTGCTGGACCGCAACGGACTGCGCCCCGGACGCTGGGTGCAGGACACCGAGGGCTACGTCGTCCTGGCCTCGGAGACCGGCGTCATCACCGTCGCCCCCGAGCACGTCCAGCGCAAGGGCCGGCTGGCCCCTGGCAAGCTGTTCCTGCTCGACCTCGAGGACGGCCGGATCGTCGAGGACGAAGAGGTCAAGCGCCGCGTCGCCCGCCGCAAGCCGTACGGCGAGTGGTACGAGCGCTCGATGGTGGCCATCGACGACCTCCCCGAGCGCGAGCCGCGCGTCCCGCGAGTCGAGCCGCTGCGCTCCAAGCAGCTGGCCTTCGGCTACTCGCAGGAGGACCTGCGGCTGATCATCGCTCCGATGGCCTCCAAGGGGGAGGAGCCGACGGCCAGCATGGGCAACGACGCCGCCCTGGCCGTGATGTCAGACCGCCAGCCGCCGCTGTTCTCCTACTTCAAGCAGCTCTTCGCCCAGGTGACCAACCCGCCCGTGGACCCGCTGCGCGAGAGCGTCGTCATGAGCCTGCAGACCGGGGTCGGAGCCGAGGTCAACCTGCTGGCCGAGACCCCTGACCAGGCCCACCAGCTGGTCATGCCCCAGCCCATCCTGCGCAACGCTCAGCTCGAGAAGCTGCGCCAGGTCTCCCACGAGATCTTCGATGCCGCCACGCTCGACATCACCTGGCCGATCGAGGACGGGCCCGACGGCATGGAGCGCCGGCTCGACGCCCTCTGCGAGGAGGCCTACAACCAGGTCGATCACGGGGCCAACATCCTCATCCTCTCGGACCGCAACCTCGGGCCCGAGCGGGTGGCGATGCCCTCGCTGCTCGCCGTCGCGGCCGTCCACCACCACCTCGTCCGCGCCGGGACGCGCCTGCGCACCGGGCTGGTGATCGAGTCCGGCGAGCCCCGTGACATCCACCACATGGCCACGCTCATCGGCTACGGCGCCGCCGGGATCAACCCGTACCTGATGTTCGAGTCGCTCGACGAGCTGGCCGATCGTTCGCTGCTGCCCGAGGACCTCGAGCGCGAGGAGGCCGAGCAGCGGATCGTCAAGGCCATCGGCAAGGGACTGCTCAAGACGATCTCCAAGATGGGGATCTCCACCATCCAGTCCTACTGCGGGGCCCAGATCTTCGAAGCGGTCGGCCTCGAGCACGAGGTCATCGACAAGTACTTCACCGGCACCGCCAGCCGCATCGGCGGCGTCGGCCTGGAGGTCCTGGCCGCTGAGGCCCTGGGCCGCCACTTCCGCGCCTACCCGCGCACCGAGCGCGAGGTGCTGCCGGTCGGCGGCGTCCTGCAGTGGCGCCGCGACGGGGAACGCCACATCTGGAACCCCGACACCATCGCCAACCTGCAGCACGCGGTGCGCGCCAAGGCCGGGAACGGGAACGGACACGGCGCCGGCGGAGGCGGCATCGCCCGTGACCCCCAGGAGGCCTACGACGAGTTCGCCCGCCAGGCCAACGACGAGTCCACCCGCACGGCCGCGCTGCGCGGCCTGATGCAGTTCCGGTTCCCCGCGGAGCCGATCGCACTCGACGAGGTGGAGTCGGCGATGGAGATCGTCAAGCGCTTCTCCACCGGCGCCATGAGCCTCGGCTCGCTGTCGCGCGAGGCGCACGAGACGCTGGCCATCGCCATGAACCGCCTGGGCGGAAAGTCCAATACCGGCGAGGGGGGCGAGGACCCCGAGCGGTTCATCCCCGACGAGAACGGCGATCTGCGCCGCTCGGCGATCAAGCAGGTGGCCTCCGGCCGCTTCGGGGTGACCATCGATTACCTCGTCAACGCCGACCAGCTGCAGATCAAGATGGCCCAGGGGGCTAAGCCCGGCGAGGGCGGACAGCTGCCGGGACACAAGGTCGACGACTACATCGCCAAGATCCGTTTCTCGACGCCGGGCGTGGGGCTCATCTCGCCGCCCCCGCACCACGACATCTACTCCATCGAGGACCTCAAGCAGCTCATCTACGACCTCCGCTGCGCCAACCCCACCAGCTCAGTGTCGGTCAAACTCGTCTCCGAGGTGGGGGTCGGCACCGTGGCCGCGGGTGTGGCCAAGGCCAACGCCGACCACGTCACCATCTCCGGCCACGACGGCGGCACGGGAGCCTCGCCGCAGTCCTCGATCCAGTCGGCGGGGGTGCCCTGGGAGATCGGCCTGGCCGAGACCCAGCAGACGCTGCTCCTCAACGATCTGCGCAGCCGGATCACCATTGAGGTCGACGGGCAGATGAAGACCGGGCGCGACGTCGTCATCGGCGCGCTGCTCGGCGCCGACGAGTTCGGCTTCTCCACCGCGCCGCTCATCGTCATGGGCTGCATCATGATGCGCGTCTGCCACCTCAACACGTGCCCGGTGGGCATCGCCACGCAGAACCCGGAGCTGCGAGCGCGCTTTGAGGGCACGCCGGAGCACGTCGTGGCCTATCTGATGTTCGTGGCCGAGGAGGTCCGCGGGCTGATGGCGCGGCTCGGCGTCCGGCGCTTCGTCGACCTCATCGGCCGGGCCGACCTGCTCGAGACCGATGACGCGGTGGACCACTGGAAGTCGCGCGGCGTGGACCTGACGATGATCCTGGGCACGATCGACCTTCCGCCGGAGGTGCCGCGGTCGCGGACGCGCAAGCAGGTGCCCGTGCTCGACGACGCGCTGGACTGGGAGCTCGTGCGGTTGTGCGCTCCGGCGCTGGAGCGGGTGGAGAAGGTGCGCCAGGGCCCCATCCCGGTGCGCAACGTCAACCGGACCGTCGGCGGGATCCTGTCGGGTGAGATCGCGCGACGCCGGGGCGCCGCCGGGTTGCCCGAGGGCACCATCGACATCTCCTTCAGCGGCTCGGCCGGCCAGAGCTTCGCGGCGTGGCTGGCCCCCGGCGTCACCTTCTCCCTGCGCGGAGAGACCAACGACTACACCGGCAAGGGCCTCTCGGGCGGCATCGTCTCCGTGCGCCCGCCCGAGTCGGCGCTGTTCCGCCCCGAGGAGAACATGATCGTCGGCAACACCGTGCTCTACGGCGCCACGGCCGGCAAGGCGTTCATTCGCGGCATGGCCGGCGAGCGGTTCGCGGTGCGCAACTCCGGCGCCCACGCCGTCGTGGAGGCCGTCGGTGACCACGGCTGTGAGTACATGACCGGCGGCCGCGTCGTCGTCCTGGGGACGACTGGTCGCAACTTCGCCGCCGGCATGAGTGGTGGGATCGCCTATGTCTATGACCGCGACAACCGCTTCAGGGGCCGCTGCAACCTGGAGTTGGTCGACCTCGAGGAGCTCGACGAGACGGGGGCCGCCGAGGTCAAGACCCTCATCTCCGAGCACGCCCAGCGGACCGGTTCGCTGCGCGCGCGCAACATCCTGGCCTCTTGGGACCGCGAGGGCCAGCGCTTCGTCAAGGTGATGCCGCGCGACTACAAGCGCGTGCTCGAGGAGCGCCGCGAGTCAGAGCAGTCCGAGGAGGGAGACAGAGTCAGAGCCTGAGTAGGGCTCGGCTACCCTCCAGCGCTCCATGGGTGAGCTCGGCGCATTCCTCAAGATCCATCGGGTCGGCTTTGACAAGCGTGACCCGCGCCGCCGCGTGGACGACTACAAGCAGTACTTCGCGCTCCAGCCCGAGGCCGAGCTGCAACGTCAGGGGGCGCGGTGCATGGACTGCGGGGTGCCGTTCTGCCATGAGGGCTGCCCGCTGGGCAACCTCATCCCCGACTGGAACGATCTCGTCTACCGCGACAAGTGGCGCGACGCCATCGAGCAGCTGCACGCCACCAACAACTTCCCGGAGTTCACCGGCCTCATCTGCCCGGCCCCGTGCGAGTCGGCGTGCGTGCTGGCCATCAACGACGACCCGGTGACGATCGAGCAGATCGAGCTGTCGATCATCGAGCGCGCCTACGCCGAGGGCTGGGTGGTGCCCCACGCGCCCGACCGGCGCTCGGGCCGGACGGTGGCCGTGGTGGGATCAGGACCGGCGGGCCTGGCCGTCGCCGCGGAGCTCAACCAGTGCGGGCACTCGGTGACCGTGTTCGAGCGTGACGAGGGCCCCGGCGGGCTCCTGCGCTTCGGCGTGCCCGATGCCAAGCTGGAGAAGTGGATCATCGACCGGCGGGTGGCCATCCTCGAGCAGGAGGGCATCGAGTTTCGCTACGACACCGAGGTCGGCACCGACATCACCGCCGAGGAGCTCGACGAGCGCTTTGACGCCGTGGTCATCGCCATCGGCAGCCGCGTGTCGCGTGACCTCGTCGTCCCCGGTCGCGAACTGCACGGCATCCACCCGGCGATGCATTACCTGTACCAGCGCAACCGGTGGGTGGCCGCGCAGGAGGGACGGCCCTCGCGCGCCCCCGAGGCGGGTACCGAGATCACCGCGGCCGGCAAGAAGGTGATCGTGATCGGCGGCGGTGACACCGGGATGGACTGCATCTCCAACTCACACCGTGAGGGCGCCCGCAGCGTGGTCGTGCTCGACGTCTACGCGCAGCTGGGCGACCCCAAGCGTGACCCTCGCGCGCCGTGGCCGCTGCCGCCCAAGCGGACCGCCACCACCTACGCACTGGACGAGGGAGGCAAGCGGCGGTGGGGCACCGAGGTGACCGGGTTCGGCGGTAAGGATGGGCAGGTCAGTCACGTCTATGCACGGCAGGTGACCGGCAGCTCGTCGCGTGACCTGACGCCGGTGCCGGGCAGCGAGTTCGTGCTGGAGGCCGACCTCGTGCTCATCGCCATCGGCTTTGAGCACCCTGAGCACGAGGGGCTGGTGCAGCAGGCCGGGGTCGGGATCGACCGGCGCGGCAACATCGAGACCAACCAGACCTACCGCACCAACATGGGGCGCGTCTATGCCTGCGGCGACGCCCGTGTCGGGCAGTCACTGGTGGTCACCGCGATCGCCGAGGGACGCAAGTGCGCCCGGGTCGTCAACGCCGATCTGGGGGGCAGTCCGATGGACGCTGACCGTGAGCGTCTGGCCGTCGGAGCGTGGAGCGGGGACCCGGATCAGTCGCTGCGCCACCAGGCCGAGGCCGCGGGAACCGTCCGTCCCGGGGAGGAGTTCTTCACCGGTCCGGCAACCCGTGATCGGTGATCGGATTCTTATCCACGGACGCGATGGAAGCTGATACGTTAAGCCCCGGTGGTGCGGCCCATCAGCTGTGCCTAGCCAAAATTGTTCGGGGCATTGAGGTTTACTCAAGGCTTGGGACGGGGAAACTCGCCCCTGTCGGTCAGGGAACTGCGCCCCCACTTCCCTGACTCTCCGGGGGGCCCAGATGGATCTGGGCCCCCCGGTCCTTTTAACCAGTGTCTCACGACGTTGGTTCCCAACGCTCAGGTTCCCGAAGCGTCGGCCCCATGCTGAGGCGGTCGACTGCCACGTGTGCGACCGTGTGTGAGTGGGATCTCCCATGCTCGCCCCCGTCGTTGCCGTGGCCACCGGCGCCCAGCACGTCGGCCACGGTCACGGCAGCTCGATCGGCGACACCATCACCAACTTCTTCTCGTCGGCCGGGACGTTCTTCTCGCAGCTGGCGAGCCTGAGCTGGCTGCCGCTGCTCCTCGGCCTCGCCTGCTACAGCGTGTACCTGCTGCTCCGCTCGCGCGCGCTGTTCAACGCCGTGCGGGCCGCGTATCCGGGGGAGCGGATTCGCTGGCGCGACGTGTGGGGTGCCTACATGGTCGGCTACGCCGTCAACAACGTGTTCCCGCTGGGCGGCGGCAACGTGGTGCAGCTGTTCCTCACGCGCATCTCGATCCCGGCCTCGAGCTATCCGACCCTGGCCAGCTCACTGTGGACCGGCACGCTGTTTGACTGGTTCATGGGGCTGTTGGTGATGTGCTTTGCCTTCACGCAGGGCGTGTTCCCCAAGCCGCCGGACTTCTCCCAGCTGCCGGCCTTCGACATCAGCTTCTTCGCCTCGCACATGCGCTTCACGCTGTTCTTCGTCACGGCGCTGGGCGTGCTCTTCGTGGCCGCGTTCGCGCTGCTCTCGGCGAAGGTGCGCGCCTTCTGGCAGCGGATCCGCCAGGGCCTGTCGATCCTGTCGGATCGCCGCCGCTATCAGCGGGAGATGTGCCGGTGGCAGTTCGCGAGCTGGATCGCCCGCTTTGCCGCCTATTGGGCGTTGCTCGATGCGTTCCACATCGGCGGCTCGGTGCGCAACGCGCTCCTGGTGCTGGCCGTCCAGGTGATCGCCTCGGTGTTCCCGTTCACCCCCGGCGGCGCCGGCGTCCAGCAGGCGCTGTTGCTCCAGATCTTCGCCCACAACCCGTACGTCGCGGCCTTCTCCGTCGGCCAGCAGATCGCCACCGCCGCGCTCAGTGGCGGGCTGGGGTTCGGCGCCCTGGTCTTCATCTTCCGCTTTCGCAGCTTCAAGGAGGTCATGGCGCGCGCCCGCGCCGACCGGCGCACCGGAGGTGCAGTGCCCGCTGAGCCGCCGGACCCGCGGCCGGCTGAGCCCGGGCGGCTGAGCGGGATCGCTTGAGCGAAACCGCCGGCGGCGCCGCTCAGCCGGTGCTGTGGGTGGCGGTGAGCCGCAGGGGCCCGGCGCAGCCGCTGGCCGAGAGCGTGCCGGTGGCATGCCCGTTGGCGAAGCGCAGGGCCAGGCCCACCCCCGATTGGGCGAACGAGGCGCGGCCCTGGGTGCCGATGAATACGTCGACCGTTCCCTGCAGCCCGTTGCACCCCACGATCGCGGAGGGCAGCCGGATCGAGGAGGCCAGCCGCCCGCCCCCCTGCACGTGGAAGGTGGAGCGCTCGCCGCTGGAGTAGTGCAGCGTCCAGCTCCCGTTGGCGACGGTCTGCCGCACCGCGGGATGCATGTGCCAGGTCAGCGTCGCGTGACACGAGGCGAGCGAGTAGTGGCTCTCGAGCGTCGCCGACCGCTTGCCGGTCAGGGCGCCGCCCAGGCCGAAGTTCCGCAGCCCGAGATCGCCGTGGTTGCCCAGAGCCGACGGCAGGCGGCCCGAGATGATCGACTCGCTGTAGTGGGTGGAGTCGGGCGGGCAGTCGCGCGGCCGCAGGATGACGAGGTCTGAGATCCCGTAGCGGGGAACTCCGGCGCGCTGCTGACGGGCGGCATCCAGGACGAGATTGAAGCTGGCCGCAAAGCCGCCGGCGGTCCCTTCCCAATCGCCCTGCACCGGGACGAACGGCCGGCCGTGATGGGGCACGACCGCGGGCGGGGTCGGCTTGGCGGGGGAGACCACGGCCGCCGTCGAGGCGGAGGTGGTGCTCGCCGTGGCTGCCGCGAGCGCCCCCACCACCACGAGCGCGGCAGCGACTGACGGCATCCGGTGTCTCTTGCGGCGTACGAGCATTGGTCCCCCCTTCACGATGGCGCACGTTGCGCCAAAACTTGGGCAATCCTATCCATACATCACTTGGGGAGAGGGCCGGTCGTTGCCGGCGACGGGCGTGGGCCGGCCCGGTGTCGCCCCGGCGGGGCGGACCTATAGTTGCTGGCGGACCGAGACCCCACCCACCTCACCGCCCCGATGCCGACCTTCTGCCGCCACAACCGCCTCGTT
>DATJTQ010000282.1:0-3716 GCA_035503355.1 Solirubrobacteraceae bacterium
GGCCGCTTCTCGTGGGCGGCACCCTCGCTGCCGCGGCGGGCCTCGCGGCTGCCGCCCTGCTCACCATCAACGCCGCGACGAGCGCGCCCCCGGCGTACGCCCTGACCGTGAACGCCGACGGCTCGGTGAGCGTCACCGTGCACGAGCTGGCCGGCGCCATCCCGCAGCTCAACGCCGAGTTCGCCCGGCGGGGCATCAACGAGACCGTGGTGCCGGTCACCGCGGGCTGCCGGGCGGCGCCCGCCTTTGCGCTGCACGCCTACCCGAGCCTGCATATGAGCGACACCTGGACGTTCACGCCCTCGCAGTCAAACCACACGCCGGGATGGAGGGGCATCCTCGCCGCCGAGCAGTTGCCCAGCGGCGAGGTGGCCGTGGCGCAGATGGTCGTGCCCGGCCCGGTGCCCAGCTGCTTCTCCAACCTCGCCTACACGCCGCCGCGACTGACCGGCAAGACCAGACACGGCGTGCCGGTGGCGACCGAGACGGCGATCAACCCGCCGACGCCGGCTCCAAAAACCCCGTGATCGAACGCATCCGGCCGTCGTCGGCGAGGCTCACGAAGTCCACCCCGACGGCCACCGGAGCCCCGCCGTCGGCGGCGAGCGACCACGCGAAGCGAGCGCGATCGTGGTGGGCCTCGGGGCCGGAGACCAGCGCGAAGCGGTGGCCGGGGAACTGCGCCTGGGCGGCGCCGATCATCGCGGTGATCCCGTCGACGCCGGCACCGTCCATCACCGGGTCGACGTAGTCGGCGTCGTCGGTGACGGTCTCGGCGACGAGCGCGCGGCGCCGGTCCGGATCGGTCTCGTTCCACATCGCGATGTAGTTGTGCACCACCGTGTCGGTGTCGGCCATGAGTGCCTCCTGATTGGGTCGTTGACGAGGCAGGAGGCTCCCAGCGACGGCGCGGCTGGTCGATTACCCGCGACGTAGTATCCGCGCGGTGAAGCCGATCATCATCGACTGCGACCCCGGCCACGACGACGCGGCGGCGCTGCTGCTGGCGCTGGCCAGCGCCGAGGTACAGCTGCTCGGCGTGACCACGGTGGCAGGCAACCAGACCCTGGCCAAGACCACCGCCAACGCGATCCGGGTCCTTGATTGCGCGGGGCGGACGGAGGTGCCGGTGGCGGCCGGCGCCGACCGCCCGCTCATGCGCGAGCTGCACGTCGCCGCCGACATCCACGGTGAGACCGGACTGGAGGGCGCCGAGCTGCCCCCGCCCAGCCGTGCCCCGCTTGACGCCCACGCCGTCGATTGGCTGGCGGCGACCCTCACCGCCGCGCCGACCCCCGTGACCCTCGTGCCCACCGGCCCGCTGACCAACATCGCGCTGCTCTTCGCCCGCTATCCCGGGATCGAGGAGCACATCGAGCGGATCGTGCTCATGGGCGGCTCGATCGGCGAGGGCAACGTCACCCCCGCCGCTGAGTTCAACATCTGGGGCGACCCCGAGGCGGCCCATCGGGTGTTCAGCACCGACATCGACCTCACCATGGTCGGCCTCGACGTCACCCACCAGGCGCTGCTCACCCCCGATCACCTCGAGGTGCTGGCGGGCGCCGGGTCCCCCGGCAAGCTCATCGCCGACCTGTACCGCTTCTTTCTCTCCATCCACGGCGAGCGCTACGGCTGGACCGGTGCGCCGGTCCACGACGCGGTGGCCGTGGCACAGGTGATCGATCCGTCGCTCCTGCAGACAACGCGGTGCGCGGTGAGGATCGACACCGGGGGCGAGCTCTCGCGCGGACGGACCAACGCCGACCTGCGCCGTCAGACCGAGTGGCTGCCGCTGCACCATGTGGCCACGGGCATCGACGCGGACCGGTTTCTGTCGCTGTTGGTGCACCGCATCAGCACCCTGGGGTAGGGCCAGCCCTACCGCCCAGGACTCCGGCTGCCCGGCTGTTCAGGGCCGCCCTGCGGGAGGAGTCTGTGCGGCGTGCTCACAGAGATCATCCCCACCACACAGACAGTGGCGTCGTCGGCTGCCCGTGCCGTCGACCTGACCAAGACCTACGGCACGGGCGCCACCGCCGTCACCGCGCTGGCCGGGGTCAGCGTCGGCTTTGATCAGGGCCGCTTCACCGCGGTGATGGGGCCCTCGGGCTCCGGCAAGTCCACGCTCATGCACTGCATGGCGGGGCTCGACACGCCAACCGGTGGACACGCCTACATCGGCCCGATCGAGATCGGCGGGCTGGGCGACTCCGAGCTGACCCAGCTGCGGCGTGACCGCATCGGGTTCGTCTTTCAGTCGTTCAACCTGGTTCCGACGCTCACCGCCGCCGAGAACATCACGCTGCCCGCCGACCTCGCCGGCAGGCAGGTTGATCGGGCATGGCTGCGTGCGCTCGTGGCGCAGCTCGGCATCGCGGACCGCCTGGACCACCGCCCCGGCGAGCTGTCGGGCGGCCAGCAGCAGCGGGTCGCCTGCGCCCGCGCGCTGGTCACCCGGCCCGAGCTCGTCTTCGCCGATGAGCCGACCGGGAACCTCGACTCCAACGCGTCCGCCGAGGTGCTGGCCTTCCTGCGCCGGGCGGTGTCAGACCACGGGCAGTCGATCGTGATGGTCACCCACGACCCCCAGGCGGCGGCCTTCGCCGACCGCGTCGTGTTTCTCGCCGACGGCGCGGTGGTGGGTGACCTGATCGCACCCACCGCCGATGCCGTGCTGGAGCAGATGAAGCGGCTGGGAGGCTGACATGCGACGCGTCACGTTCCGGGGCCTGGCCGCCCGCAAGCTCCGTCTCTCGCTCACCGCCCTGGCCATCGTGCTCGGTGTCACCTTCGTCACCGGCACGCTCGTCCTGGGCGACACCCTCAACCGCACCTTCGACGACCTGGTCGGCACCGCCTACCAGCACGTCAGCTTCGAGATCCGGGGCAAGGCCACGCTCAACGGCACCGACAACACGCCTGACAGCACGGCGGACCGCCGGCCGGTACCGGAGTCGATCGCCGCCGTCGTCGCGCGGGTACCCGGCGTCGCCTACGTCCACGGCTCGGCCGGTGGCTACGCCCAGTTCCTGGCGCGCAACGGCGACGCCATCGGCGGCGGCGGCGGGTCGACGCTCGGCTTCTCGTTTGATCCCAACCGCCAGCTGTCGCCCTACCGGCTGGTCCAGGGCCGTGCGCCCACCACCTCCGACGACGTCGTCATGGACAAGGCCACCGCCACCAAGTACCACTTCGCGGTCGGTGACCGGGTACTCATGAACCTGCCCGACCGGGCGCAGCGCTTCACCGTCACCGGACTTGTCACCTACGGCTCCGATGACAACCTCGCCGGTGTCACCCTCGCCGGATTTGACCTGGCCACCGCCCAGCGGTTGTTTCACCTCTCCGGCGCCTTTGACACGATCAGCGTGCTGGCGGCGCCGGGCGCCGACACCGGCCGGCTGCAGCGGGCGATCGCGGAGGTGCTCCCCGCGGGCGTCGAGGTGGTCAGCGGTCAGACCGTGGCCAGTGAGCTCTCGAGCGCGGTCAACGATGCGTTGTCCTTCATCTCCACCGCGCTGCTCATCTTCTCCGCCATCGCGCTGTTCGTCGGCGCCTTCACGATCTTCAACACGCTGTCGATCACCGTCGGGCAGCGCACGCGCGAGCTGGCCCTGCTGCGGGTGGTCGGCGCCGGACGCCGCCAGGTGTTCGCGTCGGTGCTCGGCGAGGCTGCGCTGACCGGGTTGATCGCCTCGCTGGCCGGCCTTGGC
>DATJTQ010000283.1:0-8873 GCA_035503355.1 Solirubrobacteraceae bacterium
GGACTCGTCGCGCCGCCCGTCCGTGACGGCGCCGACGATCCCGCGCTTGCGCGCGAGCACCGTCGCCATGTCCTCGTCGATCGTCTCGGCGGCGAGCAGGTACCAGGCGGTGACGGCGTCGCGCTGGCCGATGCGGTGGCAGCGGTCCTCGGCCTGGTCGTGCATCGCCGGAGTCCATTCGAGCTCCAGGAACGCGACGTTGGACGCCCGGGTGAGGGTGATCCCCTGCGCCGCCACGCGGGTCGCGCAGATGATCAGCCGCGGCCCATCGGCCTCCTGGAAGGCGGCGATGGCGGCCTCGCGCCGCTCCAGAGAGTCCTCCCCCAGCAGGTGCAGCGCCTGCGGGAAGCGGTCCAGGACTGCCTGCTGGACCTCGACGTGGCGCGCGAACACCACCAGCGGTTCCTCGGAGGCGAGAAAGTCCTCGATCCAGGCCAACGCCGCCGCGAGCTTGCCGCGGGCCGCCAGCCGCTGCAACGTCCCCAGCTGGGCCAGCCGCTGTGCCCGCAGGGTGGCGGCGATCTTGGCGTTGAGCTCGGAGAGGTCGAGCGGTTGAGAACGCAGCCAGGCGATCACGTCGCGCTCGGCCAGGCGGTACTCGCTGTCGTTGGTGAGGGCCACCGGAATTACCACCTGGCGCTTGGGCGGCAGCTGGGGGAGGACCTCGGCCTTGAGGCGGCGCACGAAGCAGGCGCGGCGCATGTGCCAGTGCAGCCGCTCCTCGGAGACCATGCCGCGAAACTGGCGCGCGAAGCTGGCGCCCGAGCCGAACTCCTCCATGCGGCCGATGATCCGCAACTGGGCGATGAGCTCCTCGGCGTGGTTGAGCACGGGCGTCCCGCTCAGGGCCAGGCGCAGCCCACCCGGCCGCACGGCGGCGGCGAGCCGGCGGACCGCCTGGGTGCGCTTGGCCTGCGGGTTCTTGCAGTAATGCGACTCGTCGATCACCAGAGCCCGCGGCCGGTCACGCGTCAGCGCCCCATACTGGGCGGCCACCACCTCGTAGTTGACGATCATGATCTCGGCCGCCGCGGGGACCCGCCCGCGCCCCTGGACGACGCTGACCGAGCGGTGGGGAAGCCACCGCCGCGTCTCGCGCTCCCAGCCGAGCTTCATCGAGGCCGGGCACACCACCACCGCCGGATAGGCCCCGTCGGCTTCCAGCGCGGTGAGCGCCTCGACGGTCTTGCCCAGGCCCTGCTCATCGGCCAGGAACGTCCCGCGCGCCTGCAGCGCATAGCGGACCGCCGCCCACTGAAACGGCGCGGGCTCGCCTCCGAGCACGGCGGCCGTCTCCGGGATGGGGTCGGCCTCGGTGGCGCGCGAGCGGCGCACGGCATCGGCGGCACTGCGGTGCTCCTCCAGCAGGGCTGCCAGCACCGGCTTGGCCTCGCCCACCACGGTCACGCCGTGACGGGCCACAAACGCGTCCAGGGCCTCGGCGAGCCACGGGTCCAGCGGGACCGATCGCGTGCCGTTGGCCCCGGGCAGCTCGGCGAAGCCCAGGCCGATGTCGGGATCCCACAGGACCTCCAGGCGCAGCTCCTCGCCATCGGTCCCGCGCACGTAGACCAGGCGCGCCGGCGGTGGGTCACCGCCGTGCTCCACCACCTGCAGGCAGCGTTCGGCTGCGATGTCGAGGTGCGCTGAGCGCTGGGCGCGCAGCGCCTGCGCTGCCGCCAGAGTCAGCGGAGTCAGCAGCCGTCCCTCGTGCTCGATGGCGGCTTCGAGCAGCGGCTCGGGCACCGGCCCGGCGAGCGTCTTGAGCACCAACCACCCGCGCCCGTCATAACGGACGGTGCTCACCGACCCGATCCAGCGCTGTTTGACCGAGGCCAGCCACTCGCGAACCTCGTCGCTCGGCGTCAGCTCCGGAAAGCGCTCGAGCGCCTCGGTGACCTTCATCGCCGCCCAGTCGCTCGCGGGGGCACACCACTCGCGCCGGTCCCAGTCAAAGCGGCGGTGGGGGATCGACCGGCACAGGTCGACCAGCGCGCGGTCATAGGGGAACGACAGGACCACGGTGTGGCTGCCGTCGCGGTCCGCGCGCAACTCGACGTGCGCGCGATCGGGGACGAGCTCCATGGCGCTGGTCACGCTACCGGCCGACCCGGCGACGATCAGCCGGCGACGACCCGGTGGGAATCGTCGCGCGTCGCGGCGTCGGCGGGGCGCGCGACGTCGGCGTCACGGAACCGGTCGGCCACGCGTCCCGCGGTCCCCAGGGCCCACTCCGTGGTGGTCACGAAGCCCAGGACGAGGATGAGGGCGCCGAGACCGACGACGATCCACCAGCTCGCATGGGTCGCGGCGGTGAACCCCGGGCCGATGGCGGTCACGCCGCCCGCGGCCAGCGACCCCAGCACGGCCACGCCGAGCGTCACGCCCACCTGGCGCCCGGTGGACGCCACCGCGGCCGCGACGCCCGCCTGGGACGGCGGCATGCCGGAGATGGCCGTGTTGGTGATGGGCGGGTTGATGAGGCCGTTGCCGGCGCCGAACAGGACGTAGGCGACGACGAGCACGGCGAAGGAGGTGTGGGCCGTCACGTGGGCCAGGATGAGCCCGCTGATCAGCACAACGAGACCGCCGCCCACCAGCGGCCAGCGGGTCCCGAAGGCGCCGACGAAGCGGCCGCTGAGCGGCGCCACGACGACCAGCACCCCGGCCATGGGCAGGGTGTAGAGGCCGGCGTCGAGGGGGGAGAGGTGCCGGACGTCCTGCAGGTACAGCGTGTTGAGGAAGAGGAAGCCGCCGATGGCCATGAACAGCGCGACGGCGATGGCGCTGGCCCCGGAGAAGGGCGCGCTGCGGAAGAAGCGCATCTCCAGCAGTGGCTCGCGCCGGCGCAGCTCGTAGGCGATGAGGCCGGCGAACGTGCCCAGTGAGATGGCACCGAGCGCGATCGTCTGGGCCGACAGCCAGCCGGCGCCCGGTCCCTCGATGATCGCGTAGGTGAGGGTGGCCAGCGCCACGATGACCAGGACCTGTCCCACCGGGTCCACGCGCCGCGCGCGCGGCGCCCGGGACTCGGGGACGAACAGCGCGGTGAGGATGATGGCCGTGATCCCCACGGGGACATTGACGACGAACACGGCTCGCCATCCGACCGAGTCGACAAGCACGCCGCCGAGCACCGGGCCCAGCGCCATGCTGATCCCGAACAGCGCGCCCCACACGCCGATGGCCTGGGCGCGCTCACGCGGGTCCTCGAACACGTTGCGGATGATCGACATCGCCACCGGATTGAGCATGGAGCCCCCGATGGCCTGGAGCACGCGGGCGGCGATGAGCATCCCCAGGCTGGGCGCGACGGTACACAGCAGCGAGCCAAGCGAGAACAGCGCCAGGCCGCACTGAAAGACGCGCCGGCGGCCGAGCCGGTCCGCCGTGGACCCCGACAGCATCAGCAGGCTGGCGATGACCAGCGTGTAGGCATCGATCGTCCACTGCAGCCCGGAGAGCGGAGAGTGAAACGAGCGGTGGATCGCGGGGAGCGCGACGTTGACGATCGTCGCGTCCAGGCCCACGATGAACAGGCTCATCGAGCAGATGCCGAGGATGACGAGCCGCGTCCGGCGGTCCGGCACGGCCTGGTCTGACTCGGCGTGGGCGCTCACGTCCTTCGATCCTAGAACGCTCGTCGCGGAGCGTTCACGATCGTGCCGTCGGCTTCGTCAGGGGGTCTCGGTCTCCCACGCCTCGATGAGGGCGCGCGCCGCCTCCACGTCGGGGTGCAGGGGACGGTCGGCAAGATCGGGGTCGAGGCGGTCGGCGGCGAGCTCCCACAGCACGCGCGTGCCGGCGCCGACCGGCTCCTGTCCGGCCAGACGCAGCGCGCGGACGGCAACGACGAGCTCGGTCGCGACCGCGACGCGCAGCGCGCTGAGCGTCTCGTGGGCCCGCCGCGCCGCGATGGGGGCAAGGCTGGAGTGCGACTCGACCC
This sequence comes from Solirubrobacteraceae bacterium, assembly GCA_035503355.1. Classification (GTDB taxonomy): domain Bacteria; phylum Actinomycetota; class Thermoleophilia; order Solirubrobacterales; family Solirubrobacteraceae; genus Palsa-465. The sequence continues at coordinate 3,947 of DATJTQ010000283.1, forward strand.
CTCGCGACACCGACACCGTCTGCGCCGCCACGGGCGTGACCAGCGACCGCACCTCGGCGACGGCAGCGTGGGCGGTGTACTCCAGGACCAGCGCGCCCGACTCCGGACCGGGGTGGCGCGCCAGGAACGGCGGCAAGCCGGTGAGCCCGGTGTCCAGCAGCGTCGATACGCGGGCGGCGATGAGCGCCGCCGACGAGGCCAGCGCGGTGCGCAGGCCGTCGATGGCGTTGGCCAGCGGGGCGGCATGCGGGTTGCCGTTGGGCAGCGCGATCTCCTGGTCGGGATCGATGAGGGCGTTCTCGCCGGCGAAGTTGAGCTCGTGCGAGACGGTTTCCTCCAGTGCCCTGAGGGCGTCGTGGACGGTGCCGTCGACCTGGGGCTGGGCGCGGAACGGGTAGGGGTCCTGGATCCCCAGCGGTCCCGGCTCGCGGGCCCGCTCGCCCAGGCCGGCCAGCAGCTCGCGCATGCGGGCGGCGACCGCCGCCTGCCCGGGCCGGTGGCGCGCGGAGTGGATGCGGGCGTCGAGCACCACCGGGTCGGCGGCGGCCGCCTCGAAGGAGAGCGCGGCGACGGTCAGCCACGCGTCGAGCAGCCGGCGCGCGTCCACCACCAGCAGCGCGGCGTACCCGATGCTGAAGGCGTTGGAGCTGATGAAGGCCAGGCCGTCGCGCGGGCCCAGCCGCCCCGGGTCGATGGCGGCGTCGGCCAGGCCCTGGGCGGCGTCGATGAGGTCATCGCCGCGCCACACCTGACCCTCGCCCAGCAGCGCCAGCGCGACGTCGGCGAGGTTGGTGAGATCCCCGGTGCCCAGCGACCCGAGCTCACGGGTATATGGCGTCAGCCCGGCGTTGAGGGCTCCGACCAGCGTGTCGAGCAGCTCGTTGGCGACGCCCGCGCCGCCGGCCCCGATCTGGTTGGCGCGAGTGGCCATCGCCGCTCGCACGACGGGCACGGTGAGGATGAGGCCGGCACCGCACGCATGGCTGCGCAGCAGGTTCAGGCCGTAGGCCTCGCGCTCCTCCTCGGGGACGCGGTAGGCCCGCAGTGCGCCGACGCCCGTGGTGACGCCATAGAGGTCATCGCCGCGGGCCAGCAGCGCCGCGATCGCGCCGCGGGCCCGATCGTTGTTGGCACGCGCCTCGGGCGAGAGGACCGCCTCCGCCCCGTCGCGCGCGATGGCGGCCACGCCGCTCGGAGTCAGGCCGGAGCCGTCGAGGATGACAGGCGCGCGCTCTCCGTCGGTGAAGGGGAGTGTGGACATCGCGCGGCACTCTAATGCCGCGATGGCGATCAGTATCGTCGGGCCGATGGACGGGAGCGTGTCGCTGGCGGGAGCCGCCCTCAGCCCGGAGGCGGTGACCGCGATTGCCCGCGGGGGCTTGCCGGTGGCCATCGCCGCGCCGGCGCGCGACCGGATGGACGTCTCGGCCGGGGTGGTGGCCCGCGCCGCCGAGACCGGCCTCCCCGTCTACGGGCTGACCACCGGCCTCGGCTCTCGCGTGGTGGATCGCATCGACGGCCACGCGGCCGCGGCCTTTTCGCTGCAGACGCTGCGCGGCCGTGCCATGGCGGTGGGCGAGCGTCTGCCCTCAGAGATCGCCCGGGCCGCGATGGCGGTGCGTTGCAACGGGTTGTGCTCCGGCGGGTCGGGGGCGACGGTGGCCATCGCGGACGGCTTGGCGGCACTGCTGAACGCCGGCGTGCACCCGTGCATCCCTCGCTTCGGCTCGGTGGGCGCTTCGGACCTGTGCTTGCTGGCCCACGTGGGGCTGACTCTGATCGGCGAAGGGGAGGCCGAGTTCGAGGGCGCGGTGATGACGTCGGCGGACGCGTTGGCCCGGGCGGGGCTGAACCCGGTCATGCTCGGACCCAAGGACGGGCTGGCCATCTGCTCGAGCTCGGCCGTGTCGGCCGCGGTGGCGGCCCTGGACCTGATCGATGCCACCCGCTGCCTGGAGATCATGCAGGTGGCGGCGGCGCTGTCGATGGAGGGCTTTCGCGCCAACCTCAGCCCGCTGGACCCGCGCGTGGTCGCTGCTCGCCCGGCGCCCGGGCAGGCGTGGGCGGCCGACGGCCTGCGCACCCTGCTGCACGGCGGCGCGCTCACCGAACCGGGCGCCGCGCGTCGCCTTCAGGATCCCCTCAGCCTGCGCTGCGTCAGTCAGATCCACGGGTCGCTGCACGTCGCGCTCGAACTGCTGGAGGGCGCGGTCGGGCCCGAGCTGGGCGGCGCGGCCGACAACCCGTTGGTGCTCGTCGAGGACGAGGAGATCCTCAGCACCGGCAACTTCCACGTCCCGGCCCTGGCCCTCGCGCTCGACGCGACCGCGATCGCGCTCGCCCAGGTGGCCGCGGTGAGCTCCGAGCGCCAGGCGCGCCTGAAGACCGGACGTCTCAGCGGGCTGCCTGCGAGCCTGAGCCCCGATCGCGGCGTCAGCTCCGGCCTCGGTCCGCTGAGCAAGACCGCCCAGGCCCTGAGCGTCGAGATCCGCCACCTGGCCGCGCCGCTGGCGATCCTGCCCACCATCGGCGCCGACTCGGTGGAGGATGACTCGACCGGTGCCACGCATGCCGCGCTGCGCGTCCGCGAGCAGATCGAGAACCTGCGGCTGCTGGCGGCGATCGAGCTGATCGTCGCCGCGCAGGCGGTCGACCTCGCCCTCGGCGACAGCACCGCGTCGCTGGGCGCAGGCACCGCCGCCGCCCACGCTGCGGTGCGCGAGTGGGTGGCTCCCCTCGAGAACGACCGGCCCGTAGGGCCCGATGTGGAGCGGTTGACCGCGGAACTGCTGGTGGGTGGACAGCTGCTTGATTCGGTCCGGGCCGCCGCCGGGGCGGGGGTATGAGCGCGATCGCGCTCACCTACCTGAGCGGCGCCGATGTCGACGCGCTCGCCCTCACCGACGACGAGATCCTCGACGCGGTCCGCGACGTCGTGACCGCCCAAGGCCGCGGCGAGACGGTGATCGAGCCCCGCATGCACCTCTTCCCGCGTGGGGCCAACGGCCACTTCAATGTGCTGCGGGGTGCCGTCCCGGCCTTCGCCGGCGTCAAGGTGGTGGGTGACTACGTGGACAACCACCGCCTTGGACTGCCCTCCGAGCTGGCGCTGCTGCTGCTCATGGATCCCGCCACAGGCGTGCCCCGCGCAGTCATCGACGCCACCGCCATCACCGAGATGCGCACCGGGGCGGTGACGGCGATCGGGGCATCCGTGCTGGCGCGGAGCGACGCGCGGGTGCTCGGCCACGTCGGCGCCCGGGGAACGGCCTACTGGAACGTGCGGCTGCTGTGCCGGGTGCTGCCCTCGCTTGAGGAGATCCGCGTGCACTCGCTGCGCCCGGAGAGCCGCGAGGCCTTCGCGCGGCGGCTCAGCGAGGACCTGGAGCGCGAGGTCCGCGCGGTGGACAGCTGGGAGGCATGCCTGCGCGGCGCCGACGTGATGGTCGAGGCGAGCCGGCTGACCGCGCCCGAGCCGCTGCTGGGCACGGCGTGGGTGACCCCCGGGACGCTGGTCATCCCCTACGGCACGGTCAGCGCGGTCGAGCTCGAGCTCACCGACGTGATGGACAAGGTGGTCGTCGACGACTGGGGACAGGCCGGCGTCGGGCCGCTGGGCTCGCTGCGCGCGCACGTCGACAGCGGACGGCTCACCGCCGAGACCCTCCATGCCGAGCTCGGCCAGATCCTGTGCGGGGAGCGGCCCGGCCGCGAGCGCGACGATGAGCGCATCCTGTTCTGGCACCGCGGCCTGTCGATCACCGATGTTGCCCTGGGCGAGGCGATGCTCGCCAAGGCTCAGCGGCTGGGGCTGGGGATGTCGCTGCCCTATCGCTGAGCCGCCGCGCAGGCGGCGCTCAGGCGGCGCGTGGGTCGACGGCCAGCCGGCAGCCGCGGACGATGTTCTGAAACAGCCGGCGGGCGTTGCCGGCCAGCGCCGCGCCGTCGGCCACGAAGGTGAGCGTGAGCGTACCGTGGGGGTCGCCTTTCGTGTACTGCACGACGAGCGGAGAGGACGGTGCGTCGCCGTCCTGGCGCTCGACCACGGTGACCGGCGCGGCCATGCCCTTGACCCGCTTGCGCCCCCGCCGGCGGACGGTGGCGCCGTTGTGGTCAATGAACGGCAGCGGCTGCTTGCTCAGGGCCGCGGTCATCGTCGCCAACACCCCGTGGTCGGCCTCGGTGGAGCAGATGGCGGCGGCGAGGAAGACGTGCTCGGCATCAGCCGCCCGCGCAAGGGGAAGGAGCTCGCCGCCCACCGACGCCGGCGCATCACGATGGCGCGCGGGCAGGTCAGCCGCGGGGACGAACTCGGCCGCGGGCAGGCGCGTCGTGAAGGCCAGCGTGACGTCGTGGGGGCGCCGCACCGTCCAGGTCTGCGGCGGCTCCCAGCCGACCCGCGTGAGCATCGCGCTGGTCTTGCGCTCGGCGCGCGCTCTGAGCGGATTGCGGACCATCTCCCCGCCAGCCTACCCACGGGACGCTGCTGCGCTTGGCGCTTGCGGTAGCGTCCGGCGGCGATGAGCGTCACCAACATGGAATGCCGCGGCTGGCGCCAGGAGGCGGCGCTACGGATGCTGCGCAACAACCTGCATCCCGACGTCGCTGAGAACCCGGCCGAGCTGGTGGTCTACGGCGGGATCGGCAAGGCGGCCCGCAACTGGTCCTCCTACCACACGATCGAGCGCGAGCTGCGGCGGCTCGGCGACGACGAGACCCTGCTGGTGCAGTCCGGCAAGCCGGTGGGCGTCTTTGAGACCCACGACCAGGCGCCGCGGGTGCTCATCGCCAACTCCAACCTCGTGCCCCAATGGGCGACGTGGGAGAAGTTCCGGGAGCTCGATGCGGCGGGGCTGATGATGTACGGCCAGATGACCGCGGGCTCCTGGATCTACATCGGATCCCAGGGAATCCTTCAGGGGACCTA
>DATJTQ010000284.1:0-6985 GCA_035503355.1 Solirubrobacteraceae bacterium
TGCGCGGCATCAAGGTGATCATCGCCGGGGCCGGCCTGTCGGCCGCGCTGCCCGGGGTCGTCGCCGCCCACACCGACCTGCCGGTGATCGGGGTGCCGTTGACCAGCCGCACGTCGGTGGCCGGCGGCCTCGACGCACTGCTCTCGATCTCCCAGATGCCCCCCGGGGTGCCGGTGGGGTGCGTGGGCGTCGACAACGCGCGCAACGCGGCTGTCCTGGCGGCGCGGATCCTGTCCATCTAGACGCCCGGTGGCGGGTGCAGGGCCCCGGTGGTGTGCCCCGGTGGCGGCCCTGGTGGCCGCGCGACGGGCGTCGTGCCCGGTGGCGGGACCGCCCGCCGAGTGGCGGACGGCCGGGTGCCGGGCGGTCAGGCCGCCTGGCTCAGGTCCCGGATGTACTGCGCGATCACGGCCGCGTCGGTGCGACGCGGGCGGGGGACCCGGGTGGTCTGCTCGACCGGTGGTGCGGGGTTCTGCGTTCTCATCTGGCTTCCTCGCGGGGTCCGTTGTACGATGCACGTCGTACGATAGCAGCTTGTACGATGATCGTCGTACAAGGGTCCGAGGGTTCGTATAGTGCAAGGGGCAATGTCAATGCACACCACTGAATCGATCGTTCATCCCGCGGCGGAGGAACTGGAGCTCGGCGCCGTCCTGCACGCGCTGTCTGACCCGGTGCGCCTGCAGATCGTCGCCAAGCTGGCGCAGTCAGACGAGGCCGATCACACCTGTGGCAGCTTCGGCCTGCCCGTCACCAAGTCCACGTGCACCCACCACTTCAAGGTGCTGCGCGAGGCCGGCGTGATCCAGCAGCGGCCCCAGGGGACCACCCGCCTCAATCGCCTGCGCCGCGCCGATCTCGACGCCCGCTTCCCCGGGTTGCTGGACTGCGTGCTGAAGGCCGCCGAGCACGCCGACGTCATCGCGGTCGACAGCGAGGCGTCGCTGGAGAGCGTCGTCGCCGCGGCGGTCGCGCCGGGCACCGCTGACAGCCCCGCTGTCGCGTAGCCTTCGGCATCCTTGATCGCGCGCTACACACGCCCGGAGCTGGGCGAGGCCTGGTCAGACCACGCGCGCTTTGACGCCATGCGGCGAGTCGAGGTGGCCGCCTGCGAGGAGATGGAGGGCCCCACTCCGGAGGAGCTGGAGGCCATCCGGGCCGCCACCTTCACGGTGGAGGCGATCGATGAGCGCGAGAAGGTCACTGACCACGACACCGCGGCCTTCGTCGACGTGCTCTCGGAGTCAGCCGGCCCGGCCGGACGGTGGATCCACTACGGCCTCACCTCCTCTGACGTGCTGGACACGGGGCTGGCGCTGCAGATCAGCCAGGTCGGGGCGCTGATCCTGCCCGGCTCGCACCGGCTCGCGCAGGTCCTGGCCGCCGCCGCGGGCGAGCACGTCGACACCCTGTGCGTCGGGCGCACCCACGGCATCCACGCCGAGCCGACGACCTTCGGCGTCAAGCTGGCCGGCTTCGCCTTTGAAGCCCATCGCAACGCCGAGCGCCTGGAGCGCGCCTTCGCCCAGGCGGCGGTGGGGGCGGTGTCGGGCGCCGTCGGCACCTACTCGGCGACCTCACCGGATTTCGAGGCGCGCGTGCTGGCGCGGCTGGGGCTCGAGCGCGAGCCGGTCTCCACTCAGGTGGTGGCCCGCGACCGCCACGCCGAGCTCCTGCAGGCCATCGCCCTGGCCGGCGCGGGACTGGAGCGCTTCGCCACGGAGATCCGCCACCTGGCGCGCACCGAGGTGGGAGAGGTCCGTGAGCCCTTCGGCCGCGGCCAGAAGGGGTCAAGCGCCATGCCCCACAAGCGCAACCCGATCAAGTCCGAGCAGGTCGCCGGCCTCGCGCGCGTGCTGCGCGGCAACGCCTCGGCGGCCGTCGAGGATGTGGCGCTGTGGCACGAGCGCGACATCTCGCACTCCTCGGTGGAGCGGATCATCCTGCCCGACTCGACGATTCTGCTTGACCACATGCAGCGCCGCACCCTCGCGTTGGCGGAGGGGATGGTGGTGGAGTCAGCGCGCATGCGCGAGAACCTGGAGCTGACCTACGGCGCGCTGTTCTCCCAGCGGGTCCTGCTCGCGCTGGTGGCGGCGGGCAGCACCCGCGATGACGCCTACCGGGTGGTGCAGCGCGTGGCTCAGCAGGCACTCGACACGCGGACCCCGATGCGTGACCTGCTGGGTGCCGAGATGGCCGCCGGCGGTGTCGCCGCGCTCGACCTCGACACGATCTTCGACTACACGCCGTTCGTGGTCCACGCGCACGAGATCGTCGGCCGCCTCGACGAGATCGCCTGAGGCGCCGCCCCCCGGCGGCGCCACTGCCAGCGATGCCGCGAGCCCGCGATGCCGCGAGCCCGCGATGCCGCGAGCCCGCGCCGGCTCGGCGCCCCCCGCCCCGTGCCGGCGGTTGACACTACAGAGCACACGGTCGGTCCCCACGCGGTGTGTGCTCTGGAAAGCGTGTCCCGTTGACACCTCAGAGCACGCCGTCAGCCGAACGGCGGTGTGTGCTCTGACGTGTCAGCAACCGCAGGGTTGCGTCAGGCGCCAAAGGACACGATCGCGTGAGGCGCCGCCCCCCAGCGGCGCCCCTGCCAGCGATGCCGAGCCCGCCCCGGCTCGGCGCCCCCCGCCCCGCGACTCGTCCGTCGGCGCGCTGCCAGGCCAGGGAGACGAGTCGCGGGGGGTAACTGTGTTCAGCAGCGGGAACCCTACGCCCGCGGCGCGGGGCCGCCTACGTCCTTTGACCCACTCAGACCGTGCCGTTTTCAGTGCAGCGGCCGCGCCCGCGGTCAGATCTGCCAGCCGCCGTCGTCGGCGGTGCGGGCGGCGGCCAGCGCGGCGTCGAGTTGGCGCAGCGCCGCGGGCAGCCGGGTGGCGAGCTCGCGCCCGGCGTCGGTGAGGGCGACGCGCCGGCTGGTGCGCTCGAACAGGCTGACCCCGAGCTCGCGCTCGAGGGCCACGATGCGCCGGCTCAGCGTCGACGGAGTGACTCCCAGCCGGGCGGCGGCACGGCCGAAGTGCAGCTCGTCGACGAGCACGTCGACCGAGCGCAGCTCACGCAGTTCGATCATCACCAGGCCAGTACATCATTGCGCCAGACGCAACGCAAGCTTCCGTGACTCTGACTTGATCGGCGGGCCCGTGGCGGATTAGCTACCGGCTACGGCTAACGGTCAGGGTTCTCAAGGAGGAAGCGGATGACGAGCATTGCCATCGTGGGTTCTGGGGTCTCGGGCCTGCACCTCGCCCTGTTTCTCCAGCAGCACGACGTCCCCGTCACCCTCTACAGCGACAAGACCGCCGAGCAGATCGCCTCCGGTCCGCTGCTCAACACGGTGGCGCACCACCACCACACGCTGGAACGGGAACGTGAGCTGGGCGTGCACCACTGGGATGCCGACGAGTACGGCTACGGCTGCCACCAGCACGCGGTGGTCGGCACGCCGGAGCCGATGCGCTGGCGCGGCGACTTCCAGCACCCGTCGTCGATCATCGACTATCGGTTGTATCTCCCGCGGCTGCTGGAGGACTACGAGGAGCGCGACGGGCAGCTCGTCGTCGGCGCCATCGACGCGGAGATGATCGAGCGCGTCGGCGCCACACACGATCTCGTGGTGGTGGCCGGCGGGCGGGGCATGGGCGCGATGTTCGCCCCACTGCCGGAGAAGTGCCCCTACGACAAGCCCCAGCGCCGCCTCTCGGCCGGGATCTATCACGGGGTGCGCTACTCAGAGCCCAAGGGCGTCGGCGTCCACATGTCCCTCGGAAACGGCGAGCTGCTCGAGCTTCCGATCACCTCGCGCGAGGGCTTCGCCACGGCGCTGCTGTTCGAGAACATCCCCGGCGGCGATCTCGAGATGCTGGCCGACCTGGATTATGCGGCGGATCCGCAGGCCCACGACGAGACCGTGCTGCGCAAGCTCGAGGCTCACTACCCGATGTGCTTTGAGCGGGTGGACCCCGCCGAGTTCCGCCTTCAGGGGCCCGGCGACCTGCTGCAGGGGGCGCTGACCCCGGTCGTGCGCGAGGACTACGTGCGGCTGCAGAGCGGAACGTTCGCCCTGGCCATGGGCGACGCCCACTGTGTGGTGGACCCCGTCAACGGCCAGGGCGCCAACTCCGCCTCCTACTCGGCGTGGGTGATCGGCCACGCCATCCTGGACGACCTCGCCTGCGATGAGCAATTCTGTCGCCGCGTGGCGCGCGAGCGCCAGGCCTTTGTCCACGGTGTCTCGGACTGGACCAACATGATCCTGAACCCGGAGCCCCACGTCGTGGGCCTGCTCATGGCCATGGCGCAGGACAAGGGCGTCTGCGACGCCTATACACAGAATTTCAATCATCCCGACCGCCAATGGGATACGGTCGCGTCACCTGAGCGGACCGCCGCGTTCATCGCCCGGCACAGCGCGGGCCAGCCCGTGGTGGCCGCCTCGATGTAGATCCCGATCTGGAGGTCCCGGTCTCGATGCACAAGCTCGTCGTGCTGTACCCGCCACCCGCCGACAAGGACAAGTTCCGCTCCTACTACGAGGAGAAGCACCTCCCGCTGGCCGCGGGGCTCCCCGGGCTGCGCGCCTACCGCTACGCCTTCAACGTGGACGCCCCGGCCGGGGACTCGCCGTACTGGTGCATCTTCGAGGCCGACTTCGACGACGTCGCCGCCATGGGCGCGTCGATGCAGTCAGAGCACGGCGGCAAGGTGGCCGCCGATGTCGCCAACTACGCCGATCAGCCGCCCGTCATGCTCCACTACGAGGTGACCGAGGGCGCCTGACGACTCGTCATAACGCCGCGCTAGGATCGGCGGCGTGACCGCCCTCGCCGACCTTCCCCTCCTTGCCTCGGGCAAGGTCCGGGAGATCTACGACCTGGGCGACGAGCTGCTGATCGTCGCCTCCGATCGGATCTCCACCTACGACGTCGTCCATCCCACGCCGATCCCTGACAAGGGCAGCGTGCTCACCGGTGTCTCGACGTTCTGGTTCGAGCGCACCACCGAGATCATCCCCAACCACGTCATCTCCGTCACCGACGGCGTCCCCGCCGAGGCGCGGGGCCGCGGCATGGTGGTGCGCAAGCTCAAGATGCTCCCCGTCGAGTGCGTCGTGCGCGGCTACATCACCGGCTCGGGGTGGAAGGACTACCAGGCCACCGGGAAGGTGTCGGGCCACACCCTGCCCGACGGCCTCCAGGAGTCAGAGCGGCTGCCTGAGCCGCTGTTCACCCCCTCCACCAAGGCCGAGGTCGGCCACGACGAGGCCATCGACTTCGAGGGCGCGGTGGAGCTCATCGGCGATCGGGCACTGGCCGAGCGCGTGCGCGACGTGTCGATCGCGCTGTATGAGTTCGGCGCCGAGCACGCCCGCAACAACGGGATCATCCTCGCTGACACGAAGTTCGAGCTGGGCCTCGACGCCGACGGCGAGCTGACCATCGGCGATGAGGTCTGCACGCCGGACTCGTCGCGCTTCTGGCCCGCCGACTCCTACCAGCCCGGTCGCGGCCAGCCGAGCTTTGACAAGCAGTACGTCCGCGACTGGGCCTCCGGTACCGGCTGGGACCGCACCCCGCCCGCGCCTCCGATCCCCGACGATGTCGTCGAGCAGACGCGGCAGAAGTACATCGAGGCCTACGAGCGGATCACCGGCGAGCCGTTCAGCGCCTGGGTCGCGCGCACCACGGCCTGATGGCGAGCGCGCGGGGACACCGCACACCGGGGACCCGCTGATGCGGGCCCGGGTCCTGGTCAAGCCCAAGGCCGGCATCCTCGACCCCCAGGGCCAGGCGGTGGAACGGGCCCTGCCCGCGCTCGGCTTCACCGGGGTGCGCAACGTCCACGTCGGCCGGCTGATCGAGCTCGACGTCGAGGATCCGGCGCGGCTGCCCGAGATGTGCCAGCGGCTGCTCACCAACCCGCTCATCGAGGACTACGAGATCGTTGAGGCCGACGGCGACGGCGACGGCGACGGCGACGGCCACGGCGCGGCCAACGGCGGCGGGGCGGGGCCCGGCGCGGCGTGAAGTTCGGGGTCGTCCGCTTCCCCGGCTCGTGCGACGAGGTCGATGCGCTGCATGCCTGCCGGCGGGTGGGCGAGGCCGTGATCCTGTGGCACGCCGAGCGCGACCTGCAGGGCGTCGACGCCGTGGTCGTGCCCGGCGGCTTCTCCTACGGCGACTATCTGCGGGTGGGTGCCATCGCGCGCTTCGCCCCCGTCATGGAGGAGGTGGCCGCCTTCGCCGCCTCCGGTGGCCTGGTGCTCGGCATCTGCAACGGCTTTCAGGTGCTCTGCGAGGCAGGTCTGCTGCCCGGCGCGCTGTTGCCCAACACGTCGCTGCGCTTCATCTTCAGACAGGTGGAGCTCCAGGTCGTCAACACCGACTCGCCCTTCACCGGCGCCTGCGCGCCCGATCAGCGCCTCTCGATCCCGATCAAGCACACCACCGGCCGCTACTACGCGCCCGACGACCTGCTCGCGCGCCTGGAGGCCTCCGGGCAGGTGCTGCTGCGCTACGCGCCGGGACAGAACCCCAACGGCTCGCTCAACGACATCGCCGGCGTCTGCAACGAGCAGCGCAACGTCTTCGGGCTGATGCCCCATCCCGAGCACGCGGTGGACCCGCTCACCGGGCCGACCGGGGGACTGGCCATCTTCGAGTCGATGCGCGCCCATGTCACCGACGGCGCGGCGCTGGTGTGAGCGCCCGTGCCTGTCCGCTGACGTGACCCCGAGCGCCGCCCCCGCCACCTACCGCGAGCTCGGTCTGACCGACTCCGAGTACGAGCTCATCGTCTCCGGGCTCGGCCGCGAGCCGGCCATCACGGAGCTGGCCATGCTGTCGCTGATGTGGTCTGAGCACTGCGCCTACAAGCACTCCAAGAAGCTCCTGCGCCGGCTGCCAACGGAGGGGCCGGCCGTGCTCATGGGCCCCGGGGAGAATGCCGGCGTCGTCGACGTGGGCGGGGGCCTGGG
>DATJTQ010000285.1:0-11442 GCA_035503355.1 Solirubrobacteraceae bacterium
GGAGGTCAGGCCCTGTAGCGTCCGAATTCGTGGTGGACCGGGCCACGAGAAGGCGATTTCGTGATGGCGACGCCGAGGCGGTGCGGGCGGTCTACCGCGAGTACGGCCGGCTGGTGTTCGCGGTGGCCGTGCGCGCGCTCGGTGACCGGGGGTTGGCCGAGGAGGTCACCCAGCAGTGCTTCGTGAAGGCGTGGCGAGCCGCGGCTCAGCTCGACGAGGACCGTGAGCTCGGGCCGTGGCTGGTGGCCATCGCCCGCCGCACGGCGATCGACGTCTACCGCCGCGAGTCGCGGCGCGCCGGCGCGCCCCTGGAGGCCGTGCCCGCCGATGACCCTGCGCTGGTCACCGCGCCCGCGTCGGCCGAGACGCTGTATGAGACCTGGGAGGTGCGCCAGGCCGTCGGCGAGCTGCCCGACGACGAGCGCGAGGTGGTCCGCCTGCAGCATTTCGAGGGGATGACCCACGCGCAGATCGCGGATCGGCTGGGCGTGGCCGTCGGCACCGTCAAGTCACGGTCGTTTCGCGCACATCGCCACCTGGCGGCGGCTCTCGGGCATCTCCGTGAGGTGAGCGCGTGACACCGCCCGCCTCGCACCTGTGCCGGTGTGCCGCGCGCCCGAACCGAATCGTGTTCCCTTGCGTACGCAGGACGGACAAGGAGCAGCCGTGACTCCAGGCGACGAAGAGCGCATCGCGTACCTCGCCGGCGAGGACGGCGGCTCGCTGCCCGCTGACGAGCGGGCGGCGCTCGACGCTCTGCGGGCCGAGCTCGGCACCGCGGCGATGTGGGACGAGCCACCGCGCGGTCTCGAGGATGGCGTGGTGGCGGCGGTATCGCAGGCGGCCGCGCAGGAGCGCCGCGCCGCACCGTCGCCGTCTGAGTCACCGTCGTGGTGGAGCCGCCTGCGGGCGCGGCTGCCGCGGCGCCGCCCGGCGCTGGCCCTCTCGCTGTCGCTGCCGGTCGCCGCGCTGGCCGCGGCCGTCGTGGTGGTCATCCTTGTCACCAACTCCAGCGCGTCGCACCCGCCCCTGCAATTCGCGATGGTGGTCCAGGGGACCGATCTGGCGCCCGGCGCGCACGGCACGGCGACGCTGACCAAGACCACCTCGGGGTGGCGGATCCAGCTGGCCGCCACCGGCCTGCCCCGCCGCCAGGGCACCGAGTACTACGAAGCCTGGCTCAAGAACGCGGCCGGGGTGCTGGTCCCGGTGGGTACCTTCAACGACGCGCGCAAGGTCACGCTGTGGTCCGGCGTGCCGGTGACCAAGTTCCGCAGCCTCACCGTGACCCAGCAGGTCGCCAACGGCAACCCCAAGTCCTCGGGGCGCAAGGTCCTCACGGGCACGATCCGCTGATTGCCGAAGACGTCGCGAACCGTTCGCGGCGTTGATGCGTACCGGAGGTTCGAGCACTTGCTCGACCACATCAATGGAGGGGACCACAATGGGGATCCACAGATGGAAGCTGGGGCGATCGCGCATCGCCCTCGCGGGGACGGTTGCCGTGCTGGCCAGCGCCGGCTCGGCATACGCGCTTCAGGGCCTGCCCGCAGGCGGGCAGGTGAACAACGACCCGGCGGCGGGCATCGACCCTGCCCAGAGCGTGAGCGGTGAGGACCCGACCAACGCCGACGTCGTCGGCGGGGCTCTGACCGCCGGCAAGGTGGCCGTGCCGTGGGCGATCCTCCGCCAACAGGAGGGCGGCGGCGGGCATGACCAGATCTTCTCGCGCTCGTTCGCGGGTGGGGCATGGACCACCCGCGGGAACGGGACCGTGAACGGGAGCTCCAGCGCGGCGCCGACGTTCAGCGGCTCGTTGAACTTCGACCAGACCCAGGACGGCGAGGCGCCGGCGATCGACTTCGCGGGCGCGGGCAGGACCGTTCCGTGGGCCACGTGGTACGAGGACACCACCGGCACCGGGTTCGGCGCCGAGAACATCTTCGCCAGTCGCTTCGATAACACCGGTGATGCCAACCAGGGCAAGTGGATCCTGTCTGGCCAGCCGCGAGGCACCGGCGGCGCCAACAACGTTCCGGTCCCTTCGCTGAACATCCACACCAACCGCGACGCCGAGAATCCGTCGGTGGCGGGTGGCACGTTGACGCCGGGAGGCAATCCCGGGCCGTGGATCACCTGGCAGGAGCAGTCCAATGGGGGCGCCAACCCGGACCAGATCTTCGTCGACAAGCCGGTCGGGCCCGGCTCCACCAACTGCACCGGGGTCACCCCCGGCGGCACCGCGACGGCGCCGCTCGGCGGGTTCTGCTGGCAGGAGACGGGCAACGACCGTGTGGCCTCGGACCCCAGTCTCAACGTCGATCCGGTGCGCGACGGCATCGAGCCCGACATCGCGTTCACCGGAGCCGGCGACAACGTGCCGTGGGTGGTCTGGTATGAGACGGGCACGCCTGGGGCCGGGTTGCAAGGTCCCAACGGCATGGTCTTCGCCGCCAAGGGAACCACCGCCTCCGGCGCCGGCGTCGAGGGCGGCGTGGTGTGGACGGCCGTCGGCAACGGTGGACAGGGCGCGCTGAACGCCTCGGTCAACGGAGCCGGTACCTGCGCCGACACGATCACCGATGAGAAGGCCTGCTCACTCAACGCGGATCCGACCGCCGACGCCGAAGATCCGCGCGTGGCCGCGGGCACGATGAACCCGGCCAACCCGACCGTCCCGTGGGTGGCCTGGGATGAGGCGAGTGGCGGACATCACCAGATCTTCGTCAGCCGTCTCGTCGGTGCCGGCGCGGCGGCGCGGTTCGTGCTGGTCAACAACGGCCAGCCGATCTCCAGTGCCACCAACGCCGACGCCACCCGCCCTGACATCACGTTCTCGGGCAACACGCCATACGTGACGTGGAGGGTGACCGACGCCAACACGGGCGCCAGCACCGCGACGGTGGGTCACTTCGTCAACGCGGCGAACCCGACGTTCGTGGTGGACAAGAGCGGGATCCCGATCACGGCGACCGCCGCTCCGGCCGATGTGCGCGAGCCGATCTCGTCCGGGTGCACCGCCAATCCGTTCAACGCCGACGGTGCGACGTGCCAGGGTGCTGCCGTGGGGACGCCGTTCTTCCTGTTCACCAACGGGACCAGCCCGCGCAGCCTGTTCGCCGACGCCTACCAGCCCGACACGCCGGTGACCGGCGGGTCCAGCTCGGTGGGGCAGACCACGGCGACCATCTCAGGCACCGTCAACCCCGAGGGGGCGCGCACGAGCGTGTCCTTCCAGTTCGGGGCCACGACCGCCTACGGGCAGTCGACCGCGGCCCAGACCACCGGGCCTGACAACGCCGCCGACGCGTTCAGCGCGGCGCTGAGCGGGCTGCCCGCCGGGACCACGATCCACTACCGGGCGGTGGCCACCAGCGACTTCGGCACTCAGGTGGGCGCCGACCAGACGCTGACCACCACCAAGCCTCCGCCGCCGGTGACGCCGGGCAAGGCATCGGTTGGGCACGCCCGGGTGTCGGGGACGACGGCGTCGGTGCCGGTCAGCTGCAAGGGCGACACCAGCTGCACCGTGTCGCTCACGCTGACCGTCACCGAGACGTTCCGCGGACACCGGCTGGTGGCGGTGACCGCGCGCAAACCGAAGGTCATCCACAAGGTCGTCGTGGTGGGAACCGCCAGGGCGACGATCAGGCCGGGGCGCACGCAGACCGTGCGGGTTGGGCTCAACCACGCCGGGCGCACGCTGCTCGCGGCTCGTCACAAGCTCACCGCCACGCTGAGCGTGACGCAGGGCCATCGGACGGTCTCCAGGCAGAAGGTGACGTTCAAGGCCCCGCGCAAGCACAAGAAGCACTAGGGGCCCCTGGGGGCGCTACGCGGCCGGCGCTGTGGGGGCAGCCGGTCGCGCCAGCGCCCCCGTTGGCTCGCGGCCTTCGAGGACCGCGGCGACCGCCTCGGCAGCCATCCGGTACGGCGCGCCGCTGGACTGCGGGGAGTACCAGGCCGAGTGGGGGTTGATGATGGTGCGCGGCCACTCCAGGGCCGGCTCATCCGGCGCCGGAGGCTCCTCGGGCAGCACGTCCAGGGCGCACCCGCCGAGCCGCCCCTGGTGAAGCGCGTCGCCGAGCGCGGCGTGGTCGACGAGGGCCGAGCGCGCGCAGTTGACCAGGTAGGCATCGGGGCGCATCAGCGCGAGGCGCTCGGCGCTGATCAGCTCGTGGGTCTCCTCGGTGAGCAGCGCGTGCAGCGTCACCACGTCGGCGGCGGCCAGCAGCTCGTCGAGCTCCACGAGCTCCGCGGGGGCGGCGGCCGCGGCCGGCACCATCGGGTCGGCGGCCAGGACGCGCATCCCCAGGGCATGGCCCCGCCAGGCGACGGCGCGGCCGATCCGCCCCAGGCCGACGATGCCCAACACGGCCCCGGCGATCCTCCGGCCCGGGGCGTCGAGGTGCGTGTAGCGGCCGGCGTGCACCGAGCGATCCAGCAGCGTCACGCCGCGCAGCAGGTCCACGGCGAAGGCGAGCGCGGTCTCGGCCACCTCGTCGTCGCAGTAGCCAGGGCAGTGCGTGGCCCACGCGCCGGCCGCGGCGATCGCCGCCAGGTCGAGATGGTCATAGCCGGTGGCGGTGGCGGCGACGGCACGGATCGCGGGCAGCCCGGCCAGCTCGGCGGGGCCGACCGGCACCTCGGTCCCCACCAGCACCCCCACGATGTCCGCGCCGGAGGGCAGCGCATCGGCACGCTGGACCTCGATCTCGGGGCGCCCCGCCAGCGCCGCGCGCGCAGCCTCGACGTCGCCGACCTCATCGATGAGGATGACCCGAGCCACGAGCGCGGTCAGGAGGCCGGCATGAAGAAGGTGAACATGCGCTGTGCGTCGATACGTGCGTAGGCCGGCGCCTCGGCCTCCAGGAACTCCTGCTCCCAGCCCTCGCCGTACATCGGGAGGTACACCTCCAGAAGCGCCTGGCGAAAGGCGGCGTGGTCGGGCGCGGCGATATCGATGGGGACGGCGTGGCCGTGGACGGTGACCGCGAGCTCCTCGCTGGGCAGGTGGGTGGCCGAGACCTGAGGCCGCGCGCGGATGTGGCGGAAGCGCACCGAGTTGTCGGCCGAGCCGAAGTAGAAGTGGCCGCGAAAGAAGATCCCGTCGACGGGCCCCGCGACCGGCCGGCAGTCACGCGTGACGGTGGCCAGCGTGAGCAGGCGCATCCCGGTCAGCTTCGCGCAGAGTTGCTCGGCGGTCAGTCGCCGCTGCGGCTCATGGATGGCCAGCAGGTGCGGTCCGGCCGCCGCGTAGCTGGCGTCGATGAGAGCCTGCAGCGCCGCCAGGTCGTCAGGGGTCTCGTGCACGGCGCCAGCAAATCACACCTCAGCCGATCGCGTACGGGCACCGAGCGTGGCCACCGCGAGGCTGAGGACGGCGGTGATGACCAGCGCCACGTGCAGTCCGCCGACGAGGCGGCCGCCGGCGATCAACGACCCGAACAGCGCGACCCCGATCACGCTGCCCGTCTGGCGCGCCGTGTTGAGCGTCCCGGAGGCGATCCCCGAGCGTGAGCGGTCCACGCTGCCCAGGAGCGAGGCGGTCATCAGCGGCACGATCAGCCCCAGGCCGAAGCCGATCGCCGCCAGCTGGACCAGGAGGGTCGGGAAGGCGCTGTGGGGACCGATGCCCTCCAGGGCGAGGGCTCCGCCGGCCATGAGCAGCGCTCCGCCGGCGATCACCCGGCGCGTGCCGAAGCGGTGACCCAGGCCGCCGGCCACGGCGTTGGCGGCCATGATGGCGGCGGTCATCGGTGCGAAGGCCAGCCCCGCTTGCAGCGCCGAGAAGTGCTGGGCGCGCTGGCAGAAGAGGCTGAAGACGAAGATGAGGCCGTAGAAGGCGACGTTGATGAGCAGGCCGATCGCGGTGTTGGCCCTGAAGGCGTCACAGCGGAACATCCGCAGGGGGAGCATCGGCCGGGCGCGTCGCGCCTCGACGGCGAGGAAGGCCAGCCCGGCCACGGCCGCGGCGCCGTACGCGGCCAGGACCGCGGTGGAGCCGAATCCCTCTGACCCGCCTCGGATCGTGGCCGCGGCGAGCAGGGTCAGGCAGAGGATCGCGGTGAGCTGGCCCCACAGGTCCACGCCGCGATCGGGTGACCGGCTCGTCTCCGAGGTGAAGCGGGCGGTGAGCAGGATCCCGATCAGCCCGATGGGGGCGTTGATGAAGAAGATGGCCCGCCACCCCAGCGTCGCGGTGAGGATCCCGCCGACGAGCGGACCGGCAGATAGCGCGGCGCTGGCGCCGAGGGCCCACCGGCCGATGGCCCGGCTGCGCTCTGCCGGCTCCGGGAAGGTGTGGTTGAGCACGGTCAGCGAGCACGGCACGAGCAGCGCCGCCCCGGCGCCCTGGACGGCGCGCGCGGCGATGAGGACGCCCAACGTCGGCGCCAGCCCGCAGATCGCCGACGCCGCGGTGAAGACAGAGAACCCGGCGATGAATACGCGCTTGGCTCCGATCCGGTCACCGAGCGCGCCCGCGCTGAGGATGAGCGCGGCGAAGGCGACGGTGTAGGCGTTGACCACCCATTGCAGGGCACTGACGTCCCCGCCCAGCGCTTCGCCGATCGGCCTGATGGCCACGTTGACGACACTGACATCGAGCTGCACGACCGCGAAGCCGAGGCTGGTGGCGGCCAGGGTCAGGCCGCGACGATGGGAGCCGGGGGAAGGCATGTGGTTGACCGTAGAGGCGTAAATATTCAACCCCGGTTGAAACGTCGCGGCGGTACGCTTCGTGAGATGCTCGCCGACGCCGATCTCTCCACCGTGGCGGAGCTGATGACCGCCCACCGGGCCACCATGCTGCTGGCGCTGCTCGGCGGGCATCCGCTCACCGCGGGGCAGCTGGCCGACCGTGCCGGCATCTCGCCCTCGTTGGCGAGCTCACATCTGTCCAAACTGCTGGATGGCGGCCTGGTGGCCGTGGAGCAATCGGGCCGCCAACGCCACTACCGCCTGGCTGACCCCCGCGTCGCCGAGGTCATCGAGGCGATGCTGACCATCGCGCCCGCCCGCGCCGCCGCCGGCCTGCGCGAGTCACGGCGCGGCAGCGCCCTGCGTGGTGCGCGCACGTGTTACGACCACCTCGCCGGTGAGCTCGGCGTGGCGCTGACCGACAGCCTTCAGCGTCAGCGCCTGATCGGGAGCGCCGACGCGGCCTTCGGGCTGACCAGCGCCGGCCAGCGGCGCCTGGAGTCGCTGGGGATCGAGGTGGACGAGCTTCGTCTGCAGCGGCGTGCGTTCACCCGAGCATGCCTGGACTGGACCGAACGCCGTCCGCACCTGGCCGGGGCGGTCGGGGCCGCGATCGCGCAGCACGCGATGGATCAGCAGTGGGTGGCGCACGTCCCCGGCACCCGTGGTCTGCGCGTGACCCCCGAGGGCCGCCGCGGCTTTCTGGAGCAGTTCAGCCTGAACCTGTGAGGTGGTTGATCGCTTGTGCCACCTGGGCCGGGGTGATCTGACCGTGCGTGACCGAGGCGCAGCGCTCACCCACCGTGCGCAGCGCCGGTGTGTGAACGTTGACCCCCGCCTGGGTGATCATCTGCCCCGACAGCTGCCCGCTCGCATCCGGGTCAGGGAAGTTGGGGAACCCATGGGTTCGCAGACACCGGGCGAAGGCGATGAGCACCCGGGTCCTGGCCTGGCTCTGCGCCGGGGTCCCATCCGGGCCGCCGCCCGCCTTGGGCAGGATGTGGCCGCACGCGGCCTGGGCGGTCTTGAAGGCGGGCTGCCCGGCGATCGACGGGTTGATGCCGATGGCCACCGAGGTGCTGCCGTCCGACGTCGTGACCTTCGGATCCGGGAAATTGGTCACCCCGTGCGCGCGCATGCAGCGCGAGAACGCGAACGCGCTGGCGCCCGGGCCTCCCTGCGCGCTCGCCGCTGCTCCTGACAACGAGGCCGACGACGGCGAGGTGCCGCCGCAGCCGGCTGCCATCACCGCCATGACCGCGCCGGTGAGGAGGGCAGTCAGGGCCCGAGCGGACGGTCGTGAAAAGATGGATGGCATCGGTGTCATCGCAGGCGTCCTTTGAGAGCCAGTGTTGTGGCGGTGAGTTGTAGAGATGAGGTGGTGACAACCCGGTCACGGAGGCTGTGACCCCGCTGTTACACGGGCTCCGACATGCTCCAGAGGTGAAACGATGAGGGTGCTGGTTGTCGAAGACCACCCGCGGTTGGCGACCGCGCTCGCCGAGGGGCTGCGCCGGGAGGGCATGGCGATCGATCTCGCCTTCGACGGCACCGAGGCGCTGACGCACGTCGCGGTCAATCGCTACGACGTGGTGGTGCTGGATCGCGACCTGCCCGGCGTCCACGGCGATCAGGTCTGCCGTGCGTTGGTCGAACAGCGCAGCGAGACCCGGGTGTTGATGCTCACCGCCGCCAGTACGATCCGCGACAGGGTGGAGGGCCTGGAGCTGGGAGCCGACGATTACCTGCCCAAGCCGTTTGACTTCACGGAGCTTGTGGCGCGCGTTCGAGCGCTCGCCCGTCGCGCGGTGGCGCCGGTGCCGCCCACGCTGTCGTGCGCGGGGGTCACCCTGGATCCATCGCGCCGTTCAGCGTCCCGTCACGGCCGGCCGCTGGATCTGAGCCCCAAGGAGTTCGCCGTCCTGGAGTGCCTGCTCGCCGCCGACGGGCGCGTGGTGTCCACAGAGCAACTGCTGGAGCGCGTGTGGGACGAGACCACCAATCCCTTCACCGGGACGGTCAAGTCGACGATGAGCCGCCTGCGAGCCAAGCTCGGCGAGCCCGCCGTCATCCACACTGTGCGCGAGGGCGGCTACCGCATCTGATGGCCCGGCGGTTGCGCGCCCTGTCTCCCCGCTCGTGGCTGCGCCTGCCGCGGCGGACCGCCCGCCTGCGGCTCACGCTCCTGTTCACAGGGATGTTCCTGGGGCTCGGCACCGCGCTGATCCTCGTTATCTACGTCCTCACCGCTCACGGCGATCTGGTGCACACCGACGTCCGCGCTGTCTCGGTGAAGCCGATGCCGGCGCCGAACGGGCCGTCGGCCGGGCCGATCGCGGGGCTGAAGGTGCAGCCGGTGATCACGGGCACCAAGGCGCTGGACCCGAATCAGAGCGCGGCGGTGCTGGCCAAGCCGCTGGCGGCCTACTGGCTGCTGCTGGTGATCACGGCCATCGCCTCGGCGCTGCTGGGCTGGTTCGCCGCCGGGCGGGTGCTGCGTCCGCTGGGGCAGATGGCCGACACGGCCCGCACGATCTCGGCGGGCAACCTGGGCCGCCGGCTGGCCCTCACCGGGCCCGACGACGAGTTCAAGCGCCTCGGCGACACCCTGGATGACCTACTGGCGCGCTTGGAGGCGTCCTTCGATGCCCAGCGACGGTTCGTCGCCAATGCCTCCCATGAGCTCCGTACGCCGCTGACCGTGGAACGGACGCTGCTGCAAGTGGCTCTGGCCGACCCCAACAGCACCGAGGCCAGCCTGCGCGCGACCTTGGAGGAGCTGCTGGCCTACGGCCGCGAGCACGAGCGCCTCCTCGAGTCGCTGCTCACGCTCGCCTCCAGCGAGCGCGGTCTGACTCACCGTGAACCGGTCGACCTGGCCCGTGTCGCCGATCACGTGCTGCGCACACCGCGCCCCGAGCTCCAGCGCCAGGGCCTCGAGCTCGACGCCACGCTCGACGCGGCGCCGATCGCGGGGGACCCCGCCCTGATCGAACGGTTGGTCGCCAACCTCGTCGACAATGCCGTGCGCTACAACCGCCGCGGAGGCCGCGTCGAGCTGCGCACCGGCGCCGTCGATGGCCGCGCCGTCCTCACGGTGACCAACACGGGCCCCGTGGTGAGGCCCGAGGAGACCGATCGCCTCTTTGAGCCCTTCCAGCGCCTCGGTGGCCGGGCCGCCGCGGCCGATGGCCATCACGGCCTTGGCCTCTCGATCGTCCGCGCCATCGCCGGTGCGCACGACGCGACGATCGAGGCGGAGCCGCAGCCGACGGGGGGCCTGGCGGTGACCATCCGCTTCGCCTCTCTCGACGGGGACGCGCCGGTGCCGCCCGCTCTTGGGCAGAGCGTTTGACCCCTCCGGCGGGCGGTGGTATAGCTAGCCACGACGGGATCGGCACCCGGCACGGGATCGGAGGGATCAGGGGACATGGGTGTGGCAAGCGCGGCCGTGGAGCCGCAGGCCAGTGCGGCGACAGCGCCGCTTCTCCGCAGGAACATCTGGACGCTGCCCAGCGGCGACCCGACCGTGGAGGAATACGCGCAGGCCGTCGCGATCATGCAGTCACGGCCGGCGAGCGACCCGACCAGCTGGACCTACCAGGCGGCGATGCACGGCACGCATGCCCGGTCAGTGCAGCCGTTGTGGAACGGGTGCCAGCACGGGACGTGGTTCTTCCTGGCCTGGCATCGCATGTTCATCTACTACTTCGAGCAGATCGTCCGCGCGGCGGTGGTGCAGGCCGGCGGCTCTGGGCAGTGGTCGCTGCCATTCTGGGACTACGGCGCCGGCGGACAGCAGGCGACCCTCCCGTCGCCGTTTCGCAGCCCGACCGCCAACGGCCACCCCAACCCGCTGTTTGTCTCGGCCCGGGCCTCGGGCATCAACACCGGCCTGGCCCTGGCGCCCGCCGTGGCCTCGCCCGCCACGGCGCTGCGGGCCGCCCGCTTCACCGGGACCAGCCAGTTCGGCGGCGGGAAGACGGCGGTGGCGCAGTTCTCCAATAGCACCGGCGAGCTCGAAGCACAGCCCCACAACGTCGTCCATGACGCCGTCGGTGGCAACGGCGGCCTCATGGCCGATCCGGACGCGGCCGCCGCGGACCCCATCTTCTGGGTGCACCACGCCAACATCGACCGGCTCTGGTTCGTGTGGAGCCAGTCGCCTCACCACACCGCCCCGACTGACCCGCGCTGGACCGGCCAGAGCTTCGCCTTCTTCGACGCCCAGGGTCAGCGTGTCACCAAGACGCCCGCCGACGTCCTGGACATCGTCGGCCAGCTCGGTTACACGTACGAGGTCGCGCCCCCGGCGGCGGGGGAGCCCGGTGGGCCTCCCTCTGCGGGACAGGCAGCGAGACCGGAGGATGCCGTGACCGGACCTCAGCCCCCCGAGCGCGAGCCCGAGCTCGTCGGCGCGTCGTCGAGCGCCGTGCGCCTGGTCGGCGCCCCGGCATCGGTGTCGCTGCACATCGATCAGCAGGCCCATGCGGCCGCGCTGGCCGCCACCGGCGCCTCGGCGCCGCCACGCGTCCTGCTGGCCGTGGAGGACATCGAGGCCGAGCGCAACCCGGGCACGGTCTACGGGATCTATCTCAACCTGCCCGCCGACGCCTCCGCGGATGTCGCCGAGGCCCACCATGCCGGCAACGTCTCCTTCTTCGGCGTCGAGCGGGCCCGCAACCCGCGAGGCGACGAGCCCGCGCACAGCCTCCGGGTGGTGCACGACATCACCGAGCT
>DATJTQ010000286.1:0-44300 GCA_035503355.1 Solirubrobacteraceae bacterium
AGCCAGTCGGGCGCGGTGGAGAGCGTGCCGATCGACGACGTGCGGCGCCAGTTCGAGACCAACGTCTTCGGGCTGCTGCGCATGTGCCAGCTCGTCCTCCCGGGGATGCGCGAGCGGGGCACCGGGACCATCGTCAACATCGGCTCGATGGGCGGCCGCCTGACCTTCCCCGGCGGCGGGATCTACCACGCCACCAAGTACGCCGTGGAGGCGATCTCCGACGCGCTGCGCTTCGAGGTGCGTGGGTTCGGGGTCGACGTGGTGCTGATCGAGCCCGGGCTGATCGTGACCAACTTCGGGGAGGTGGCGGCCGGCTCGGTCGACGCCGCCGCCTCAGACGACCCGGGCGCCGGCGGGCCCTACGCGGATTTCAACCGCCACGTGGCCCAGACGACCGCGGCCGCCTATCAGGGCCCCATGGCCAAGCTCGGCGGCGGCCCCGAGGTGGTGGCCGACGCCATCGCCAAGGCCTTGAAGGCCAAGCGCCCCAAGGCGCGCTACGCGGTCACGCCGTCAGCGCACCTGCTCATCGGGCAGCGCCGGGTCACGCCCGACCGCGTGTGGGACCTGATGATGCGCGCGCAGTTCCCCACGCCCAAGCCCTGAGGGCGCCCGGGGCCGCGTCCGCTCCGGGGCCTCCGCGAGAGCCGCGGCGTGCGCGATCTTTACAACTATGCTGGAAAAATCGCGCGCACGCGGCGGCGTCACCCGGCGAGCGCACCCTCCAGCAAACCGCGTAGCGCACCCGCGTCGCCGGCCACCGCGTCGGCCCCGACCAGCTCGTCGGCTCCGAAGCGGCCGGTGGTCACGGCAAAGCAGCGCAGGTCATCGGCCCGCGCGCAGGCAATGTCGCGCGGGGTATCGCCGATCACGATCGTGCGCGCCCGCGAATGCGACACCCCCTCGTGCCCGGCGCGCTTGCGCGCGATCCCCGGGAGCGCCGCGCGATCCTCGGAATCTGAGCCAAAGCCCCCCTGTCCGGAAGGGAAATGCCGCCCGAGCCCGGCTCGCGACAGCTTCAGCCGCCCGACCGGCTCGTAGTTGCCGGTGACCAGCGACAACCGCACGTCCTCACGACCCGCCAGCCAGGACACCAGTTCCGCCATCCCCGGGATGACCTTGTCGGCCAGCGAGGGCGGGCACAGCCGGGCGAAGGCCTCGGTGCAGGCGGCCCGCACCGCCTCGGCACCCTCGTCGATGGCGTAGGCCGAGATCCCGGCATCCAGCAGCAGCAGGCGCGCGATCTCGCCGTCCGTCCGCCCCGCCGGGTCCACGCCGGCGCGGCGGGCGCGGGTGTCGACGCCATGGACCTCGTGCAGAGCCTCGTGCAGGGCCTCGCTGTGCGCCGCCGTGGCGCGGTCCAGCAGCGTCCCGTCGATGTCGAACAGGAGCAGCAGTCGCGCGTCGGCGGCCACCGGAGCTACCGCTGAAACGACATGCCGGGCTCGAGCCGCTTGGCGAAGGCGGCGATGAGCTCGGCGGCGACCTGGATGTCGGCCAGCGAGACCAGCTCGACGGGGGAGTGCATGTAGCGCAGCGGCACCGACACGACAGCCGTGGGCACGCCCGTGCGGTTGGCGTGCACGGCGTCGGCGTCGGTCCCCGTCGAGCCGCCCAGCGACTCCAGCGTGAACGGGAACTCCTGCTCTTCGGCGACGTCGATGAGCAGGTCGGTGACCGCCGGATGCAGCGAGGTGCCGCGCGCGATCACCGGGCCGGAGCCAAGCGGGTGCTTGGTCATCGGCCCCAGCTCGATCCCGGGCTGATCAGTGGCGAAGGTGACGTCGACGGCGATGGCCACATCGGGCTCGAGCCGGAACGCGCTGGTCCGCGCGCCGGCGAAGGTCGTCTCCTCCTGGGTCACGGCCAGTGCCACCACGTCACCGGGGGCGCCGCCGTCGGCGGCGACCAGGCGGGCCGCCTCGGCCGCCACGAAGCAGCCCACGCGGTTGTCCAGCGCCCGCGAGACGAGGCGGCCGTTGGGGAACTCGACCGGCGCCACGTCGATCACGCCGGCATCGCCGACGCGGACCATGTCACGCGCCTCGTCGCCATCGGCGGCGCCGATGTCGATGTGCAGGTCCTTGAGCTTGGGTGCCTTGTCGCGCTCGTCGTTCTTGATGAGATGGATCGGCTTGCGGCCGATGACGCCGTGGACCTCGCCACCGCGGGTGGCGATGCTCACCCGCTGGCCCACGAGCACGATCGCGTCCCAGCCTCCGACCTGCCCGAAGCGCAGGTGGCCGTCGTCCTCGATGTGAGTGACGTGGATACCGATCTCGTCGATGTGGCCGAACACGGCCAGCGTCGGGCCGTCCGCGGTCCCGGGCACGCGGGCCATGGAGGAGCCGACGGCATCCACGCGGACGTCGTCGGAGAAGGCGGCGCAGCCGTCGCGCCAGACCTTGGCCGGGGCGGTTTCGTGCCCGGACGGTCCGGCCGCGACCAGCAGCCGGTGAAGCAGCTCAGGAGTCGCCATGGCGGAGCAATCTAGTGCACGCGACGACTAACCCAGCAGCTGGCGCAGCACGTACTGGAGGATCCCGCCGTTGCGGTAGTAGATCTGCTCCTTGGGCGTGTCGATCCGGACGGTGACCTCGAACTCCGTGTCGTCGGCGGCCACGGTCAACGTGCGCGGCACCTCGTCGGCGTCGGCGATGCCCTTGATGGTGAACTTCTCGCGGCCGGTCAGGCCCAGGGACTCGACCGAATCGCCGTCGGAGAACTGCAGCGGCAGCACGCCCATGCCGATCAGGTTGGAGCGGTGGATGCGCTCGAAGCTCTGGGCGATGACGGCGCGTACGCCCAGCAGGCGCGTCCCCTTGGCCGCCCAGTCGCGCGAGGAGCCCGAGCCGTACTCCTTGCCGGCGAGGACGATCAGCGGGATGTGCTGATCGATGTAGCGCATGGCGGCGTCGTAGATCGACATCTGTTCGTCGCCGTCGCCCCCCAGGTAGACCGTCACGCCTCCCTCGGTTCCCGGAGCGAGTTGGTTGCGCAGGCGGATGTTGGCGAAGGTGCCGCGCATCATCACCTCGTGGTTGCCGCGGCGCGACCCGTAGGAGTTGAAGTCGCGGGACTCCACGTGGTTCTCGTTCAAATACGCCGCGGCCGGGCCGTCGCGCTTGATCGACCCCGCGGGGGAGATGTGGTCGGTGGTGACGCTGTCGCCCAGGAGGGCCAGCACGCGGGCGTCGACGATGTCCTCCAGCGGCTCGGGCTCGCGCGGCATCTCCTCAAAGAACGGCGGCCGGCGCACGTAGGTGGAGCGCTCATCCCACTCGAAGGCGTCGCCGGTCGGCACCTCCAGCGAGTTCCAGCGCTCGTCGCCGTCGAAGACCTCGCCGTAGGACTTGTGGAACATGTCGGACTGCACCGCCTCCTCGACGGTCTCGCCGACCTCGTGGGAGTCGGGCCAGATGTCCTTGAGGAACACCGGGTTGCCGTCCTTGTCCTCGCCGAGCGGGTCGTCGTAGAGGTCGATGTCCATCGTCCCGGCGATCGCGTAGGCGACGCACAATGGAGGCGAGGCGAGGTAGTTCATCTTCACGTCGGGATTGATGCGGCCCTCGAAGTTGCGGTTGCCCGAGAGGACCGAGACGACGGCCAGGTCCTCGGCGCCCACGACGTCGGAGATCTCCTGGGGCAGCGGACCGCTGTTGCCGATGCACGTGGTGCAGCCGTAGCCGACGAGGTTGAAGCCCAGCGCATCGAGGTACTCGTCCAGGCCGGCACGCTCCAGGTACTCGGTGACCACCTTGGATCCGGGCGCCAGTGACGTCTTGACCCACGGCTTGACGGTGAGCCCCTTCTGCACCGCGTTGCGCGCCAGGATCCCCGCGCCCAGCATCACCGACGGGTTGGAGGTGTTGGTGCAGCTGGTGATCGCGGCGATGACCACGTGGCCGTGATCGAGCTCGGTCTCGGTGCCGTCCTCGAGGGTGACCGGGGTGCGTGCCTGCGTGCGGTCGGCGACCTGCGCCCCGCCGGTGCCGCCGGCCGGGCCGTGACCGGCCCCATTGGGCACGTGGGTCGACACCGGGTCCGAGGCCGGGAAGGTGTCGGCCAGGTTCTCGTCCTCGCCGTCCTCTGACTCGTCGTCGCCGACGAGGTCCTCGAGCGCCATGCGGAAGGCGTCGCGCGACTCGGTGAGCGAGACGCGGTCCTGCGGGCGCTTGGGGCCGGCGATGCTCGGCACCACCTCAGACAGGTCGAGCTCGATGGTGTCCGAGAACGTCGGCTCCTCGGAGCTCTCGTCATGCCACAGCCCCTGCTCCTTGGCGTAGGCCTCCACCAGCGCGATCTGGTCGGAGGGCCGCCCGGAGAACTCCAGGTAGCGCAGGGTCTCGGCGTCGATGGGGAAGATGGCGCAGGTCGAGCCGAACTCCGGCGACATATTGCCGATGGTGGCCCGGTCAGCCAGCGGCAGGCCGGCCAGGCCGGCGCCGTGGAACTCGACGAACTTGCCGACGACGCCGCGCTCGCGCAGCATCTCGGTGACGGTGAGGACGAGATCGGTCGCCGTGGCGCCTTCGGAGAGCTCGCCGGTGAGCTTGAACCCCAGCACCTGCGGGATGAGCATCGACATCGGCTGGCCGAGCATGGCCGCCTCGGCCTCGATGCCGCCCACGCCCCAGCCCAGCACGCCCAGGCCGTTGATCATCGTGGTGTGCGAGTCGGTCCCGACCAGCGTGTCGGGGTAGGCGAGGGGGTGGGCGGGATCCGATTCGTCGACGAAGACCACCCGGGCCAGGTACTCGAGGTTGACCTGGTGCACGATCCCGGTGTCGGGCGGGACGACCTTGAAGTTGTGGAAGGCGCCCTGGCCCCAGCGCAGGAAGGCGTAGCGCTCCTTGTTGCGCTCGAACTCGAGCTCGGCGTTGCGCTGGAAGGCCTGCGGGGTGCCGTAGGCATCGACCTGCACGGAGTGGTCGATGACGAGCTCGGCGGGGACCAGAGGATTGATCTTGTTGGGGTCGCCGCCCATCTGGAGCATGGCGTCGCGCATGGCGGCCAGGTCCACCACCGCCGGGACGCCGGTGAAGTCCTGCATGACCACGCGCGCGGGGGTGAAGGCGATCTCCTTGGAGGGCTCGTCGGCGGCGTTCCAGGTGGCCAGCGCCTCGATGTCCCGCGCGCGGATGGTCTCGCCGTCCTCGTTGCGCAGCAGGTTCTCGAGCAGGATCTTGAGCGAGAACGGCAGCCGGGCGATGTCGAACTTCGACTGCAGCGCGTCCAGGCGGTAGATGTCGTAGGTCGCGTCGCCGACGCTCAGCGTGGCCTTCGCGTCAAAGCTGTTGGTGGTGGGCATGTCTCAAAACTCCTGGTTTCAGACGCAGTTCTCCTTACTCTAGGCGCGCGCCGCGCGCCGCGACGGTACGTGCCCGGACGGTGAGCCGTCTCCCGCGTCCACCGCCTCCTACACACGTCTTAGAGACGTCTTCGATGCGACTTCGGCCCGGTGCCGATGCTCCCGTGACCGCAAGAGAAGTCCCTGTAAGGAGCCCCCGTGTCCATCGTCGTCATCGCAGCCTCCGCCGTCGCCGCTCTCGGCTCGTGCGCGCTGCTCGCCGCTGCCTACTACACCGAGGCGCATCGCGCGCCTGACCAGTCCTGAACCTGAGAGCACCCTGAGAAATGCGCACACCTCTTAGCTCGCTCTCACCCGACGGCTGCATCCTCCCCCGATGAGCTCGAACTCGACGCCCTATCGCGAGTCCCTGCGCCGACCCGGCTCGCTGCGGGGACGCACGGTCCCCGGCTGGCTGCAGGCGCTCCGCGCCCGTCCTGAGCTCATCGCCATCGTCGGCATCGCCGGCGTTCTCAACCTGTGGGGGCTGGCCATCAACGGCTGGGCCAACACCTACTACTCGGCCGCCGTGCGCTCGATGAGCACAAGCTGGCACGACTTCCTCTTCGCCTCGCTGGACAAGTCCGGCCTGATGACGGTGGACAAGCCGCCGCTGGCGCTGTGGGTGCAGGCGCTGTCGGCGCGGATCTTCGGCTTTCACCCGCTCAGCATCCTGGTCCCCCAGGCGCTCATGGGCGCCGCCGCGGCGGCTCTCACCTATGACCTGACGCGGCGGCGCTTTGGGCGCGCCGGGGGCTTCGCCGCCGGGATCGCCCTGGCCACCACACCCATCGCGGTGGCCATGTCGCGCCACAACAATCCCGACGAGCTCCTCGTGCTGTGCTGCGTCGCGGCGCTGTGGTTCGCCGTGCGCGCCTTCGAGGACGGCCGCACGCGGTGGCTGGTGTGGTGCGGTGTCTGCATCGGGCTTGGTTTCGAGACCAAGATGGCGGTGGCCCTGTTCGTGGTTCCCGGCATCGCGCTGGCCTACTTCTGGGTCGCGCCCCGGGGGCGGCTGACGGCCGTGCGGCAGCTGCTCACCGGGGGCGTGGCGCTCGCCGTCGTCGGGCTGGCCTGGCCGCTGCTCGTCACGCTCACTCCGGCGGCCGACCGCCCCTGGATCAGCGGCACCGCCGACAACAGCATCTGGTCGCTGATCTTCAACTACAACGGCGTCGGCCGGGTCACCGGACAGACCGGCGCGCCCAACGCCGGCTTCGGCGGGGGCGGCGGAGGCGGCGCCTTCGGCGGGGCCACCGGGGTGTTTCGCCTCCTCTCCTCCGGGCTGGGGGACCAGGCCGGCTGGCTGCTCGGCTTCGCCATCGTCGCGGGGCTCGGCGTGCTGGTGGCCTCGCGCCTGCGCCGCCGCGACCCACGCACCGGCTGGCTGATCGCCGTCGGCGGAGCCTTCCTGGTCAGCGCCGTGGTCTTCAGCTACGCCTCAGGCATCTTCCACCCCTACTACGTCTCCTTCCTGGCTCCGTTCACCGCGATGCTGATCGGCGCCGGTGTCGGCGAGGCCCTCTCGGGCAGTCAGATCGCGCGCATCGCCATTCCGGCGGCGATCGTCGCGGGTGCGATCACCGAGCTGGTGGTGCTGGGGAACCTGTCGGGTGACCTGTCCTGGGCGCGGCCGCTGATCATCGCCGCGGCCGGCGTCTCGGCCATCCTGCTGGCGACGCAGCTCTCATCTCGCGTCCGCGCGGTGGTGATGGGCGTGGCCCTGGCCGCCCTGCTGGCCGCGCCCGCGACGTGGGCCGCGGAGACGATCGGGCACGCCACCGCCGGCACCTTCCCGGCCGGTGGGCCGGCCAGCGCCCAGAACGGCGGCTTCGGCGGCCCGCGGGGCGGTGGCGGCGGTTTCGGGCGCGGGCGGTTCGGCTTCCCGGGCTCGGGCGGCACGGGCGGCGTCGGGGCCGGCGCCAACGGTGCGGCTCAGGCGGGCAGCGGCTCGGCGACGGCCGGAGTTCGCGGGCTGTTCACCAACCCGCAGTCGAGCACCGGCGGCTCGGGCTTCCGCCGCCGTGGCTTCGGCGGCGCAGGCACCGGCGGCTTCGGCGGCCCGGGCGCCGGCGGCTTCGGCTTCCGCGGCGGCTTTGGCGGCGGCGGCGGCGCCTTCGGCGGTGACTCCACCACGCTCAACGCGGCCGTCCAGTACGCCAAGACCCACGGCGGCGGCACCGTCGGCGTTGAGAGCCAGAGCAGCGCGGCGTCGGTGATCCTCGCCAACGACGGCAACATCGCCGGGCTGGGCGGCTTCTCCGGTCGCGAGAGCACCGTGAGCGCCCAGTGGCTGGCCATGGAGGTCCGCAACGGGAAGCTGCGCTGGCTCGTCGATGAGGGCACCGGCGGCGGCGGCTTCGGTGGCGGTGGTCCCGGCGGCGACTCCCGGCAGGGTAGCCGGGCGGCGCTGGACATCGCCGAGCAGGTCGGCAAGAAGGTGACGGTCACCGTCAACGGGACGTCGGTCACCATGTACGACCTGCAGGGCAAGGCGTCGGCGATCCTGGCGGCGGCGGGACGGTCATGAGCCCGCGCCGCTGGCTCCCGCTGGCGGCCATTGCCGCCGCCTCCCTCGGCGCCGCGCCCGCCGCGCTGGCCAACACCTCCGAGAGCTCCAACTGGGCCGGGTACGCCGTCCATCACAACGGGGTCCATTTCAAGAAGGTCACCGGCACGTGGACGCAGCCCACCGCCACGTGCACCGCCGGCCGGGCGACCTACTCGGCGGTGTGGGTGGGCATCGGCGGCTTCTCCGTCAACTCGCCCGCGCTGGAGCAGATCGGGACCGAGTCTGACTGCACCGCCTCGGGGCGGGCCGTGTCCAGCGCCTGGTATGAGCTCGTCCCTTCCGCGTCGCGCGGCGTCAAGCTGACCGTGAAGCCCGGGGACCGGATGCGCGCGGGGGTGACCGTTTCGGACGGCGAGGTCACCCTGACCCTCACCGACCTCACCCGCCACCGCTCCTTCGCCAAGCGCCTGCACCCGGCGGTCGTCGACACCAGCTCGGCCGAGTGGATCGTGGAGGCGCCGTCGGTGTGCTCGAACTCGTTCAACTGCCACACCCTGCCGCTGGCCGACTTCGGCTCCACCGGGTTCACCGCTGCGATGGCCACCAGCTCAACCGGCCACCTCGGCACGATCGAGGACCGCGCCTGGACGACGACCCGCATCAGCCTCGCCTCCACCGGGAGGACGTTCGTCTCTGACTCGTCAGCGTCAGCGACGGCGGCCGTGGCCTCGCCGCTGTCCTCGAAGGGGAGCGCCTTCACCGTCACCTACCGCAGTGGCGTCGCCTCGGCGCCGGTCAATCCGGTCCATCCGGCGTTCGTTGCTGGTGACCGCCTCACCCATTCCGACCTCAGCGCACGATGATCACCGCCACCAGCGTCGCCCCCCACCTGTTCTGGATCACCAGCCGTGCCGCGGGCATCGTCTCACTCGTGCTCGCCAGCCTCACCGTCTCCGTCGGCCTGGCGATGAGCCTGAAGATGATGCGCTCCCGGCGCACCGACATGCTGGCCCTGCACGAGGTGCTCTCCCTGGGGACTCTCGTCGCTCTCGCCGTCCACGGCGTCTCGCTGCTGGGAGATTCCTACCTGCGTCCGTCGATCGCCGATCTCTCGGTCCCGTTCGTCTCGGGCTATGAGACCGCGTGGACCTCGATCGGCATCATCGGCGGCTGGGCGCTGGTCATCTTGGGGCTCTCCTACTACGCCCGCCACGCCATCGGCGTCAACCGCTGGCGCACGCTGCACCGCCTCACGGCGCTGGCCTGGATCGCGGGCATCGTCCACGCCCTGGGCGAGGGCACCGACGCCGGCCAGATCTGGTTCCTCGCCATGCTGGCCATCGTCGCGGTGCCCGCGGTGGCGCTGCTGGGCGTCCGCTATCTCACCGACGAAGCAGCACCCCGGCCAACGGCGGGCTCGGAGGATTTCGAGCCTCCCCGCCCGCCGGCCGGGGCCGGCGCGGGCCGCACCGCGGCGACAGGCGCGAGCGGGGCGCTACAGCCCCGCCGGATGGCGGACGACCATGTCCGAGAACTCCCCGCCGCCCCGCGCCCAGCGGGTCCCGCTCTCGGCTAGGGCCACCGTGTCAAAGCGCCAGCCGGCCACCTCCATCCACACGTGCCCGGCGTTGGCGTAGATCGTGATCCACCGGCCCGGACCGGCCTCGCCCCAGTCCTCGAAGTCGCCCGAGACCATCGGTGAACTGACCAGGCCCGCCGCCGCCAGCGCGTAGCTGACCGAGCCCGAGCAGTCGTAGCCGTCGGCGTGGAACGACGCGTGGCCGCCTCCGTAGATGTAGGGCAGCGTGGCGATGGCGTTGCCGGCCGCGATCACCTGGCGCACCGCCTCGGGCGCACCGGCGGGCGGCTGCACCATGCCGGCGGTGTCGACGGCGATGCCGCTGACGTTGGCGTTGCCGGTGGCCGCGGCGCGGGTCGCCGCCTCCGCCGCGGCCTTCTCCTCACGGTTCAGCCGGGCCTGGAGCGCTCCCAGATGGCCCTTGACCGCGTCGTACTGGGCCGACGCGTGCGAGCGCTTGGCCTCCTGGGCGATCTGCTGGCGCAGCAGCGCCGAGCGCAGTGCGGCGGCCTGGTTGCGCTGGGTCAGGATCTCGGCGGCCAGGGTGCGATCACGTGCTTCGAGGCCCTCCAGCGCGGTGGCCTGGCGGGCGACCGCGGCCCGCATGACACGGGTGGTGTGGAGGATGCTCGCGTCCTGGTGGGCCACCCGGGACATGAAGCCCATCTGGTCGAGCAGATCGGAGAAGCCTTGGGAGCTGAGGATCACCGACACGATGTTGGGCTGGCCGCTCTCGTAGGTGGAGACGAGGTTGGTCGAGAGCGCCGTGGTGGCCACGTGCATCCGGTTCTCGAGATCGACGAGGTGGTCGCGCGCCGCCAGCAACTGGGCCTGCACGGACTTCAGCTGCGCCACGCGGGCGTCGAGCCGGTCCTGCACGGCGGAGAGGCGCGCCTCGGCACGGGCGACACCGTCGCTGGTGGCGGAGATCTGCCGCGAGTCGGCGGTGATCTGCGCCCGCAGCGAGGCGGCTGCCGACCGCGTGCCCGCGATCTGGCTCTGAAGGTCACCCGAGCTGGGCGCGGTCAGGCCGGTTCCGAGCAGCGCGGCCGACACCGCGGCGGCAACGACAACGCGATAAGTGGGTCGCATCAGGTGGGGCATGGGCGTGTGGGGGCGTGCGGCACCGCGCCCCACGGGGGCATCGATGGCCGGGGAGAGGGGCGTCAGAGCGCCCGGATGACGACGGCTGGGGGGACGGCGGCAGCCACCCTAACACGCCCCGTCGCGTGCGCCGAGACTACTCCTGGTTTTGCAAGAGATCCTGCAAAACGCCCGTTTGCCAGGCAACCCGGCAAGCCCGACGCGTGCCGCCACGGCGATTGCCATACTCGCACAGGTGCGCACCCCTCGCTGGCTGGTGACCTGCATGCTGCTCCTCGGCGCGCTCGCGCTCGCCGTCCCCGCGGTGACCATTGCCGCGGGTGGCGGTGGTGGCGGCTCGGCCGGTGACCAGCAGTACACCGATCCGTTTGGCGGGAGCTCGTCGACGACGAGCGCCCCCGCCACGTCGTCGGCGCCGGCCACCACCTCGCCCGCCACCACCGCGCCGTCCACGACGAGCTCCAGCGCGGTCGCCGCCAGCGATCCCACCACGCCGACGGCCACCATCGCCTCGACGACGACCTCCGGGGAGTTGCCGCACACCGGCTATGACGGGTGGTTCGCCGCGGTGCTGGGGTTCGGCCTGATGGCCGGCGGGCTCGGGCTGCGCGCCCGCCTGCGCCGCACCTGACCGCGCCGACGGCGCGCTCGACGCCGCCCGGTAACACGGAACCAATGTCAGCCTGATTACACTGCGCCGCCATGCTCCTGCGCGCAAGGAGGTTCGCGGACCGCCCCCGACTGACCGGACTGCTGCTGCTGGTGTCCGCTCTGGTCATCGCCGGCGCCCTCGCGGCGGGGGCCGGCGCCTCCACCAAGGCCAGCAAGCCCCACTCCAGCAAGGCCAAGACCACGGCGCCCGGACCGGTGCCCCAGGGCTTTGTCGGCGTCGACGTCGATGGCCCCGTGTTCGCGTCCGACACTTCGATCGACTTCCCCGCGCAGCTCAAGACGATGGTCTCCGATGGGGTTCAGAGCGTCCGGGTGGCCTTCAACTGGGCGGCGGCTCAGCCCTATGAGACCGACGCCGACGTGCCCGCCGGCCAGGAGGACGAGTTCACCGACGTCGGCGGGGTGCCGACGAGCTTTCAGTTCACCGACATGGTGGTCGGAGACGCCGCGCGCGAGCGCGTCACGGTGCTCCCGACGGTGCTCTACGCGCCGCCCTGGGACGCCATCACCAACCCCAACGGTGTGGCCTATCCCCACAAGTACGGCCCCTACGGCTCGTACCTGACCGCGCTGATCGGCCGCTACGGCCCCCACGGGAGCTTCTGGCGCGAGAACCCGAGCATCCCCAAGATGCCGATCCGCTCCTGGCAGATCTGGAACGAGCCGAACCTCGCCTACTACTGGAAGCAGCCGTTCGCCTCCACCTACGTCGCGATGCTCCGGGTCGCGCACGCCGCCATCAAGAAGGCTGACCCCGGCGCCAAGGTGATCCTCGGCGCGCTGACCAACACCGCCTGGAAGTCGCTGACGCAGATCTACAAGGTCAAGGGCGCCAGGAACCTCTTTGACATCGTCTCGGTCAACGGCTTCACCAAGATCCCGGCCAACGTGATCGAGTTCATGGTGTTCATGCGCCGCTCGATGGCGCGCAACGGCGACGCCGCCAAGCCCCTCATCGCCACCGAGCTCAGCTGGCCGTCGGCCAAGGGCAAGACCAAAGCCAACTTCGACTTCATCACCACCCAGGCCGGCCAGGCGACCAATCTCTCCAAGCTGCTGCCGCTCCTCGGTCAGGACCGCCTGGCGCTGCGTCTGGACAGCTTCTACTGGTACACGTGGATGGGTCAGGAAGACCCCAACTCCGGGCCGTTCAACTACTCGGGCCTGCTCGGCTTCCACAACGGGAACGTGACCGTCAAGCCGGCGCTGCAGGCCTTCAAGACGGGCGTCCTGGCTCTGGAGGGCTGCAAGCGCAAGGGTTCGGTGGCCACCCGCTGCATCAAGTAGCGGCCGGGCTCGGTCACGTCGCGCAGGGAGCGGGGGGCGTGGCGTCGGGTGCGGCCGCGGCGCGCAGCCCGGCGGCGAAGGCAGCCGTGTCGGGGGTCGCGGCGCTCGGGTCGGCGGGGTTGGCGATGCCGTACCAGTCCTGGCTGTCGCCGGGGTTGTGCTCCGGCGTCACCCACGTGTAGAGCAGCGTCGCCGCCAGCCCGCAGCGCAGGTGGCCGAGCGCGGTCAGCACGGCGGTGATGTCGGTGGGGCGCTGGGCGGCGGGCGCGTAGCCGGTGGCTCCGGCGGGCTGGGTGGTCCAGCCGAACTCGGTCACGTACAGCGGGACCGAGTTCATACCCACGCTCACCAGCGCCGCCCGCGCCCCGCGGACGCGGTTCTGCACCACCGAGGGGGTGCCATACGGGTGCACCGCCACGCCGTCGACGTGGCCGACCAGCTGGGGCACCGCCTGCACCATCGCCGGCAGGAACGCCGAGGGGTTGGTCAGCCCACCCACCA
Organism: Solirubrobacteraceae bacterium; assembly: GCA_035503355.1. Taxonomy (GTDB): domain Bacteria; phylum Actinomycetota; class Thermoleophilia; order Solirubrobacterales; family Solirubrobacteraceae; genus Palsa-465. The sequence continues at coordinate 13,006 of DATJTQ010000286.1, forward strand.
GCACGCGGATGGCCGGGTCGGCGGCATCGACGCCGGCGCGAGCGGCCAGGTACATCCGGGCGTAGGCGGCGGCGTCGGGGCCGGGCACCCAGAACTCCGGGTTGTCGGGCTCGTTCCAGATCTCGATCGCCGTCACCGGTGCCGGGGTCAGCTCCGGGTGCGCGCGCCAGAACGACCCGCCGCTGCCGTAGCGCGCCGCGAAGGCACCGGCATAGGCGGCGTAGTCGGCCACCGCGCTCGGCCGCGGCGGTGAGTGGTCCTGTCCGGGCACCGACTGCGCCCACGGGGCGGTGTAGTCGATGATGGGCAGCCACGTCAGCCCGTGAGCGGCCAGCGCAGCGGCCACCCGGTCATCGAAGGACCATGCGTAGCGATGGCGCCCGTCGACGGGCGCCTGGGGCTCGGCGGCCTCCCAGAAGGCGTCACTGCGCGCCACCGTCGCTCCGGTGGCCCGCACGGCGGCGAGCTGGGCGTCGATCTGCGCCGGCGAATAGGTCATGTCGTCAAACAGCCGGTTGACGTTGACGCCGAAGACCTGGCTCGTGGGGGCCGGCAGGGCGGCGCGCAGCGCGGCCGGGGTGAGGCGGGGCCGGGCCCGCGGATGGGGCGAGCCGCCACCGGTTAGCACCACCACCGCGATCGCCACCACCGCCACGGCCACCACCGCCGCCACCGCCGCACGGGCCCGGCGCCCGGTCATCGCGGCCGGTCACCCCGCCGCAGCGAACGCACCGCCCGCAGCTGCGCCCGCTCGCGCGCCGCGGGTCGCCCCAGCACCGTCTTGACCGCGATCCGCGAGGCGAAGGTCAGCGCCTGGGCGGCGTCGTCTAGCACCGCCCGCCGGCGCCCCAGGCGGCGGCGCACCACGTCGTGGCGAGCCGCGGCGAGCCGCTGGAAGGGCTCCCCGGCGAAGGCGGCGGCCGACGAGTGGGCCCGGTGATGGACGACCCGCGCCGACGGCCACAGCCACGTCGCCACGCCGCGCTCGCGCGCGTGCAGGCCGAGCTCGAGGTCCTCGCCGTAGAGGAAGATCGATTCGTCAAACGGCCCGAGCTCGCGCAGCGTGCCGGTGCGCGCGACGATCGCACACCCCACCGCCCACCCCACGGCTCGGGGCGTGGCCGAGCGCCATGGCGCCACGGCCAGCCCGGCGCGCCCGGGGAGCGCGGCCGGCGGGATCAGCGTGGCCACGAGGTCGGCGGGCCCGCTGGGCACGGGGTGGGCGGTGTCCTGCAGGCTGCCGTCGCCGTTGAGCACGCGGGGCGCCAGCAGCCGCGGGGGCCGATCGGCCCGCAGCGCCTCGCCCGCCAGGGCCAGCAGCGAGTCGTCAAGCAGCTCGACGTCGGGGTTGACGAGCGCCACCGCCGGCGCGGTCACGTGGCCGAGCCCCAGGTTGACGGCCCGCCCGAAGCCGACGTTCTCCTCCAGCGCGATCACGGTCACCCCCTCGCGGCGCTGCGCCACCGCCACGCTCTCGTCGCGCGACGCGCAGTCGACTACGATCACCGCGACGCCGGGCAGGTGGCGCGTCACCGAATCCAGCAGCGCGGTCAGCTCGGGCGCCGAATTGTGGGTGACGGTCACCAGCGCCAGCGAACCGGGCTCGGCGTCGTGCCGCCCACCGCCGGCCCGCGAGGCCGGCGCTCCGCTCACCAGCGCGCCGAACCGCGCCTGCGACGCGGCGCGGGTGAAGTGCTCCTCGGCCCGGCGGCGACCATGCCGGCCCAGCTTGGCCGCGCGCTCGGGATCGGACACCAGCGACACCAGCGCCGCGGCGGCCGCGGTGGCGTCTCCGGGCGCGTAGACCGCGCCGCATGACGAGTCGACAATCTCCGCCGGGCCACCGGCGTCGGGCACCACGGCCGGGCGGCCCGCCGCCAGCGCCTCCAGGACGGCGATCCCGAACGGCTCACGCGAGGCGCAGTGCAGCAGGCAGGTGGCCGCGGCCAGCGCCGCGCGCGGGTCGGCCAGGTGGCCATCGAACGACACCGCGCCGCGCAGATCCGGCGCAGCGGCCCGGGCGCGCAGCGACCTCAGCAGCTCATCGCCGGCGCCGTCACCCTCGAGCGGCGCCCCGGCGATCCGCAGGCGCAGCTCGGGAAGGCTGCGGCGCGCGATCGCCACCGTCTCGAGCGCGAGATCGACGCGCTTCCAGCCCACCAGCGCTCCCAGCACGAGGATCTCCGGGGGCCGGGCGACCGGCCCGTCGAGCTCGGCGAAGCGATCGACGTCGACCCCCGGGGCCACCACGTGCAGGCGGCCGGTCAGACGCCCGCGCGGGTCGAGGTCGCGCGCCACCGCCTGCGACGGCGCCACCACCACCGCGGCCGACGCGGCGGCGGCCCGGATGGCGGCGGCGATGAGCCGACCCGGGGCGAAGTCGTTGTGGACGAAGGCATACGCCCCACCTCGGCCGCCCGCCCGCGCCGGGGCCGTCCGGGCCGCCCCGCTCAGCCACCACGCGATCGCGGTCCGCATCCCCCACGCCACCACCAGGTCGGGCTCGAGGTTGCGCGCCAGCCGCCGGACCTCGCGGGCGTGGGCCGCCAGGGCCACCGCCGCACGCAGGCGGGCCGCCGGGCTCGATCGCAGGGCCAGGCTGCGGCTCGACAGGACCAGCGTGCCCAGGCCGGCGGCACGGGCCGCCACCGCCAGCGGCCCCTCGGGGCAGGCCACCAGCGCGCCTCCCGGGACGGCGAGGGCCCAGTCGAGGAGCAGCCGCTCCGCACCGCCCGCGGCGGCCGAGTAGCTGATGAACAGGACCCGGGGCAAAGCTGCCCGGAGGCTATCCCGCGACCGCCTCGATCGCCGCCCCCCGCCTGGCATGCCCCATAGACTGCCGTCGGTGGCGATCATCGCATCACGTCCAGCGACCAAGCCGCGGGTCGCCCTGGTCCACGACTTCCTGCTCGACGTGCGGGGTGCCGAGCGCGTCTTTTTGGCCCTGTGCGCGATGTGGCCGGACGCCGACATCTTCACCGCCGTCTATGACCTGGAGGGGACCGAGGGGCGGTTCGCCGACCGCAACGTCCATGCCTCATTCCTGCAGCGCGTGCGACCCACGGCTCGGACCTTCCGGGCCCTGCTCCCGCTGTATCCGAGCGCGATCGAGTCCCTCGACCTGTCGAGCTATGACCTGGTCATCTCCAGCTCCTCGGCGTGGGCGCACGCCGTGCGCTGCCCGCCGGGCGCCGTCCACGTCAGCTATTGCCACAACCCGTTTCGCTACGCCTGGAACGATCGCGACAGCACCCTGGCCCGTCGCAACCCCGTCACGCGGCGGTTCCTGCGCACCGCGTTTCGCCGCTGGCGCCAGTGGGACTGGGCGGCTGCCCAGCGCACGACGCGCTATGTGGCCAACTCCCGGATCACCCAGGCGCGGATCCGCACCTACTTCGGCCGCGAGGCCGACATCGTCCACCCGCCGGTCGACACCTGGCGCTTCTCGCCGGGCCCGGTGGGCGACTACTACGCCGTCGTCTCCGAGCTCATGTCGCACAAGCAGATCGACGTCGCCATCGAGGCCTTCAACGCCCTGCGGCGCCCACTGGTCATCGTCGGCGACGGGCCGGCCGCCCGGGAGCTGCGGCGCAAGGCGGGCCCGACGATCCGCTTCACCGGGCGCGTCTCGGACGCCGAGGTCGCCCGCACGCTTCAGGGTGCCCGGGCGCTGGTGGTCACCGCCGTCGAGGAGTTCGGCATCGCCGCGGTCGAGAGCCAAGCCGCCGGGCGGCCGGTCATCGCCCGCGCCGGCGGCGGCGCGCTCGAGACGGTCGCCGAGGGCGTCACCGGCTGCTTCTGGTCCGGCGGCCCCGACGAGCTGGCGGCCGCGGTCCTGGGCTTTGACGACGGCGAGATCGACCCCGAGGCCTGCGTCCTGCACGCGGCGCGCTTTGACTCGCGCGCCTTCGAGGAGGGCATGCGCCATGAGGTGGCGATGGCTCTCGACACCGCGACGCACACGGTGACCGACGAGGAGCCCGGGCTGGCGGCGGCACGCTTCATGGGGCCCGGCGCGGCGGAATCATCGCTCTGAGCGCCCCGACGCAGGCCCCTGCGATGAGCGGCGAGCGCCTCCGGCCGACCGTCGCCATCGTCGCGGCCGGGGTCCTGTTGGTCGGCCCCACGGTGCTGGCCTTCTTCAGCGGCGGTTACTTCGCACCCGCCCGGGCGGGGGCCGGGATCGGCGCGTGGGCGCTGGTCGCGGTGGCGGCGCTCACCCTGCCGTCGCGATCCGCCGGCTCCGCCATGTCGCCACCGAGGCGACTCGCGCTGTGGCTGTCGGTGGGCGGCATGGCGGCCCTGACGGCGTGGACGGCGCTGTCGATCACCTGGGCGCCCATCGCCGGCGACGCCTACGCGCAGGCCCAGATCGCCGTGGTCTATCTGGGCGTCCTCATCGCGGCAGTGCTGCTGCTGGGCGACGGGCGCGTCGCGCCCTGGGTCGAGCCCGTGCTGGCCGCCGGAGCCGTCATCGTCATCAGCTACGGGCTGTCGGAGCGCCTGGTGCCGGGCGTGCTGCACTTCGCGCGGTCGGTGAGCGCCGAGGGCCGCCTGCAGCAGCCGCTGACCTACTGGAACGCCATGGGGGAGCTCGCTGCGCTCGGGTTCGTGCTCTGCGCCGGTATCGCCGGGGCGGCGCGCCGATCGGCGTGGCAGCGCATGGCGGCCGCGGCGGCCTGCGCCCCGCTCGGCCTGGGTCTGTACGTCTCGTTCTCGCGCGGCGCCCTGTTCGCCTGCCTGGCCGGCTTGGTGGCGCTGATCGTGGCCGCCCGATCCTGGGCCCAGTTACAGGCGGCCGTCGTCGCCGTGTCCGCCGGGGTGGTGGCCACCGTGGTGGCGGCGCCGTCCTCGGGCGTGACCTCGCTGGCCGGATCATTGAGCACCCGGGAGCGCGAGGGGGCGATCACGCTGGTGGTCCTGGTGGTGGTGATGATCGCGGCGGCGGTGGCGCAGCGCATACTGGCGGCGCGCGCGGCTGACCGGCCGTTGGCGCTGGGCCGCCACGCACCGCTGGGGGCGACGGTCCTCGTCTGCCTGGGCCTGGCGGTGGCGATCATCGCCGGCGCCAAGGAGACCAGTGGGCAGCCGGCCCTGTCGGGCGGCGCGACCCGGCTGGTCACGCTGCAGAGCAACCGCTACGACTACTGGGACGTCGCCCTGCGGGCCTTCGCCACCAGCCCCCTGCACGGGGTCGGCGCCGGGGGGTGGAGCGTGTACTGGTTGCGGTGGCGGTCGGTCAACGAGTTCGCGCAGAACGCGCACTCCCTGGAGCTCGAGACGCTGGCCGAGCTGGGCATCGTCGGGGCGGCTCTGCTGCTCGCGTGCTTCGCCGGAATCGGGCTCGGCGCTCGCGACGCCCTCGCCTCCGGGCGTGCTGTGGCCGGGCCGCTGGCGGCGCTCGTCGCCTACGTCGCCCACAGCCCGCTGGACTGGGACTGGCAGATGCCGGCGGTGACCCTGGTCGCCGTCGTCCTGGCCGGCTACGTGCTGGCGCCGCAGCTCACAGCGCCTCGGCGATCCGCGGCGCCTCGCGCCTGAACACCCACACGGCCAGAGCGCAGATGCCGACGATGAGCGCGATCGGCACCACCACCTCCACCACGCCCGTGGCCACCGGGGCGTCGGGCGAGATCACCCATCGGCGGCTGAGCTCGAACAGCGGTGCCAGCGGATTGCAGGCGAGCAGCGTCCGCAGCGCCCCGTGCGCGTGCTGGAGCGGATACAGCACCGGGGTCGCGTAGAGCAGGGCCGTGGCGAACACCGCCCAGATGATCGCCAGGTCGCGGAAGCGCGGGTACAGCGCCGACAGGATCATCGCCACCGCGGTGGTGAGCACGAACAGGACGAGCAGGAGCGGCACCATCAGCAGCCACGTCCACCTCGGCGAGATGCCGAAGGCGAGGACGAACACGCACACCACGATCAGGTTCAGCACCAGGTTGAACACGCTGGTCAGCACCACGGCCAGCGGGATGACCAGCCGCGGGAACTGCGTCTTGCGGACCACCGCCTCCTGGGTGAGGACCGAGCTGACCGAGGTGATGGTGGCCTCTTGGAAGAAGCCGAAGAGCACGATGTTGAGCAGCAGGAACACCGGATAGTGCGCGACGGTGTTGCCCAGGTGCAGGACGTGGGTGAAGACGACCAGCAGCACCGCGAAGAGCAGCAGAGGCCGGCACAGCGACCACAGGTAACCGAGCACGGTCCCGAAGTAGGTGCGCTTGAACTCGTTGGCGGCGATCAGCCACAACAGCTCCAGGGAGCGGCGCGCCCCGCCGCCCAGGGCCGAGGGCCCCTGCACCTCTCGCAGGACGAGACGGTCGTCCTGGGTCATCGCGCCGCTGGTCACGCCCCGTCCTCGACCGTGACGTCCATATCGACGTCGACGCTCACGTTCCCGTGGCCCGGCTCGGTCCCGTAGACGACGAAGTCCAGGAGCCGCAGCATGTGCAGCGCGAGATCGGCGGCGGTGCGATTGCGGCTGATCACCGCCCCCACCGAGTAGCGGCCGGGCAACAGGCGGTTCTCGATCGTCCCCGACAGCCGGACACGGCGTCCGGCGCGCAACTCATCGGGCTCGCCGTCCGGGGGGTCGAACTCCCGGCTGAAGCCGAAGAGCAGGACGCCGTCGGCGTTGTGGAAGTTGAAGCCGAACATCGGGTGGGCGAGGTCGTGGCGGGCTTCGAAGATCACGTTGAAGCCGATCGGCTCCCCCTGCTCGATGTTGTCGACGCGCTCCCCGGCCGGGTTCTCGAGCCACGCGTCGATCACCCGCACGTTGACGTCGGGCACGTCCTGGGGCGCGCTGGCGTCATGATGGCCGCTGAAGTTCAGGCGGTAGTAGCGCAGCGCCGCTTCCTCGGGGTCACCGAGATATTGCATCTCGCCGTTGTGGAGCAGCATCGCCCGGTCACAGAAGCTCTGCACGGTCGCCATGTCGTGGGTGACCAGCACCACCGTCTTGCCGGCGTCGCGCCGGGCGCGGAAGACGTCCATGCACTTCTGCCCGAAGGCGGCGTCCCCGACGGCCAGCACCTCGTCGATGAGCATGATGTCGGCGTCGGCCTCCACCATGACGGCGAAGGCCAGGCGCACCATCATTCCCGATGAGTAGTTCTTGAGCTTGAGGTCGGCGAACTGCTCGAGCTCGGCGAACTCCAGCACGGCGTCGAGCCGGCGCCGCGCCTGCTGGCGGCTGAGGCCCATGAGGACCCCGTTGAGGACCACGTTCTCGCGCGAGGTGAGCTCGGGGTTGAAGCCCACGCCGAGCTCGATGAACGGGGCCAGCCGCCCGGCGACGCGCAGCCCGCCGGCGTCGCGGCGGTAGATGCTGGCCATGATCTTCAGCAGCGTGCTCTTGCCCGATCCGTTGCGCCCGACGATGCCGAAGAACTCGCCGCGGTGTACGTCGAAGCTGACCCCCCGCAGGGCCCGCAGCTCCCGATAGGTCTGGCGGGTGAGCGGGTGCGTGACCCGCTCCTTGATCGAGTCGACGCGCCGGTCGGGGATCCGGAAGGTCTTGGTGACGTCACGCGCCTCGATCACCACCGGTCCCTCGATGAGGCGCGAACGGTCGATGGTCGACGCGGTGGCCTCGTCGATCGGAGTGCGGCTGGCGGTCATTGGCGTCGGTGGCGAGGCCCAGGGCCCGCCGCGCCACAGCGTATCGGCTGCTCAGCCGCCCGCTCGCCAGCGCCGCAGCCGCCGTTGCTCGAACCGCGGGGGGTCGGGGAAGCTCGCATCGCCGGGCCGGCGGCCCGGGCGCTCGCGCCCGGCGACGGCCGCCGCCACCAGCCACCGCCAGGCGATCCCGCAGGTGAGGGCCAGCTCGCCGCCCAGCGTCTCGTCGCGCCCCCATACTCGCCTCAGCGGGCGCAGGGCCAGCCAGGCGAAGGCCAGCGGCGACGTCTCGGCGGCGGCCATCAGCGTCAGCGCGCGGCGGCGGCGCCGGGTGAGGCGGGCACCCCCGCCCGCGCCGTCGCGGGCCAGCAGGGTCTGAGCCTGGAGCTTGCGCGGCAGGTAGCCGGCGAAGTAGGCGTCGCGCCAGCCGCGTGACCGGCTCCGGCTCGCCTCAGTTGCCTGCGCGCCGTGCATCGCCCCCTGGACGGCGCTGGTGTGCTGCACATAGTCATAGAGCGGCCGGTCGACGTAGGCCAGCTCTCCGCCCGCCAGGGCCACCAGGGCCAGCCAGTGGTCGTGGTAGGGGATGCCCGGCAGCTGGGGGAAGGGGAGCGCCCGTTGCAGCAGGCTGCGCCGGAACAGCATGGCCGCGCCGGGGGCGGTGTTGGCCACCAGCAGCGATGCGAGGTTGCTCCGGTCATGGCGGCGCCCCGGCCAGAGCGAGTCGCGCAGGATCCGTCGATCCGCGGTCACCAGCCGCTGGTCGCTGTAGACCAGCGCCGCCGTCCCCAGGGCGCCGCGCAGGACGGCGAGCTTGTCCGCGTACCAGCGGTCGTCCTGATCGGCAAGCGCCACCAGCTCGGCGCTCTCGGGCACGAGGGTGAGCGCCCGCTCGAAGTTCCGGTACGGACCGAGCCGCTCGGGCGCCGCGCAGACCACGAAGCGGGGGTCGCCGTCGAGCACCGCGCGCATCTGTGCCAGCGCCTCCGGGCCCGATCCGCCGTCGCTGATGAGGCAGACCCAGTGCCGGTCGGTCTGCTCACGCAGAGACCGGATCTGCTCGGCGAACAGGGCCATCTCGGGCTCGAAGGTGGCCATGCAGACCGCGATCGTGCCCGGCGCGATCTCCGCTGCCCGCGCCCTCGGCCCGGCCGCCGCGCCCGCGGCACACGGGCCATCGCCCACCTCGAGCTCGGCCAGCTCGACGATCCTCTCGGCGCCCGACGCCAACCGCACCGCCGCCTGCAGCGTGAGCGTGTCGCCGGCGGCGCGCCCCGGCACCACGAGCGTGGTCCACCAGCCGCTGCGATAGCTGTGGCCGTGGGGGTCCTCGCCCGTCTGGCGCAGCCACCGGTAGAGGTCGATGCGGGGCAGGCGCTGCGCGGTGGGGCGGTGACGGCGCCCGTCGACGATCAGCTCGAGGTCCGCGACGCGCTGCTCGACGTCGAAGCAGTACCCGTAGCAGAGCAGGGCGCAGGCACGACCGGCCGCCAGGACCGGCGGGAGTTCAAGCTCGAGGGCCACCCGCGGCGCGCCCATCTGCTCACCTGTCGGCGCCACGGTGCCGGGACTGTACGGCACCCCGGTGGCCGGGCGGGGGCCAGGCCGTCGTTATCATCGCGGCCCATGTCCCTGCTGGAATCGATCGCCGACCCGCCCCGCGCGGCTGCCGACTGGCTCAAGCAGGTCATCGAGACGCGGTTCGCCGACGGCCTGGCCGCGGCCCGCGCGCCTCGGGCGGCGGGCCCGACCCCCGACACCGAGGGGCTGCGCCGCGCCTACCTGGACGTCCTCAAGCTGTGCCTGGCCGACCTCGGCGGGACCACCACCACCTCGGTGGCCCGGACGATCCGCGGCGAGGTGATGTCGTGGGAGCTGGCCGATGAGCATCTGCGCTTCCGCGCCGCCGGACTCGACTGGCCGCTGCACGGCCTGACCATGGTGGGCCTGGCTCGCCTCGACGACCTCCAGCAGTGCGTCGAGACGGTGGTGCGCGACGGCGTCGCGGGGGACCTGATCGAGGCCGGCACCTGGCGCGGCGGCGCCTCGATGCTGATGCGGGCGACGCTCAACTCGCTCGGTCAGCAGGAGCGCATGCTGTGGGTGGCCGACTCCTTCCAGGGCTTCCCGGCGGTCGATCACGACCTCCAGTCCGGCTATGACCTCGACGCCGATCTCGCCGGGTGTGACTTCCTCGCCGTCCCCGTGGACGAGGTCAAGGCCAACTTCGCCCGATTCGGGCTCGACGAGAACGTGACCTTCGTGCCCGGCTTCTTCCAGGACACACTGCCGACCCTCCCGCCGCGGCGATGGGCGATCGCGCGCCTGGACGGCGACAGCTACGACGCCACGAAGCTGTCGCTGGAGGTGCTCTACCCCAACCTCGCCGCCGGGGGCTACCTCGTCGTCGACGACTACCTGGCGCTCGGCCCCTGCAAGCAGGCGGTCGACGACTTTCGCGAGGAGAACGGGATCACCGAGCCGATCGAGCGCATCGACTGGAGCGCCGCGCGGTGGCGACGGGCCAGCGAGCCGGACGACCTCCCCACGGCGGACGCCCAGCCCTCGGCCGCGGCCGCCCCGCGGGCGACAGCCGGCGTGACGCGGGCGGTGGCTCGCGAGCCCCGCCAGCGGGTGCCCGCCGTCGAGGAGATGGCCCTCGCCCAGGAGGTGGCCGAGCTCCAGGCACGGCTGGAGTCCGCCGAGCGGGAGATCGAGGCGCTGAGATCCCATCCACTGCGGGCGGCGCGCGCCTGGGGGAGCCGCCACCGGCCCCGGCGCAGGAGGCGGGACGGAGCTTGATCGCCTTCGGCTCGGCGATCACCGACGATGTCGCGTATCGGCGCTACGCCGAGAAGGGGATCGAGTTGGTGCGAGAACCCGACTCGGTCGTCTTCGCCGACGGCCCCCTCGGGACGCTGTTTCGCGCCTACAACCTGATCCTCGACCAGGCCGCCCAGCTCGACGACCTCGAGGCGCTGGTGCTCGTCCACCAGGACGCGGAGCTGCTGGACGCCGACTTCTGCGCCACGCTGCGCGGCGCGCTGGCTGACCCCGACGTCGGCGTCGTCGGCTGCGTCGGCGCCATCGGCGTGCGCAGCATCGCGTGGTGGGAGGGGTCGGTGACCTGGGCGTCGTTCATCCACCGTTACACGGAGCTGGGCGGCGGCGATCTACCGGCCTTCTCCTACGACAACGCCAACCTGCCGCCCTACGCCCGCACCGGCGAGGTCGACACCGTCGACGGGTTCATCCTCGGCCTCTCGCCCTGGGTGGTGCGCAACGTCCGCTTCGATGAGTCGCTGGGCGCCCTGCACGGCTACGACTTCGATTTCTGCCTCCAGGTCCGCGAGGCGGGCCGCAAGGTCGTCACCGCGGACTTCAAGGCGATCCACCACCACTCGCTCGATCTCATCCAGGACGTCGAGGGCTGGATGGCCGCCCACATGCGGATCGCCGACAAGTGGGACGGACGGATGCCGCTGGTCGGCGAGTCCGGCGGTGACTGGAAGTACCGCGCCCGCCGCGCCGAGGCCGAGGCCGCTGCCGCCGTCGGCCAGTCGGTGGCCAACCGCCTGAAGGCCGACGCCCGCATGCTCGAGCTCGAACGTGAGCTCGAGGTGATGAAGACGAGCATCGGCTGGCGAATGACCGAGCCGCTGCGCCGCGCCAACTACTGGCGCAACCGCTGGCGGTCGCGGCGCGCGGGCGCCAACGGCGCCGCCTCGGACGGCTCGGCTCCGCACTGAGCGGGCGCGTCGCCCGAGCGCCCGCCGGCCGCCGTGCTCAGCGCTCGTACTCCGGCAGCACGGCGCGGATCTCGTCCTTGGTGAAGGCCGGCTCGCCGCGCTGGCGCAGCCGCGACACCGCCACGGCCACCGCGAACGCCCCGGACTGCAGGAGCTTGCGCAGCACCGCGTCCTTGCGTCCGCCGCGCTGGGCGTGGTACTCCGCCCGCGCCCACTGGTACTGGCCGACGGAAAGATGCAGCACGCGGTTGGCCTCCAGGCGCTCCAGCACCGGGTTGCGGTCCAGCGGGCCGAGGATCCCCTCCAGCGCCTCGGCGTAGGGCGCGTCGCGCGACCAGAGCACGCCGAGCCCGAAGAAGGCGGGCACGACGGCGAAGCGCACGTCGTCGCGGCCGGCCACGAAGTCCTCGACCGCGGTGAGCACGCCGTTGCGAGGGCCGCCCTCCTGCACGGCGGGCCACGGGTAGAGCAGCCCCCCGTCGTGCAACCCGGGCACGCCCGGGAAGACATAGCTGCCCTCCACCATCGGCTGGCGGTGCTCGGCCGGGATGGTCTCGGGCGCGTAGTAGCTGTCGCGGCGGGCGTGGGGCCAGCACACGTCGTGGCAGAACACCAGCGGCATCGCACCCGGCGCGGCCTGCGCGATCAGCCGCAGCTCCTCGCTGACGGTGTAGTAGTTGTGGTCGCCGTCGACGATGTAGGCGTCGGCGGCCGCCAGGTCCGGGAGCGCGTCGAGACTGGTGCGGCGCACCAGCTCGAGCTCGGGGTGGGCCTCGGCCAGGGCCACCAGCGACGGCTGGGGGTCAGGATCGATCGACACCAGCGTCGTCTCGGTCGCCGTGCCGGCGGCCCAGCCGACCAGCATCTTGGACACGTCGCCGGCGTAGGCCCCGACCTCCACCAGCGAGCGGGGGTCGGCCGCATCCAGGCAGGCGAAGAGCAGCTCGCCGAGATTGCCCAGCGAGTGGCCCCAGCGGCCGGGATCGGTCTCCATGGGGTCGTAATCGAGCGAGAAGCGCGGCACGGGACCGGCGAGTCTAGTGGGCATCGACTAGCGTGCCCGGCGTGCCAGACCCAGACGTTCTCGAGCCGGGGGGCTCGTCGCTGTTCGCTCGCCTCGACGTTCCGCTGCCCACCGAAATCGCCGTCGGCGCGGGCACCGCGGTGTTCGTGTGCGGCTGGTGCTTTGCCCCGCTGGCGGGGATCGCGGCGCTGTCGTTCGAGCTCGACGGGGCCAGCCACCCCGTGATGGCGTTCGGCATGCCGCGCCTGGATCCGTTCGCCGAGCTGCATCCCGGCATCGACCCCTACGACACCGCCGGGCTCACCGGGGACCCCGCCTCCGCCGAGGACCCCGAGCTGCGGTCCTATCGCAGCGGATTCTGGGGGCTGATTCCGGTCACGGCGCCGGCCCCCGGCCGCCGGCTCGCGGTCGGGCTGCGCGCCCAGCTCGACACCGGCTCCACCGCGCACGCGTCGCTGGGGACGATCGCCGTGGCGCCGCTGCCGGCGCCGAAGCCGGCCGCTCACCTCCCCGAGGGGGAGGCACCACTGGTGGCGATCTGCATGGCCACCCACAATCCGCCGCAGGAGCTCCTTGAGGGCCAGCTGGAGTCGATCCGCGCCCAGACCCATCGCCGGTGGATCTGCCTCATCTCCGACGACGGGTCTGACGCGGAGCATTTCGCCCTCCTCCAACAGGCGGTCGCCGGTGACGAGCGCTTTCAGGTGTCCCGCGCGCCCCGCCGCCTCGGCTTCTACCGCAACTTCGAGCGCGCGCTCGCCCTCGTGCCGCGCGCAGCTGACTACGTCGCCCTCTCAGACCAGGACGACCGCTGGCATCCCGACAAGCTGGCGACGCTGCTTCAGGCCATCGGCGACGCCCGGCTGGCCTACAGCGACTGCCGCGTCGTCGCGCGCGACGGGGAGCTCATCTCCGAGACCTACTGGAACGCCCGGGACAACAACCACACCGACATGCTCTCGCTGCTGGTGGCCAACTCGGTCTCCGGGGCGGCCATCCTGTTGCGCCGGGACCTGCTGGACGACGCGCTGCCGTTCCCGCCGGCCCAGTTCGCCCATTACCACGATCACTGGCTGGGGCTGGTGGCACTGGCCCTGGGCGAGGTCCGCTTCGTGGACCGGCCGCTCTATGACTACGTGCAGCACGGGAACGCGGCGCTGGGTCACGCGGCGGCCAACCGCATGCCGAGCCTGGCCTCGCGGCTGCGACGGCGTGACCGGCGCGAGAGCGTCCGCCTGTGGCGGATGCACTACTTCGTCGACGTCTGCCGCCTGCGGCAGTGCATCGCCATCCTGCGGCTGCGCTGCGAGGGCCGGATCACCGCGCCCGCGCGGCGGGCCCTGGACCGGTTCGAGCGCGCCGATCGATCGTGGAGCGCGCTCGGCCTGCTCGGCTACCGCGGCGTGCGGGAGCTGACGGGACGGCGCACCGAGACCCTCGGCGCCGAGTGGATGCTGTTCTGGGCCCTGATGTGGCGGCGGCTGGTGGCGGCCACGGCGCGACCGCGGCCGCAGCGGCGGCTGCGCCTGGACGCCGTCCCGCCGTCCGATCTCGCGCCGCGCCCGGCCCGGGAGGCGGCGATCGCTCCGGCGGCGCGGGCCGTCGAAGCCAAGATCGCGCCGCTGGCCCTTGACCCCTCGCCGGCGGCGCCGGTGCGGGTCAACCTGTTGATCCCCACCATCGACCTCGATCATTTCTTCGGCGGCTACATCGCCAAGTTCAATCTCGCGCACCGCCTGGTCGCAGCGGGGCTGCGCGTGCGCGTGGTCACCGTGGACCCGGTGGGCGGGCTGCCGCGATCGTGGCGGCGCACGATCGAGGCCTACAGCGGCCTCGACGGGGTCTTCGATCGCCTCGAGGTCGTCTTCGGGCGTGAGCAGGCGCCGCTCGAGGTCAACCCGCGCGACGGGTTCATCGCCACCACCTGGTGGACGGCGCACATCGCGCAGGCCGCGATGCGGACCCTCGCGGAGTCCAGCGCCGGCGGCCCCGACGAGCGACGCTTTCTCTATCTGATCCAGGAGTACGAGCCGTTCACCTTCCCGATGGGCACCTACGCCGCGCTGGCCCAGGAGTCCTATGCCGCCGGGCCGCACTTCGGACTCTTCTCCTCAGAGCTGCTGCGCGAGTACTTCCACCGCCACGCGATCGGCGTCTTCGCCGACGGCCAGGACGGCGACGCGAGCTCCGCGTCCTTTCAGAACGCCATCACCGCGGTGCCCCCGCCGGAGGCCCACGATCTGGCGGCGCGGCGCTCGCGGCGGCTGCTCTTCTACGCCCGTCCCGAGCCACACGCCGCTCGGAACCTGTTCGAGCTCGGCGTCCTGGCCCTCGGCCGCGCCCTGGAGCGTGGGACGTTGCCCGCCGACTGGGAGCTCAACGGGATCGGGTCGCTGGCGGCGCAGACCTCGGTGGCGCTGGGCGAGGGAGCCGCGCTGCGCCTGCTGCCCCGCACCGGCCAGGACGCGTACGCCCAGTTGCTGCGCGACCACGACGTCGGGCTGGCCCTGATGTACACGCCGCACCCCAGCCTCGTCCCCATCGAGATGGCCTCGGCGGGGATGCTGACCGTCACCAACACCTTCGAGAACAAGACCAGCGAGGCGCTGGCGGCGATCTCGGACAACCTCCTCGCCGGGCCCCCGGCCATCGACGCCATCGCCGAGGCCATCGGCCAGGCGGTCGCCGGCGCCGGCGACGCCGAGCGCCGCGTGCGCGGGAGCGCGGTGGCCTGGAGCCGCGACTGGGACAGCTCGTTTGACGAGGCGCTCGTGCAGCGGCTGATCGCCGCCCTGGGCTGGGGCGGCGCCTAGTGGCTGGGATGCACCGGCGGCACCAGCACTCCGAGCCGGCGCAGCGCCTGGCGCTGGGTGGCGTTGTCGGTCGCCGTGCGGCCCAGCTGCACCCACGCCACCGCGTTCTGGGGCTCGGCGGAGACGACGCCGCGCAGGATGCGCTCGCCGGCGGCGCGATGGCCGAGCTCGGTCTGGAGCTGGGCGCGCAGGACGTCGACCTGCCGGTCGGGATTCAGCTGTCCCGCGCCGCGCAGCAGCGAGCTCACCTGGGCCGCGTCGCGCCCCGAGATGTGGGCGCCGGCGGCGAGGAGCGCCGTCGCGTGGTCAGCATCCCGGGCCTGGCGCACGCCGACCACGAACCAGGCGCAGACGAGGATCGCGAAGAGGGCCACCAGCGCTCGCAGCACGGCGCCGACGATACCGGGGGCGGGCGGGGGTCGGTCTCGGTGGTCATCCCGGTATGGAACGGCCGCCGCTGGCTCGATGGGTGCCTGGGGTCGATCGCGCGCCAGAGCCAGGCGGTCCACGAGGTGATCGCCGTCGACAACGGCTCCAGCGATGGCTCGGTCGCGCACCTGCGCGCGGCGCACCCGAGCGTCCGCGTCGTGGCGCTGGCCACCAACACGGGGTTTGCCCACGCCGTCAACCAGGGCATCCGCGTGGCCACCGGCGAGTACGTCGCGCTGCTCAACACCGACGTGGAGGTCGAGCCCGACTGGGTGGCGCGGATGACCGGTGCCCTCGCCGCCGATCCTCGGGCGGCCGCCGTGGCCTGCAAGATGGTCCAGCTCGGCGCTCCCGGTGAGATCTATGACGCAGGCGATGTGCTGCGCCGCGACGGCGCGTGTGAGCAGCGCGGCCGCTTCACCCGCGACGACGGGAGCTTCGATGCCGCCGGGGAGGTGTTCGGGGCATGCGCGGGCGCGGCGCTGTATCGCCGCGACGCGGTACTGGCCACCGGCGGCTTTGACGAGCGCTACTTCGCGTACCTGGAGGACGTGGATCTCGCCCTGGCCCTGAGGCTGGCCGGCTGGCGTTGCCGCTATGAGCCGGCCGTCGCCCATCACGCCGGGGAGGGATCCTCGGGCGAGCTCCCGGGCGGTCACCGGCGTCTGGTGGCGCGCAACTCCGTCCTGCTCGTCGCCAAGTGGTTTCCCGCGCGGTGGCTGCCGCTGGTCGCCTACCGTCAGGCTGGGTGGCTGTGGCACGCCGCCCGCGAGCGGCGCCTCGGCGAGCAGGTACGAGGGCTGGCCGCCGCGGTCCCGATGCTCCCGAGCGTCCTGCGGATGCGGGGCACCCTGCGCCGGCGCGCCGTCATCCCCATCGAGGTTGCCGTCCCGAGCCGGCCGATCCGTGGTGCCGGGGCGCTCGGCCACCCCTCACGACACGCGGCGTCAGGCGGCTGAGCCGGCCGCGGCGCGGGCCGCGCGCGCGTCGCGCACCCGCTGGGTCTTGTCCAGCGCCACCTTGCGCAGGCGCACGGAGTGCGGTGTCACCTCGACGCACTCGTCGGCGCGTAGGAACTCAAGGGCCTGGTCAAGCGAGAGCTCGCGCTTGGGCACCAGGCGCACCAGCTCGTCGGCGGTGGAGGAGCGCATGTTGGTGAGGTGCTTCTCCTTGACGGCATTGACGTCGAGATCCTCGGCGCGGGAGTTCTCGCCCACGATCATGCCCTCGTAGACCTCGTCGCCCGGCTCGACGAACAGGGTGCCGCGCTCCTGCAGATTGAACAGGGCAAAGGCGGCCACGGTTCCCCGCCGGTCGGCCACCAGCGAGCCCGTCGGCCGGGTCCGCAGGTCGCCGTGCCACGGCTCCCACCGGTCAAAGACGTGGTGGACGAGGCCGGTGCCGCGGGTCTCGGTGAGGAACTCGGTCCGGAAGCCGATCAGCCCGCGGGCCGGGACCAGGTACTCCATCCGCACCCAGCCGGTGCCGTGGTTGACCATCTGCTCCATCCGCCCCTTGCGCAGCGCCATCAGCTGGGTGATGACGCCGACGTACTCGTCGGGGGCGTCGACGCTCATCCGCTCCACCGGCTCGTGGGTCTTGCCGTTGATCTCGCGCGTGACCACCTGGGGCTTGCCCACGGTGAGCTCGAACCCCTCGCGGCGCATCAGCTCCACCAGGATGGCCAGGGCCAGCTCGCCGCGGCCCTGGACCTCCCACACGTCGGGACGGTCGGTCTCGGAGATCCGCAGCGACACGTTGCCGACGAGCTCCCGCTCGAGGCGCGCCTTGACCTGGCTGGCGGTGAGCAGGGTGCCGTCCTGGCCGGCCAGCGGACCGGTGTTGATCCCGATGGTGACGCTGAGCGAGGGCTCGTCGACCGTGATGATCGGCAGCGGCTGGGGGTTGTCGGCATCGGCCAGGGTGTCGCCGATGGTGATCTCGGGGATCCCGGCCACTGAGATGATCTCGCCCGCCTGCGCCTCGGCGGCCTCGACGCGCTCCAGCGCCTCGGTGACATACAGCTCCGACACCTTGACGCGCTCGATGGAGCCGTCGTGGCGGCACCAGGCGATCGTCTCGCCGCGGCGGATCGTCCCGTGGCGTACGCGGCAGATGGCCAGCCGGCCCACATACGGCGAGGCGTCGAGATTGGTGACGTGGGCCTGGAGAGGATGGTCGGGGTCGAACTCGGGCGCCGGGACGTGCTCCACCAGCAGGTCGAGCAGGGGCTCCAGGTCGGTCCCGGGCTCGGCCGGATCGACGGAGGCCTGGCCGGCCTTGGCGTTGGTGTAGACGATGGGGAACTCGATCTGCGACTCGTCGGCATCGAGGTCGAGGAACAGCTCGTAGACCTCGTCGACCACCTCGTTGATCCGCGCGTCGGGCCGGTCCACCTTGTTGATGACCAGGATCACCGGCAGCCGGGCCTCGAGCGCCTTGCGCAGGACGAAGCGCGTCTGAGGCAGCGGGCCCTCGGAGGCGTCGACGAGGAGCAGCACCCCGTCCACCATGGTCAGCCCCCGCTCGACCTCGCCGCCGAAGTCGGCGTGGCCAGGGGTGTCGACGATGTTGAGCTTGACCCCGCCGTAGCGCACGGCGGTGTTCTTGGCCAGGATCGTGATCCCCTTCTCGCGCTCGAGGTCCATCGAGTCCAGCACGCGCTCGGCCACGTCCTGGTTGGAGCGAAAGGCGCCCGACTGCCACAGCAGGGCGTCGACGAGCGTCGTCTTGCCATGATCGACGTGGGCGATGATCGCGATGTTGCGGATGTCTGATCTGATTGCCATAGCCGCTGGCTGAGGTTAGTCTGCCCGCCGTGAGATCCCGCTCCGCGCTTCGGCCAGCCGTGATCGGAACGCTCATCGCTGCGCTGGCGGCCGTTCTGCTCGCCGCCGCGTCCTCGGCGCTGGCCGCACCCGTGGGCGGCACGTTCCAGGTCCGCCACGTGTACGTGATCGTGCTGGAGAACGAATCGGCGGCCGTCACGTTCGGGGCCGGCTCCCCGGCGCCCTACCTGGCCACGACGCTCACCGCCAAGGGGGCCTTTCTCCCCAACTACTACGGCGTCGGCCACGCGTCGCTCGACAACTACATCGCCATGATCAGCGGCCAGGCTCCCAACCCCTCCACGCGCGCCGATTGCGGCGTCTTCGCCGACTTCCCCGCGGGCTCGCTCGGATCCTTCGGCCAGGAGCCGGGCAGCGGGTGCGTGTACCCGTCCAACGTGGCCACTGTGGCCGGGCAGCTCGACACCGCGGGCCTCAGCTGGCGCGACTACAGCGAGGACATGGGCGCCGACCCCACCCGCGAGTCGGCCACCTGCGGTCACCCCGTGGTGGGCCAGCCTGACCACACCGAGGTGGCCACGCCCACCGACATGTACGCCAGCCGCCACAACCCGTTCGTCTACTTCCACTCGATCATCGACAACGCGGCGCTGTGCAACAGCCACGTGGTCAACCTCACCGCGCTGCCCAGCGACCTGGCCCGCGTGTCGAGCACCCGCAACTACACCTTCATCACGCCCAACCTGTGCGACGACGGCCACGACGCCACCTGTGCGAACGGCCAGACCGGCGGGCTGCCGCGCGCCGACGCCTTCCTGCAGACCTGGGTGCCGAAGATCACCGGCTCACCGGCGTTCAAGCGGGACGGCCTGCTCATCATCACCTTCGACGAGGCGGCCACCTCGGACGCCAGTTCGTGCTGCGGTGAGATCCCCGGCCCGGCCGCGCCCGAGCCCGGCGGCACCGGCCCCGGCGGCGGGCGCGTCGGCGCGGTGCTGCTGTCGCCCTGCATCAAGCCGGGCACCGTCTCGCAGACGGCGTATGACCACTACACGATGCTCGGCAGCGTCGAGAACATCTTCGGGCTATCGCACATCGGCTACGCGGGCCTGCCGCACTCGACGTACTTCGGCAAGGACATCTACAACCGCCAATGTGGGCCATCGCCGCCGGAGATCACCGGCGGCGGCGTCGGAGTCAACGGCAGCGCCGGCCACGGCCGCGTGCACCTGAGCGTCAACTGGAAGGTGTCGACCAAGGGCGGCACACCGCTGGCCTACTCCGAGCTCCAGGAGCGTCTCCACGGCGGCTGGCACACGATCCTGCGCCATACGCAGCGCACGTCCTACTCGTTCACGGGCAAGGCCGGTCAGACCTATCGGTTCCGTGTGCGGGCGGTCAACCTTGCCGGCCAGATCGGCAAATGGTCGCCGTCGTCGATCAGCGGCACCGCGTCGCCCCGCTAGCGTTCACATCCCATTGACACACGGGACCGCGCTGGCGGTCTACTATCCGGTCTCATGAGCGACATTCGTTCTCCGCACGAGGCGGAACGGTTGCTCACAGTCGCGCCCGACGCGTACGAGACACGGCGCGATTTCCTCAAGCGGACCGCGGTCAGCGCCGGCCTGGCCGCGGGAATGGGACTCGTCCTCGATCCCGATGTCGTCGTCGCCGAGGCCGCCCGCCGCCAGCGGCGCGTGAAGCTCCCCTCGCCGCGCAACCTCCCCATCGACACCTTCGTGGTGCTGATGATGGAGAACCGCTCCTTTGACCACTACCTGGGCTGGCTGCCCGGCGCCGACGGGCGTCAGGCCGGGCTGCAGTTCACCAACCCGGCGGGCCAGAAGCTCTCCACCCACCGCCTGAACTTCACCCAGAGCTGCGGCTTCGAGGACCCCGATCACTCCTGGGACGGCGGGCGCACCGAGCTCGACGGCGGCCGCATGGACGGCTTCCTGCGCGCCGACTCCGACGTCTTCTCGATCGGGTACTACGAGGAGGCCGACGTCCCCTTCACGCCCCACGCGGCCAAGGCCTTCACCACCTTTGACCGCTTCTTCTGCTCGCTGCTGGGCCCCACCTATCCCAACCGCGAGTACATGCACGCGGCCCAGTCCTACGGGATGACCGACAACTCCCTGCCGGTGAGCTCCAAGGGCCTCGGCTTCCCGGACACCACCATCTTCAACGCGCTCAGCCAGGTCGGCGTGTCCAACCGCTACTTCTACACCGACCTGCCGATCTCGGCCCTGTGGGGCGCGCCGGGGCTGGCGCGCTCGGGCCAGGTCCAGGAGTACTACGAGCGGGCCGCGGCCGGGACCCTCCCGGCGCTGTCCTTCGTGGACCCGGCCTTCCAGGGCGAGAGCCAGGGGACCAGCGGCGATGAGCACCCCCTGGCCGACATCCGCGTCGGTCAGGCGTTCCAGGCCGACATCGTCCACGCCTTCATGAGCTCGCCGCAGTTCAAGCGCGGCGCCCTGTTCATGGTCTACGACGAGTGGGGCGGCTTCTTTGATCACGTGGCTCCGCCACGGGTGCCGGACCTGCGCCAGAGCCGCACCCTCGCCAACGACTTCGGTCAGATGGGCTTCCGCATCCCCGCCGTCGTCGTCTCCCCGTACGCCCGCCGCGGGCACGTGGACCACTCGATCTACGGCTTCGAGTCGATCCTGAAGATGATCCGCTACCGCTACGGGGTGCCGGCGCTGACGCCCCGCGACCTATACGCCAACAACATCGCGGCCGCCTTCGACTTCGAGTCAAAGCCCGACTACGAGGTCCCCAACCTGCCCTCCCCGCCCGAGGTCGTCGTCAGCGCGTGCGGCGGCACCGCTCCGGCCGACAGCGGCGGCACCGGCATCGACGACGGTCCGCTCGGCGCGCCCCCCGGCACGGTCCCGTCGCTGGAGGTGCCCGAGCGCACCCCTGCCGAGATGCTGACCAGCGGCTACCTCGAGCGCCTGGGCTTTCACTACACGCCGGCCACGCCCGCCACCATGTACCGCCATCCGTCCAAGCTCGGGATGCGCGCGTGACCCGTCGTCCCGCCGCCGCGCTCGTCGCGGCGCTGGCCGCGACCGCCGGCCTCGGCGTCTGTTCCTCCATCGCCGCCGCCGACAGCTTCACCCCCGTCGGCCTCACCATCTCGATCGCCCCGGTGGCCCGCCGGCACGCGCCGCTGCCCATCACGGTCGCCATCACCGCCGATCCGGGGGTCCTGGACGGCAGCGAGGGGCCGCTGCGGATGGAGGTCAGGCTCGCGCCCGAGTGCGGCGGCACCTTCCAGACGACGCCGGGCACGACGCTGGTCAACGCCGCCCTGAATCCGCAGCCGTCCACCGGTAAGGCCTACGCTGGTTCGGTGAAGGGCTCGGGACGCCCCTCGGCCTACGGTGCGCAGACCGTATGCGCGTTCCTCGAGGACACCGACATCGGGCGCGTCTACGCCAACGACGAATCCATGCAGGTGACCGTCTCGCCGTCGTGCACCGGGGCCGCGACCGCGTATGACCGGGCGCGCGCGGCCCTCACCCGGGCCCAGAAGCAGTTGCGCCGCAGCACGCGCGCCGCCGTGCGCCGCCGGCTGAAGCGGAAGATCGCCTCACGCAAGCGGACGGTGGCCCGCGACAAGCGCCGCGCCACCACGGCCTGCGGCGCGGGCGTGGCCCTGTGACGCGCCGCGCCGCCGCCCTTCTGGTGTGCCTGGTCAGCGTCGCCCTGCCCGGGATGGCCCGCGCGGCCACTGCGCCCCAGCCACCGATCCGCCACGTCTTCATCATCGTGCTGGAGAACGAGTCGGCCTCGGTGAGCTTCGGGCCCGCCTCGCCGGCTCCCTACCTGTCCAAGACGCTGACCGCCCAGGGCGCCTACCTGCCCCACTACTACGGCATCGGCCACAACTCCAACGACAACTACATCGCGATGATCAGCGGCCAGGCGCCCAACGTCGCCAACCAGGCCGACTGCGAGACCTACAGCAACGTGGTCCCGGGCACGATCGGCTCCTTCGGCCAGGCGCAGGGCACCGGCTGTGTCTATCCGACCACGGTCAAGACGATCGCTGACCAGCTCGACGCCGCCGGGTTCACCTGGCGCGACTACAACCAGGGAATGGGCTCAGACCCCTCGCGCGAGACCGCGGTGTGCGCGCATCCGGCGCTCAACAGCCTCGACAACACGCAGTCGGCCACCGCCACCGACATGTACGCCACCCGCCACAACCCCTTCGTCTACTTCCACTCCATCATCGACGACACCACCCTGTGCGACACCCACGTGGTCAACCTCGACGAGCTCCCCCAGGACCTCTCGAGCGCGAGTCGCACCGCCAACTACACCTTCATCACCCCGGACCTCTGCAACGACGGGCACGACGCGCCCTGCGCCGATGGCGAGCCCGGCGGCCTGGCCCAGGCCGACAGCTTCCTCAGGACGTGGGTGCCGCAGATCACCGGGTCGCCGGCCTTCAAGCAGGACGGGCTCCTCATCGTCACCTTCGATGAGGCGGCGACCTCCGACGACAGCTCCTGCTGCGGCGAGATACCTGGACCGGGCAGCCCCGAGCCGGGCGAGAACGGCCCCGGCGGCGGGGACATCGGCGCGGTGCTGCTCTCGCCCTGCATCACGCCGGGGACGGTCTCTGAGACCCCCTACAACCACTACACGATGCTCGGCAGCGTGGAGAACCTGTTCGGCCTGTCGCACCTCGGCTACGCCTCGCTACCGGGCGAGACCTACTTCGGTTCGGACATCTTTGACCGCTCATGCGCGATCGCGGGGACCGGGCCGCCGGGCGCCGCCGCGCGCATCCACGCGCCGCCGCTCGCGTCGGCGTCCTCGACGCGGGCGCGGATCGGAGTGCGGTGGAGTGGGGGCAGCAGCTACACCGTGCAGGTGCGCTCGCTCACCGCGCGCGACAAGCGCTGGCGGACACTGGCGGCGGCCACCCACGAGACCCATCTCTCCTTCAAAGCCACGCTTGGCGCCACCTACCAGTTCCGGGTGCAAGCCGGCGCCGGCCCGTTCGCCACCGCCACCACCGTCGTCCCCACCGCCACGAGGATCCGCGGGGGCCACTTCAGCGCCGGATGGCGCGTTATCCACCGTCGTGGCGCCTGGCAGCAGCACGCGATCCAGACCACCCGGCCGGGCGCCGCCTTCACCCTGCGCTACCGCGGCGGAGCGGTGTCACTGATCGGTGAGCGCACCGCCCGGGGTGGTGTCCTGCGGGTCATCCTCGACGGCCATGCGCGGACGCTGCACCTGCACGCCCGCCGCTTGGCGCGCCGGCGCGTCCTCTACACCGCGGCGGTCAAGCCCGGCGCGCACCGCCTGCGGCTGGTCGCCGTCCGCGGGCTGGTGGCGCTGGAGGGGCTGGCGATCGCCTCACGTACCGGCTGACGGGTCCTCGGTGCGGGCCGGCTCGGGCTCGGCCGCTTCGGCCGCGGGGTCGGCGGCGCCGTTGGCGCCCGGGCCGAGCTCGCCCCGGCGCGCCGCCTCGAGCTGGTGCTCCACCAGCGCGTCCAGTTGCGCGGTGCCCGAGGCCTCGCTCGGCTCTGCGGCCGGCTGCTGCGCCGGCGCCGGTCCGCCGCCCAGAGCCTGGACGATCGGGCGCACGACGTCGACGGGAAAGACGATGGTGGAGTTCTGGCCGCCGCCGATCTCGCGCAGGGTCTGCAGGTAGCGCAGCTGCAGCGTCACCGGGTTACGGCCGATCACGTCGGCGGCCTCGGCCAGCCGCGACGCCGCCTGCGCCTCGCCCTCGGCGTTGATGATCTTGGCCCGCCGCTCGCGCTCGGCCTCGGCCTGGCGGGCGATCGCGTGCTGCATCCGCTCGGGGATCTCCACGTCCTTGATCTCGACCGTCGTCACCTTGATGCCCCACGGCTCGGTCTGGGCGTCGATCACCTCCTGCAGCGAGGCGTTGAGGTGCTCGCGCTCGGAGAGCAGGGTGTCGAGGTCGACGACGC
This sequence comes from Solirubrobacteraceae bacterium, assembly GCA_035503355.1. Classification (GTDB taxonomy): domain Bacteria; phylum Actinomycetota; class Thermoleophilia; order Solirubrobacterales; family Solirubrobacteraceae; genus Palsa-465. The sequence goes on from DATJTQ010000286.1 coordinate 37,405, forward strand.
CGAGCACCGAGCGCAGCGAGGTCTGCGCGATCTGGAGCGTCGCGGACTGGAAGCTCTCCACCTCGGTCACCGCCCGGCTGGGGTCGATGACCCGGTAGTAGGTCACGGCGGTGACCCGCGCCGGGACGTTGTCGCGCGTGATGATCTCCTGCGGCGGGATGGTCAGCGTCACCGTCCGCAGGCTGACGCGGACCATCCGGTCAAGCCACGGGATGAGCAACTGGAGCCCGGGGCCGCGCACCTCGGTCAGGCGGCCGAGGCGAAAGACGATGCCGCGCTCGTACTCACGCAGGACGCGGATCGCGCTGGCCGTGGCGGTGGCCGCGGCCACCAGGATCACGAGGATGACGACGATGATGGCGGTGACCACTAGAGGAGCTCCCATTCTTCGGCCGGGCGTACCGAGAGAGTGAGCCCGTTGAGGTGCTCGACGACGATCCGGTCGCCGGCGTGCAGTTCAGGCACCTCATCCTCGTCGCTGGGCCCCAGTGACCGGCGCGCGCGCCACAGGGCGCCGTCGACCGCCACGCTGCCCGTGGCGTCGGTCCAGCTGCGCACCGTCCCCAGGTGGCCGATGATGCCCTCGGCGCCCGTCCGCACGCGGCGGTGGCGCACGGCTGAGACCTTGCGCACCGAGAAGACCACTCCCCCCGCGCCGCCCGCGGCCAGCAGGCCGCCGGCCAGCAGGGCCACCAGCAGCCCGGCGCCGAGTCCGGAGATGGCCAGCACCGCTCCCAGGGCCATCACCACGACCCCCGCGCCGCCCGCGACACCCTGCGTGGGGTAGTGCGCTTCCGCGATGGCCACCACGGCTCCGATCACCAGCAACGCCAAACCAAGCGACGTCATGGCTTAATCGTACGCCGCTGATGACTCCTGCACGCCTGCGTAACACCGCCCTGCTCGTCGCCGGGTGCTTCTTCATGGAGAACCTCGACGGCACGATCGTGACCACCGCCGCGCCGCGGATCGGCCGCGCCCTGGGCGTGCCCTCGACCGCGGTGGGACTCGTCATCGCGGCTTACATGGTCACCCTGGCGGTCCTCATTCCCCTGAGCGGGTGGATCGCGGCGCGGTGGGGCGCGCGCAGCGTCTTCCTCTCGGCGATCGCCATCTTCACTCTGTCCTCGCTGGCCTGCGCGGCCAGCGGCTCCTTCGCCGAGCTGGTGGTGTTCCGCATCCTCCAGGGGGTCGGCGGGGCGATGATGGTGCCGGTGGGGCGTCTCGTCGTGCTGGCGCGCACCGAGAAGTCCCAGATGCTCCGCACCGTGGGGCTGCTGGTGTGGCCGGCCCTGGTGGCTCCCATCATCGCTCCGCTGGCCGGCGGGATCATCACCACCTACGCCAGCTGGCGGTGGCTGTTCCTGGTCAACGGGCCGCTGGGGGTGGTGGCCTTCGTGACCGCCTGGCGGCTGATCGACTCTCCGCGCACCGAGGACCCGCCGCCGCTGGACCGCCTCGGCGTGCTGCTCACCTGCGGCGGCCTGGCCTCGGGGACCTACATGGCCTACCTGCTGTCACAGAACCGGGTGTCGTGGGTGAGGGTGGGTGCGTGCGCGGTGGTCGCCGTCGTGGCGCTGGCCGGCGCGGCCGTCCATCTGTTGCGCACCGCGCACCCGCTGGTCAACCTGCGCACCCTGCAGGTGCCCACCTTCCGCGTGGCTGTCGGGAGCGGCTCGCTGTTCTGGACCACCATCACCTCGGTCCCGTTCCTGTTCACGCTCCTGTTCCAGAATGGGTTCGGGTGGAGCCCGGTCAAGTCGGGCGCGGTGGTGCTCTTCATCTTCGTCGGCAACCTGGGGATCAAGCCGGCCACGACGCCGATGCTGCGGCGCTGGGGGTTTCGCCGGGTGCTGATCATCGCCACCGCCGGGGCGGCGGCCACGATGGTCGTCGCCGCCTTCTTTGACGGCGGCACGCCGCTGGTGATCATCGCGGTGGTGGCCGTCCTCAACGGGATCGGCCGCTCGGTGAGCCTCACCTGCTACTCCACGATCGCGTTCTCAGACACCCCGCCTGAGCAGATCCGTGACGCCAACACACTGCAGGCCACCGCGCAGCAGCTGGCCGTCGGGCTCGGTGTCTCGGTGGGCGCGGTGGCGCTGCGCGCCGGGGGCGCGCTGAGCGGCGTCCTGCCGGGCGCCGTCACCGGGCTCACCCCGTATGAGATGGCGTTCCTGCTGCTGGCGCTCGTCGCGCTGGGGGGGACGGTGGGCGCCCTGCGGCTGCACCCCGACGCGGGCGCGGCGGTGACGCGCCACCGGCAGGTGGCCACCGACCCATAGTCACATTCCGTATGACCCATAAAGGCCTGTGGGTGCTATTAACCGTTGAGTGCGCGGGATGTTTTCCGTCTGCGTATAGCGCGCAATTCGTCACTACACGGCCCCGATTCAGAGGAAGGCCCGATGACCAACGAAGAGATCCATCAGCTCGCCCAGCGTCTGCGCATCGACTCCATCCGGGCGGCCGCCGCCGCCAACTCGGGGCACCCCACCTCGTCGATGTCCGCCGCCGACCTCATGGCGGTCCTGATGGCTCGTCACCTGCGCTACGACTACTCAGCGCCGGAGAACCCCAACAACGATCACCTGATCTTCTCCAAGGGCCACGCCTCCCCGCTCGTCTACGCCATGTTCGCCGCCGCCGGCGCGATCACCGACGAGGAGCTGCTCACCTTCCGCCAGTTCGGCTCCAAGTTCGAGGGCCATCCCACGCCGGTCCTCCCGTGGGTCGACGTCGCCACCGGCTCGCTGGGCCAGGGCATGCCGATCGCATCCGCCATCGCCCTCTGCGCTCGTGACCTCGATCGCCTGCCCTACCGCGTCTTCACCCTGTGCGGCGACTCCGAGATGGCCGAGGGATCGATCTGGGAGGCCGTCGAGCACGCCGGGGTCAACGGCCTGGACAATCTCGTCGTCATCGTCGACGTCAACCGCCTGGGGCAGCGCGGCGAGACCATGCACGGCTGGAACCTCGGCTCCTACGCGCAACGGGCCGAGGCCGCCAACTGGCACACCATCGAGATCGACGGCCACGACATCGCCGAGATCGACCGTGCCTTCTCCGAGGCGGAGGCCACCGCGGGCAAGCCGACGATGATCGTGGCCCGCACCATCAAGGGCCAGGGCGCCACCGAGACCGCCAACGTGGAGGGCAAGCACGGCCAGCCGCTCAAGGACCCCGACAAGGCCATCGAGGAGCTGGGCAACGTCGGGCCGATCCACGTCAACGTGGCCAAGCCCGAGAGCACCGGCACGCCCCACGTCTTTGACTCCGACCCGTCGGTCCCGCTGCCCACCTACGAGGTCGGCGGCGACCCCGTGCCGACCCGCAAGGCGTTCGGCGAGGGCGTGGCCGCGATCATGCAACGCCGCGGCGACGTCGTCGTCATCGATGGCGAGGTCTCCAACTCCACCCATACCGACGAGGCGATCAAGAAGACGCCGGAGCGCTACTTCGAGGCCTACATCGCCGAGCAGATGATGATCGCCACCGCCGTGGGGTTCCAGGTCCGCGGCTGGACGCCGTTCGCGGCCACCTTTGCCGCATTCCACTCGCGCTCGTATGACTTCGTGCGCATGGCCGTCATCTCCCAGGCGAAGCTGTGCCTCAACGGTTCGCACGCCGGCGTCTCGATCGGCGAGGACGGCCCGTCGCAGATGGCGCTCGAGGATCTCGCGGAGTTCCGCGCCCTGGGCGGCTCGGTGGTCCTGTATCCGTCCGACCCCAACCAGACGGCCAAGCTGGCGGAGGCGATGGCCGATCACGAGGGGATCTCCTACCTGCGCTCCACCCGCGCCGGCCTCCCGACGCTGTACGGGCCCGACGAGGAGTTCAAGATCGGCGGGTCGCGCGTGGTGCGCGAGTCCGACGATGACCAGGTGACCCTGATCGGCGCCGGAGTGACCCTCCACGAGGCGGTCAAGGCCGCCGACGCACTCGCTGCCGACGGTGTCAACGCGCGCGTCATCGACCTCTACTCGGTCAAGCCGGTCGACGTGGCCACGCTCACCGCCGCCTCCCAGGCGACCGGCGGGCGGTTCGTGGTCGTGGAGGACCACTGGCCCGAGGGCGGCATCGGCGAGGCCGTCATCAGCGCCATGGCCGACGCCGACGAGCGCCCCCGCGTGGTCAAGCTGGCTGTCACCCACCTGCCGGGCTCGGGCAAGATGGCGGAGCTCCTGCACGACTGCGGCATCGACTCCGACGCCATCGTCGCCGCCGCCCGGCGACTGGTGGAGCTCGGCCCCCAGATCGGCAGCGCCGCCGCCGCCGCCCGTTGATCCACGCAAAGTAAACTTATAAGTTTACTGATCTAACCGGAGCGGAGGCCGCTACGGCGGGTCCGGGGCCGGTGGCCCCGCCGCTCCGGCGTGCGCCGCGGCCGTTTGCGCGAGATCTTGGATGACCTCATCGCGCCGGGCCAGCGCGGCGTTGTGGGCCTCGATGACCTTCTCGGGCGTCGGCGCCTCGTGTGGATGGTGCTTGCGGCACACGATGTAGCCGGTGCCCGGCACCTGCGCGCGGGCGATCCGCCAGCACCCCTTGACGTGGCAGTTGTGGCGCCGCGCGATGGCGTACGCCCCGCCGAGCAGGGTGATGTCGGCCAGCGGGCCTGAGATGAAGTTGTAGCCGTCGGGGTCGTGCCACGTCCACCGTGCGGCGTTGTAGACCCAGGTCCACACATCTGAGATCGGGCCTGAGGTCACGTGGGCACAACGTATCCGGCGGCCCGGCGGCATCTGGCCAGTTGCTGGACGTTGGACTCAACTCCGGCGCGCCGGTGCCGACTATCAGGGGAACTGTCTACGGGATCCATCCCTCCGCAAGGAGCTGACGAGGTGAAAGGCATGGCTGTGAACGAGGTCGACGCGCGCGCCGAGCGCATGCTGCACGACGAGCAGGTGCGTGCGGACGGGATGCTGTCCAAGCTGCTGCTCGCCCACGTGCCCTTCGGCATCGGGCTCGCCGCCCTTCACGGCTACTGGGTCATCGCCATCGTGGCCAGCCTGACCCTGGCGCTGACGCCGCTGTTCGTCGTCCGCGCCCACCCCGGCACGCTGCTGTCGCGTTGCACCATCGCCGCCGCCTTCGCCGGCTTCTCGGCCCTCTTCATCCAAGAGGCGCACGGGATGACCGAGCTGCACTTCCACATCTTCGCCTGGCTGGCCTTCATGGCGCTCTACCGCGACTGGCGCGCCCCCGCCTTCGGCGGGCTGATCGTCGCCGTCCACCACCTGACCTTTCACCTGCTGCAGGCCGCCGGCGCCGGCTTCTGGGTCTTCCCCGCCGCCTGGGCCGGCGCCCACGGCCTCGAGATGGTCGCCCTCCACGCCGGCTTCGTGATCTTCGAGGTGGCCGTCCTCATCTACATCTCCGTCGCCCTGGCCCGCGAGACGCACAGCCAGGCCGAGATGGTGGTCACCCAGCAGCACGACCACGACATCATGCTCGCCCTCGCCGAGGGGCTGCAGGCCCGCGACCTGTCGATCGGCGACACCATCGGCCGCGACGAGCAGGCCGACTCCGCCATCGGCACCCTGCGCAGCGGGATCGGCTTCGTGGCCGAGATCGTGCAGGCCATCGACCGCACCGCTGACGGCGTCGCCACCTCCTCGGTCGAGATGGCCAAGACGACCGACGAGGCCGGCCGTGCCAGCTCCGAGATCGCCGGGTCGCTGACCCAGCTCGCCGAGGGCGCCCAGCGCCAGGTGCACGCGGTCGCCGCCGCCCGCGAATCCGCCGAGGAGGTCGGCACCGCCGTCGCCCGCAGCGCCGAGAGCGCCCGTCGCACCGCCGACGCCGCCGAGCGTGTCCGCGCGGCCGCCGCCGAGGGCGCCACCGCCGCCGACGAGGCCACCGCCGCGGCCCAGGCGGTCAGCGAGTCCTCGAGCCACGCGTCGCAGGCCATCGGCGAGCTCGCCGCCAAGTCTGAGCACATCGGCGCCATCGTGAAGACCATCACCGGCATCGCCGACCAGACCAACCTGCTGGCTCTCAACGCGGCGATCGAGGCCGCGCGCGCCGGCGAGTCGGGCAAGGGCTTCGCCGTCGTGGCCGAGGAGGTGCGAAAGCTCGCCGAAGAGTCATCCCAGGCCGCCGCCGCGATCTCCCACATCGTCGACCAGATCCAGCACGAGACCCGCCTGGCCGTGTCGGTCGTGGAGGACGGAGCCCAGCGCACGGGCCAGTCGGCCGCCACCGCCGCCCAGACGCGCCCCGCCTTCGAGCGCATCAGCGAGGCCGTGCATGAGATGACCGAGCAGTCCGAGGACATCTCGCGCGCCACCCAGCAGATCGCCGCGGGCGCCGAGCGCATGGCCGAGGAGATGGACAGCGTGGCCGCCGTCGCCGCGCAGGCGTCGTCAGCCGCCGAGCACGCCTCGGCGGCGACCGAGCAGACCTCGGCCTCCACCCAGCAGGTCGCGGCCTCGGCTGAGCAGCTCGCGAGCTCCGCCCAGGAGCTCCAGGCACTCGTCAGCGCTTTCCGGGTCACCTCCGCCTGAGCGATCGCCGGGACCGGTGGCCACCGTGGATCACAGCGTCGCGGCCTCGGCTCGCGGCCGTGCTCATGGTTCTTGTCGGGTGGGTGCGGCGGCCCCGGCCGACCGCGTCACCCGGCCGGCGATGAACGTCCTGTGCGCCGCGCTGGCCGCGGTGTACCTGTTCTCCGCGGTCACCATGCCCGCGGGGCATGGGGCGGTGGCCGTGGGGGAGGCCGCGATCGCCGTCGTGCAGCTCGCCTGGCTGGCCCTGGCCGCCGCGCGGTCGTCGAGCGCCACCGTGTACCGGGTCGGCATCGCGCTGCAGCTGGTGTTGACCGTGCTGTGGATCGTCACGCGCACGGTGGGCCTGCCCGGCATCGGGCGGCTGCCGGTCGGCCAGTTCGACCT
>DATJTQ010000287.1:0-22890 GCA_035503355.1 Solirubrobacteraceae bacterium
CTCGACGCGCAGGTGCTCGAGCGCGTCGCGCTCCGCGGTCAGCCACGGCGCGTCGAGCCCCGGCAGCAGGCCCGGCCCGGCGATCGTCATCGCCGTCTGTGCGTGGGTGAGCCGCTCAGAGGCGTGGGCCGCGCCGCGCGCCCGGGTCACGGCGTCGCGCGCGACCTCGACGTCGACCCATGCCGGCTCGGGCAGCATCAGGGCGAGGCTGTCGCGCCCTTCGACGGTCGCCGGCGCGATCGCCCGGCGCAGGCGAGAGAGCACCGGGGCGAGCGCCCCCTCGCTGGGCGGCAACCCGTCCTCGCCCCACAGGGCCTCCACCAGCGCGTCGCGCGGGACGGGCCGGCCGCGATGCAGGACGAGGAAGGCGAAGAGCAGGCGGCCCTGTCGTCCACGCAGCGACAGCTCCTGGGCCACTCCACTCACGGTGAGGCGGAGGTGCCCGCAGAGGTGGATGTGCGCCACCCAGTCCATGGGCCGGTGACGCTACCGAAATCGGGACTCCAGGTCCGGGCCATTGCTGCCGATCACCGGAAAGATGAGCGACCTGTTGCGCGACCCTGCGCGTCTGGAGGCCCTGGCACGGGCCGAGCTGATGGACTCCGAGCCCGAAGAGGTCTTCGACCGGCTGACGCGGCTGGCGACAAAGCTGCTCGGTACCCCGGTGGCGACGATGACGCTGGTCGATGACCGCCGCCAGTACTTCAAGAGCTCGGTGGGCACCGCAGTCAACGAGACGCCCCTCTCGCACTCCTTCTGCCAGCACGTCGTGACCGGGGCCGCCCCCCTGGTCGTCACCGACGCCCGCCAGGACCCGCGGGTCAAGGACAACGGGGCCGTCGAGGACCTCGACGTGATCGCCTACTGCGGCGTCCCGCTCACCGACGCCGACGGCCAGACCCTCGGCTCCTTCTGCGCCATCGAGCACCGCCCCCGCGAGTGGACCGACATCGAGATCGAGATCCTCACCGAGCTGGCGCACAACATCATGACCGAGCTCGACCTGCGCGCGGCCAACCGCGCCCTGATCGCCCGTGAGCACGAGACCCGCACGATCATCGAGAGCGCGCACGACGCCTTCATCGCCGTCGACGCCGACCATCTCATCGTCGACTGGAACCCGGCCGCCGAGCGGCTCTTCGGCTGGAGCGCCGGCGAGGCGGTCGGCACCTATGTCTCAGAGACCATCCTCCCCGATCTCACCGCCGGCTACGGCCTGGAGCGCCACGCCTCGGCGGCGGCCGACCTGCCGTCGCTCCCCGTCGAGGTCACCGCCCGTCACCGCGACGGCCACCCCCTCGAGGTGGAGGTGTCCATCGCTCGAGTCCAGACGCCCGACGGCCCGCGCTTCAACGCGCTGGTGCGCGATATCGCTGAGCGCCGGGCAGCCCAGGTCCAGCGTGAGCAGCTGGCCCGGGTGGTCGAGTCCACCAACGACGCGGTGATCACGGTGGACCTCCACGGGACGATCACCAGCTGGAACGCCGGCGCCGAGCGGCTGTATGGCCTGCCCGCTCAGGAGATGGTCGGCACCGTGCAGACCGCGCCCGCACCGGCCGACGGGAGCCGCCCCGACGCCGGGCAGCTGATGGCGCGCCTGAGCGCGGGCGAGCACATCATCGAGCGCGCGCTGCCGCGCCGCCACCGCAACGGCTCGCGCATCTTCGTCGACCTGTCCGCCGCCCCGCTGCGCGACGCCGACGGCAATGTCATCGGCGCCACCTCCATCGCCCGCGACGTCACGGAGCAGCACCGGCTCGAGCTCGACCTCGAGCAGTCCGAGGCGCGCTTTCGCGAAACCTTCGACGAGGCGCCCATCGGCATGGCGCTCGTCGGCCCCAACGGCCGCTGGCTGGAGGTCAACCGGGCGCTGTGCGACATCGTCGGCTACACCGAGTCCGAACTGCTGGCGCTCAGTTTCCAGGACATCTCGCATCCCGATGACCTCGATGCCGACGTCGAGAAGCTCGGGCAGGTCCTCGCCGGTGAGATCCAGACCTACCAGATGGAAAAGCGCTACTTCCACAAGGCGGGGCACGCCATCTGGGTCAAGCTCTCGGTGTCGCTCGTGCGCGACGCGCACGGCACGCCTCTGCACTTCGTGTCGCACGTCGAGGACATCACGCGGGCCAAGGCCGCGGAGTCCGCGCTGCGGGAGGGCCGACGGCTGCTCGACGAGTCCCAGTCGATCGCCGGCGTGGGCAGCTGGACGTGGAACCTGGACAGCGGCGAGCCCGCCTGGTCGGTACAGCAGTATCTCCTTCACGGCGTGAGCCCCCTCTCCGACGCGCCGCCGCTTGACGACTTCCTCGCCCTGGTGCACCCGGAGGACCGCGAGCGCGTGCGGACCCGGATCTTCGACATCGTGCGCAAGCGCGAACCCTTCGTCGACGAGTACCGCGTGGCCCTCGGCGGGTCACGGGTGCGGATGCTGTCCGTGCGCGGCGATTACCTGGCCGGCGATCCCAGCGTCGGGCTGCCGCCCCGTATCGCCGGCACCGCCCAGGATGTGACCGCCGAGCGTGCCGCCCGCATCGGGCGCGAGGAGACCGAGAACCGCCAGCGCGTGCTCCTCTCCAGCCTGCCCGACACGATGGTGGTGCTCTATGACCGCGACCTGCGCTGCACCTTCGTCGAGGGCGCGCTCATGAAAGAGCTCAGCATCCCCCGTGATGCCTATGAGGGCAGGGCGCTCTCCGAGGTCATCACCCCGGACCGGCTTGACGCGCTCGAGCCCGCCATCCACCGTGCGCTGGGCGGCGAGTCCGGCTCATTGGAGTACACCGCGGGCGACGGCCGCACCTACAGCGTGGACATCGCCCCCTACCGCTCCGAGGATCGCTCGATCACCGGCGCCTTCAGCGTGTGGCGCGACATCTCCCAGCGCCGGCGCATGGACGACGAGCTGCGCGCCAGCCGCGAGAAGGCGCTTGAGGCGTCGCGGCTGAAGTCGGAGTTCGTGGCCAACATGAGCCACGAGATCCGCACTCCGCTCAACGGCGTGGTCAGCATGGCCGAGCTGCTGCTCGACACCTCCCTCAGCGGCGAGCAGTCCCAGTACGCCCAGGTGGCCATGACCTCGGCCGAGGCGCTCATGCGAGTGATCAACGACATCCTGGACTTCTCCAAGATCGAGGCCGGCAAGCTCGAGATCCTCCGCGAGGACTTCTCGGTGCGGGCTGCCGTCGACGACGTCGCCGAGATCGTCGGGGTCAAGGCGGCCGAGCGCGGCCTCGCCCTGGAGGTGACGGTCGGCCAGGACGTGGCCTCGGTCACCACCGGCGACGGGAACCGCGTACGTCAGGTGCTGATGAACCTGCTGTCCAACGCCGTGAAGTTCACCTCGGAGGGAGACGTGGCCGTCAGCGTCGACATCGTCGACGGGCCCGGCAGCGAGGAGCGCCTGCGCTTCGAGGTGACCGACACCGGGATCGGCATCGACGCCGAGAAGCTGGCCGCACTGTTCGAGCCCTTCTCGCAGGCCGACGCCACCACGACCCGGCGCTACGGCGGGACCGGACTGGGACTGTGCATCTCCAAGCAGCTGGTCGAGCTGATGGGCGGCGCGATCGGCTGCGACAGCCAGCCCGGCGCGGGCAGCCGCTTCTGGTTCACCGTTCCCTACGTGCCCGGGGTGGGCCTGGAGGCCGACCTGCTCGGCAACGACCTCACCGGCGCCCGCGTGCTGGTGGTCGACAGCGACGCGCAGGACCGCGCGACCCTGCAGAGCACGCTGGCCAGCTGGGGGATCGAGCCCGACAGCGCCGCGGACGGCGCCGCCGCCCTGCGGCTGCTGCGCGCAGCGGCCGAAGCGGGCCGGCCGTTTGAGACGGCCCTGATCGCCATGCGCCTGCCCGACACCGACGGCCCCCGACTGGTGCGCGAGATCGGCGACATCCCCGCGCTGCGCTCCACGCGGCTGATCATGGTGGTGTCCTCGCCGATCGAGGCCGCCGCGGCCGACGCCGCCGAGGTCCACGCCCAGGTCGCCAAGCCGATCCGCCCCTCGCGCCTCTACAACCAGCTGCTCACCACCCTGCATCGCACCGGCGCTGCGGCGCGGGCCATCGCCGCCGATGCCTCCGCGGCCGCCTCAGGCGGCCTGGGTGGGGACGGGGGGCGCGTGCTCGTGGTGGAGGACAACGAGATCAACCAGTTCGCCGCCATCACGCTGCTGCGCAGCTTCGGCCTGCTCGTCGACCTCGCCGCCAACGGGCGCGAGGCCATCACGTTGACCGGTGCCACCGAATACAACGCCGTGTTCATGGACTGCCAGATGCCCGATGTCGACGGCTACACCGCCACCCGCGTCATCCGCCGTCGCGAGGAGCAGACCGGCCGTCACACCCCCATCATCGCGCTGACCGCGCACGCGCTCGAGGGCGACCGGGAGAAGTGCCTGGCCGCCGGCATGGACGACTACCTGTCAAAGCCGCTGCGCCGCCAGACGATCCAGGACGTCCTGGGCCGTCTGCCCGAGTTCGCGCCCGCCCGTGCGGCCACCGACGCGGCCGGCGCGGTGTTCGACCCCGCACCGCTGCAGGAGATCGGCGATCCGGAGACCGAGGTGGCGCTGGCCACGATGTTCCTCGACCAGTCCGCGGAACGGCTGCCGGCCATGCACGACGCGATCACCGCCGATAACTCTGACCGCCTGCACGGGCTGGCCCACGGCCTGAAGGGCTCGGCCGCCACCGTCGGGGCCACGCGCATGAGCGAGATCGCCAAGGCGTTGTGCGACGTCGCCGCTGCGGGGCGTACGACGGGGACGCTGGAGCTCCACGCCGAGCTCACCGACGCGCTCGCTCAGACGCGGACCGCGCTCGGCGGCCTCATCACCCGCGCCACCGCCTAGGGACGCCCGGCCCGGTGGCCGGACGCCCCCCGAGCGGCCGGATGGCCGGACACCCCGGCGCGGCCGGATGGCCGGACGCCCCGGAGCGGCCCGGTACCAGCCCGTGGGTCTGGGTCAGTACCCGCTCGGGCTGCCTGATGAGGACGACCCCGAGGCGGCGGCGGTCTTGGTGATCGCCGACCCAGAGGGAGCGACCAGCCACCACTTGGCACCAAAGCTATCGCTCCCCTGTCCGGTCAACGACCCCTTGCTGGTGTCGCTGGCGAAGTAGTAGAGCGGGTGCCCGTCATAGGTCACCTGCTTGGTGCCGCCCGACCGCGTGATCGTGCCCAGCTGTGACGCGGTCACGCCCATGGCGGCCACGGGCGATGACGCGGTCGTCACCGGCGGCCAGACCTGCGCGCAGCTTCCTGTGCACACCGACTTGTCACGACTGTCGGCCACCCAAAGGTAGAGCGGGCGCCCTGATGCACCGACGAGATGCGTGCCGTCCGCGCCGGTGACGGTCCCGACTGACACTGCCATTGCTCCCGAGGCGGGCGACTTGCTGGTGGCCGAACCTCCAGTGCTCGCGGCGCTTCCACACGCGGCCACCACCACTGACACACCCACCAACCCGATGACCGCACCGGTCCGCGCGCGCATTGTTCTCCAACTGCTCATTGGCTTCATGTTCTGCCTTCCTGATCTGTACCTGACACAACCCGTGTGGCGTGTGTCATGAGCAGAGACCCCGTTGCGGCGACATCCTTCCCGGGGGCGTGGCATCCCGCGGCGCGGCGCCGGCCGTCGTCAGCCCTCGCAGCTCAGGCGGAGGCCAGCTGGCGGTTGCGCCCTGCCGCCAGCCCGAAGCCGAGTTGCGGCACGAGCAGCGCGAGGAGGAGGATGAGCGCCGGTGTCCAGGACCCGGCGGCGCCGTGCAGCGCTCCCACCGCGAGGGGGAACACCGCGGCCAGCATGTACCCCACCGATTGCGCGAGCGTCGACAGCCCCTCCGTCGTGGCCACGTTGCCGCCGCGCAGCACGATGAGCATCAGTGCCAGCGGAAAGATCGAGTTCTGGCCGAGGCCGAGGAGGATCACCCACAGGTACGGCGCGGACATCGGCGCCACGAGGATCCCGATGAGCCCGGCCGCCCACACCGTCGAGCACACCACCACCAGGGCGCGCTGGTCACGCAGTCGGGTCGCGATGAGGGGCAGCGTGGTGGAGGTCACCAGCCCCACCAGGATCGAGAGGCTGAGCAGGAACCCCGCGCGCGAATCGGAGGCACCGTGGCTGCGGAAGATGTCGGGCAGCCAGGCCAGCGTGGAGTAGAAGCCGCCCGACTGCACGGCGAAGAACAGGGTCACCTGCCAGGCCAGCGGCTGGCGCAGCAGCGCTCGGACGTTGGGCACCCGCGGCCGTTCCGGTGTCGCGGCACCCCCACCGCCACCGCCACCGCCACCCCCACCGCCGCCGGCGCCGGCGCCCGCGCCCGCCCCGCGATGCACGATCGCCGGCAGCCAGGCGAGGGCCGCGATGGCCGCCGGTATGGCCCAGATGCCCAGCCCGGGCCGCCAGCCACCGCCCAGCGCGTCGGCCAGCGGCACCGTCAGACCCGCCGCGAGGGCGGCGAACCCGATGAGACACGTGGTGTAGAGCGACATCGCGCTCCCGGTCCGGTTCGGGAAGTCACGGCGCACGATCACCGGCATCAGCACGTTGCCGGTAGCGATGGCGGCGCCGGCCAGCGCGGTCCCCAGGAACAGGAAGACGTCGCCCGGGACGAGCCGCAGGAGCATCCCGCTCACCAGTACCAGCAGGGCGACGGCGATGGCCGTGTGCACCCCGAGGCGGCGGGCCAGCGGCGGCGCCAGGGGCGCGAGCAGACCGAAGCACAGCACCGGCAGCGTCGCCAGCGCGCCCGCCCACCCCGACGAGAGGCCCGTGTCTGACTGGATCCGGTCAAGCACCGGCCCGATGCTCGCGGCGGCCGGGCGCAGGTTGATGGAGACCAGGACCACGCCGCCGGCCAGCAGCGCCGGAGAGAGCCGCGGCCGGACAGCACGTTGGGCTTCCACGACGCAGGAACCTAGCGGGCGGGCCCCGCCTCGGCCCTCAGACGCGCACGCCGGCAGCGGTGGTGATGCGCCCGTTGAACAGGAAGGCCGTCTGGCGCAACGAGGACTCCAGGTCAAACGGATCCAGGGCCGAGACGGCGTCGCGGGGAATGATCACGTCATACCACCGCAGGGCGGCGCTGGCCGCCGTGTAGTGCACGCAGATGTTGGCCACGGTGCCGCAGATGACCAGAGTGGTCACGCCCCACAGGCGCAGCAGATGGTCCAGTGGCGTCCCGTAGAAGCCGTCGTAGCGGACCTTGGGGATGACCGTCTCGTCCTCGCGGGGGGCCAGCGCGTCCACGATCTGCCAGCCCCAACTCCCCTCCCGAGCATGCTCGGGCCAGATGCGCCACTCCGGGTCCCCGTCGCGATGGGTGTCCTGCGTGAACACCACCCGCGTCCCGTAAGCGCGCGCGAGGTCCAACAGGGTCGTGATCGCCGGGATGGTGGACTCCGCATCGGGCACCCGCAGGCTCCCGCCCTCGCTCACGAAGTCGTTCTGCATGTCGACGACGATGAGCGCGGCGCGCGTGGGGTCGATGCGGACCTCGTCGGCGACGGCATACTCGGGGACCTGAAGGGCGGGGGTCATGGCTCTCTCGAACGCTAGCGGGCGCGCGACGCTGGCTCGAAAAATGCCCGTTTGCAGGGGACCTTGGGAGATAACGACTAGTGGATAGTCGTTATCTCCCACGGTCACGCTGGAGCCGGCCCCAAGCACCCGGGCAACCCCGCCGCTCTGTCGTGGAAACCGTTGACGTTCGCCCAGACCCCGCCCCACCGGTCAACGGCCAGCCACCGTAGTGCGCCCCCCACCCGGGCCATTCTGTATGTTGGCGCGCGGTTCACACGCCCTTCACCGGGGGCAGGGCCAGACAAGAGGAGCATCGCTATGAGACGGATCACGGCCGCGCTGGCCGCAGGCGCGATCGTGGCTCTGGGGGCAGCCACAGCGCAGGCAGGCGCTGCAGTCACCGACTACTCGCAGGTCGCACGCAACATCATCCCGTCGGGCCAGCAGGGCTCGATCACCCCCATCCCCGCTGACGCGACCGATCAGGCGCAGATGTACAACGCCCTGACGCCGCTGTTTGACCACGTCAGCAACGCGGACCTGTTCTCGGATTTCAAGTCCGAGAAGTTCGGTCTCAGCGGTGACGGCCCGGGCACGCTGGAGCCCGTCCCCTTCCCGGGGGTCACGATCATCCGTGACAGGTTCCATGTGCCCCACGTGACCGCCACGACCCACGCCGGCGGCGTCTGGGCCGCGGGCTGGATCGCCGCCGAGGACCGCGGCCTGCTGCTCTCGGAGGCGCGCGACAACTCCTATGTGGCCGCCCTCGACGTGCCGGGCCTCACCGCCATCGGCCTGATCGAGAACCTCCAGAACTTCCAGCCCAGCGCCCAGGCCAAGCGGATCGTCTCGCGCCAGACCCAGGTGCTGGAGAAGGCCGGGCCCGAGGGACGCGACGTGCTCTCGGACATCGATGAGTTCATCAAGGGCATCAACGCCTACAACGCGATCCACAACCCCACGACGCCCCCGTGGACCCGCGAGGACATCTACGCGCTCAATGCGCTCAAGGATCAGTTCTTCGGCGAGGGTGGCGGCCGCGAGGCGCAGAACTCGGAGTTCCTGGGCGCCCTCGAGCATCGGCTGGGCACCAAGAAGGGCTACAGCGTGTTCAACGACCTGCGCCAGAACCTCAATGCCGGCAGCCCGACCACGGTCGACGGCACCTTCAACTATGACCACACCCCGAGCAAGCCGGGCGCCCCGGGCAGCGTGGTCCTGGATCCCAACAGCTATGAGGCCACCCCGGCGGTCTCCGCGTCCGCGGCGGCCAAGTTCGGCCGCATCGAGCCACGGCCACACGCCTCCAACGAGTTGATGGTCGAGGGCAAGTACTCCACCACCGGGCACCCGCTGCTGGTCGGCGGCCCGCAGGTGGGGTACTTCTATCCCGGGCTCACCTACGAGATCGACATGCACGCCCCCGGCCTGGACTGGCGCGGGGCGACGTCGGCGCCGTTCCCCGGCTACATGCTGATCGGTCGCGGACCGGACTTCGCCACCACGCTGACCTCAGCCTCCGGCGACGTCGTTGACGAGTACGCCGAGACGCTGTGCGGCCACAGCAGGACGAAGTACCTGTTCAAGGGCAAGTGCCGCTCGATGCAGCGCATCGACGCCGGGACGCTCAACGGCAAGACCGTCGCCTACATGACCACGGTGCACGGTCCGGTCGTCGGCTACGCCCGCGTCCACCATCGGTTGGTGGCCATCTCGAGCAAGCGCTCGAGCCGGGGCAAGGACGTGCTGGACCTCCTGTTCAACCGCCGTCTCTCCGACGGCCAGGTGCACAGTCCGCAGTCGTTCTTCAAGGCCGCCGAGCTCACGCCGCAGACGTTCAACTCGTTCTACATCGACGACAAGCACGTGGCGGAGATCACCACCGGGCTGTTGCCGCTGCGCCACAAGGGCACCGACCCCAGCCTGCCCACGATCGGCACGGGCAAGTACGAATGGACCGGCTTCGCCCCCGACAGCGTGCACCCGCAGGGCATCGACCCGTCGCATACGCCGGTGAAGGGAACGATGACCAACTGGAACAACGTCGCCGCCCACGGGTTCGGGGCCGCCGACGACGCCTGGAACGCCAACGGCACCTCGGCCCGTGTCGACCTGCTCAACGACAATCTCGCGCGCCTGCGCAAGCACGGCAAGTGGTCACTGGCCACCGTGACCTCGGCGATGAACGCCTCAGCCACGCAGGACGTCCGCGCGATCCTCACCGTCCCGATCCTCCAGCGGCTGCTCAAGGGCTCCAAGGCCCCCAACGGGCAGTCGGCGAAGATGCTGTCGCTGCTGGTGGCGTGGCGCAGAGACGGCGGCAACCTGCTCGACCTCAACGGCGACGGCAAGATCGACAACCCCGGCGCGGCCATCATGAACGCGGCGTGGCCCAAGATCGCCGCCAACTTCATGCGGCCCACCCTGGGGCCGCTGGAGAACGAGTTCAGCTCGCTGGTCAGCGTGTTCGACTCCCCGCCGGCCGGGCAGTTCAGCGGCTGGTATCAGTACTTCGACCGCGACGTGTCCAAGCTGCTGCATATCAAGCAGCCCCAGCCGTTCACCAACGACTACTGCGGCGCCGGCAACCTGCGTCGCTGCCAGCAGTCGGTGTGGGCGGCCATCGCCGCGGCGGGTAAGCAGCTCACCCGCCAGCAGAACACCACCAACCCCAGCGCGTGGCGGGCCAGCGCCACCGACGAGCGGATCACGTTCATCCCGGGGCTGCTCAAGTACACGAGGGCCTACACCAACCGGCCGAGCGGCATCCAGCAGGTGATCAGCTTCAACCGCCACCGCTGAGAGACACCGCAGCTTCAGCTTCAGAGCCCGCCGGCCCGGGCGCCGGCGGGCTGAAGTTGCGCACCGCGGGCACGGCGAGGCCGAGCCCGAAGAGCAGCGCCGACAGCGCCGCCGCCGCATACAGGGTGGTGGAGGAGCCGAGCGCCGCCGCCACCGGGCCGGCCAGTGCCTGACCCACCGGCAGAACGGCCACCGAGCCGAAGTAGTCCCACGACATCACCCGCGCCAGCTCTCCGGCGGGGACGTCGGAGTGCAGCGCGGTGAACCAGAAGGTGTTGAACAGCGTGCCGCTGGCGCCGTCGATGAGCGCCACCGGCAGGATCAGCGCCAGCGGCGCGTGGGCTGCCACCAGCCCAAACAGCGCCGGCGTGATCACCGTGAACAGCGCGAAGGTGACGCGGAACGGGTAGCGGGGGCGAGCCCTGAGGGCGATGACGCCGCCACCGATCGATCCGACTCCGAGCACGACGGCGATCGCCGCCCAGGCCCCGGGGCCGCCCAGCGACAGCCGGGCCACCTGCGGGCCCAGCACCTGCCACGGCGCCCAGGCAAAGCCGACGTACAGGGTGAAGCAGCTGACGGTGATCCACAGCCAGCGGCGCGCCCGGAACGCGCTCCAGCCGTGTCGCAGCTCGCGCAGCAGCGGCTCGCGCTCGCGCACCTCGACGGCGATCACGGGCATCGCCCAGACGCAGATGACACTAGCCACGAACGTCACCGCGTCAAAGGCCAGGCCCCACCCCGGCTCCGCGGCGGCGACGATCACCCCCGCCACCGCCGGCCCCGCCACCGAGGCGACGTTCCCGGTCAGCGCGATGAGGCTGTTGGCGCGCTGGAGCTCGGAGGCGTCCACCGTCTGGGGCACCACCGAGAGCGCAGCCGGGTCAAAGAACGCGCGCGCGGTCCCGTAGACCGCCTGGAGCACCACGAGCTCCCACAGATGGGCGCTGCCGGTGAGCAACAGCACCGCGCACAGCCCCTGGGAGGCGGCGCGCACGAGATCCGAGGTCGCCATGACCAGCCGCCGCGGCAGCCGATCAGCCCACACGCCGCCCACGAGAACGAACACCACCAGCGGGACGGTCTGCGCGGCCAGGACCACCCCCAGGCTCGTGACCGACCCCGTGAGGTTGAGCACGGCGAAGGCCAGCGCCACCGGCACCAGGCGATCGCCCAGAGCCGAGATCGACTGGGCCGCGAACAGCAGCCGAAACGCTCGTTGCACCGGAATGCCTCCCACCGGGGCAAGGCTACGCCGCCGCGACGCTGGCAGGATCTGGCCATGACCGAGCTCATCATCGACACTCCGCGCGGCCCGGCCCGCGCCCACCTCACCGTGCCCGACGGGGTCGGGACGACCGCCGGAGCGCTCATCCTCGGTCACGGCGCGGGGGGCGGCGTCAGGGCGCCCGATCTCCTGGCCGCCCAACGGGCGGCGCTTGCCGGCGGGTGGGCCGTGGCCCTGGTGGAGCAGCCCTACCGGGTGGCGGGACGCCGCTCACCGGCGCCGGCGCCGCACCTCGACGAGGCGTGGACCGCGGTGGTGGCGCGGCTGCGCGCCGGCGAGCTGGCCGGCCGACGGCTGATCACCGGCGGGCGCTCCAGCGGTGCTCGTGTCGCATGCCGTACCGCGGCGGCGACGGCCGCCGCCGGGGTGATGTGCCTGGCCTTCCCGCTCACGCCGCCGCGGCGCGCGAACGCCACCACAGCGGCGGTGAGCCGCCTGCCCGAGCTTGACGCCGTCGGCGTCCCGACCCTCGTCATCCAGGGCGTCAACGACCGGTTCGGGATGCCGCCCGCGGGACCAGGCCGGACGGTGGTCCAGGTGGCCGGCGACCACGCCCTCAAGGCCGACCTGCCCGCCGCGCAGGCCGCCGTCGGGCAGTGGCTGGCGGGCCTGCCGGCCTGAGGGACGCGTCGGCGTTCGGCGTCGCGGGTGAGGAGATTCCCGCGACGCCGGGGCTACGCCAAGGTGGGGTGCCGGCGGGCGGGCGCGCCAGGCGAGGCTGCCCACTCGGGGAACGCGCCAGCACCCGCGGTAACTGTCGGGCGCGCGGCCGCGCAGACGGCCCCATGCGCGGAAAGTTCAACGCTTGGCCAACCAACTCTGCAGCAAACCCTCCGGCCCCAACCCCCCATCTGGACGGTAGTTTGAGGCCCCATGCACGCCCCCGACCCTCCGCCGCCCGCCACCCCGCACCGCGGCGGGGGCGCTACGCCACCGTGGCGCGCTCCGGTCCGTGGCGGCCACCCGGACCCGGCACTCGCCGCCAGGCCGGGCATCGAGTTCCTGCGGGCCATGCTCGCCGGCGAGACGCCCTCTCCCCCGCTGGCGCACCTCACGGGGATGCGGCCGGTCACGCTCGGCACTGAACGAGCCCAGTTCGCCATGCCGCTCTCACCGTGGTTGCGCGGCGACGATGGCCGCGTCCCGCTCGGCGCGCTGGCCATTCCGGCCGACGCCGCCATGGCGTGCGCGATCATCGCCCATCTCCCCGCGGGCACCGCCATCACCACCTCAGAGCTGGCGCTGCGCCAGGTCCGCCCGGCTCGCCAGGGCAGGACCGCCATCGCCACCGCGGAGGTGGTGGACCTCGGGTCGCCCATCGCCCTGGCCGAGGTGACGGTGGCCGACGACACCGGCGCGCTCATCGCGCGCGGGGGGTCGCTGTGCGTGATCCTGCCCTTCAGCGTGGACGGCGACGCCTCCGACGGCGCGGGCACCCACCCGGGAACGCCGCCGGGAGCCGCCGTGGCGGACGGGTCAGACCCGTGGCAGCTCTCAGACCCCGAGGCCGGCCTGGCTCGCCTCACCGGGCTGAGCCCGACCGCCATCGCCCCGCGCGAGGCCGCCTTCGCCCTGCCCGCCACCGGCTGGCTGGCCGCGCCGCCGCCCGGGCGGGTTCAGGGCGGCGCGGTGGCCCTGCTCGCCGGCGCCGCCATCGAGGCGGCGATGCAGACCGCCGCGCCGGAGGGCCACCGCTTCACAACCCTCGAGCTCAAGCTCAACTACCTGCGCCCGTTGGCCTGCGACGGTCGCGAGGCCACCGCGCACGCCACCCTGGTGCACGGCGGGCGCCGCACGGCGGTGGCGCGCGCCGAGGTCGCCGACGCGGACGGGCGGCCCATCGCCGTTGCCAGCGGCTCGGCCATCGCCGAGTCCTTCGGGTCCTCACCGCCGCTCACGACGCCGAGGACGAGCTCTCGCTGACCACGCCGGGCAACGCGGCGTCGCCGAGCTCGAGCGTCGGCCCGAAGCTGATCTCCAGCAGCGCGCCCCCGCCCGGAGCGTTGGTCGCGCGCACGAAGCCGCCGTGGGCCTCGGCGGCCTGGCGCACGATGGCCAGGCCCAGCCCCGAGCCCGGCCGTGAGCGGGCGTCACGGGCGCGGTGGAAGCGGTCAAAGACGAAGGGAAGATCCTCCTCGTGGAAGCCGGGCCCGTGGTCGCGCACGGTCAGCACGCCGGCGGCCAGCGCAACCTCGATGGTGCGCCCCGATTGGCCGTACTTGGCGGCGTTGTCGAGCAGGTTGGCCACCGCGCGGGCGATCCGATCCCCCTCACCGTGGACCAGCGTCGGTTCGAGGGACGCCGTGACGGCCAGCAGCGGCGCGCGGCGGCGCGTGCGCTCCACCGCCGCGGAGACGATCTGATCGACGCGCACCTCGGCCGGTTCGCCGGCCAGCTTGGTGCCCCGCGCGAGCTCCACCACGTCGCCCACCAGCGCGGTGAGCTCGTCGAGCTCCTCGATGACGTCATGGCGCAGCGCCTCGCGATCGGCAGGCGAGAGCAGCTCCTCGTCGCGCATGAGCTGGAGGTTGGCGCGAATGGTGGCGATCGGAGTGCGCAGCTCGTGGGAGGCGTCAGCGACGAGGTTGCGCTGGGACTGGACCGAGCGCTCCAGGGCGTCGAGCGTGTTGTTGAAGGTCTGGGCCAGACGGGCCAGCTCGTCGCCGCCATGGACGTCGACGCGTTCGGAGTCCAGCCGCTCGGGATTGGCGGCGATCGCCTCGGTCTGCCTCGTGAAGCGGGCGATCGGCGCCAGCGCCGTCCGGGCCACCAGCAACCCCAGCAGGGCGGCCAGAGCGATCCCCGCCGCGGCGATGATCACGAGCAGCAGCAGCTGGTGCGACAGCGTGTCGTCGATCTGCGTGAGCGGGAGCGCCACCTGGATCGCCCCGTAATGACCGGCGCCGTTGACCAGCACCCGCAGGTGGGTGGAGCCGACTGTCGCCGTGGTGAAGTAGCGGCCGCTGCCCGAGCGCGCCAGCGCCTTGACCGCGCTGCTGACCGGAAGCTTCGTCGTCTCGCCCGAGGCCAGGCACACCGAGCCCGTCGGGCTCACGAGCTGGAAGTAGCCCTGGGCGCCCCCGAATCTCCCGCCGCCGGCGTCATCCAGACCCAGGCCCTTGTCACAGTCGTTGTGGCCGAACCCGTGCCCCCCGGCGAACCCGGGCGGCCGGCGAAAGCCCGGTGCGATCTCGTCACCATTGGCGCCCGGCATGGGGCCCTTGGCCACGCCGGCGTTGACCAGCAGCGGCTGGGCGAGATGCGACAGCGAGGTGTCCAGCTGCCCCTGCAGCTCCGAGCGCGTCCCGGCGTAGGCCGACACCGCCACCGCGATCACCGCGACCGCCACCGCGATGCCGGCGGCCACCCCCATCCGCGCTCGGAGGCTGAGCCGGCTCATCCCGGCTCCCGCAGGGCGTAGCCCACCCCGCGCACGGTGTGGATGAGCGGCCGCGCGCCCGCGTCCTCGAGCTTGCGCCGCAGGTAGCCGACATACACGCGCAGGGCGTTGGAGGTGGGCCCGAAGTCATAGCCCCAGACGCGGTCATAGATCGTCGAATGGGGCAGCACGCGGCGCGGGTTGAGCATGAGCAGCTCCAGGAGCTGGTACTCGGTCCGCGTCAGCTCGACGAAGCTGCCGGCGATCTCGACGCCATGGCGCGCCGGATCCAGGCGCAGCTCGGCAAAGGTCAGCCCGCCCTCCATGTCGCCCTCGCCGCCCGCGCGGCGCAGCAGCGCCCGCAGCCGGGCCCGCAGCTCGTCGACGTCGAACGGCTTGACCAGATAGTCATCGGCGCCGGCGTCCAACCCGTCGATCCGGTCAGACACGGCGTCGCGCGCGGTGAGCATCAGCACCGGGACGCGGTTGCCCTCGCGGCGCAGCAGGCGGCACACCTCCAGGCCATCGATATCGGGCAGCCCGACGTCCAGGACCACGGCATCGGGCACCGAGCTCGTCACCTCCGAGAGCGCCTCGGCGCCGGTGGCGGCGAGCACGATCTCATAGCCCGACAGCGACAGCGCGCGACGCAGGACGTCGCGCAGGCCGCGGTCATCGTCCACGACGAGAAGTCTCATTGCTCTGATTGTCGCCCGCGCACCGGCACGGCGTGGGCAACTCCTACGTTTCGCTTACGCGGCCCTTCGTGCGCTCTCGCAGAACGGCCCCGAGAATGCCGTTGATGAACGCGGGCGCGCCCGCGCCGCAGAAGCGCTTGGCGGTCTCGATGGCCTCGTCGATCGCGCCCTCGGGCGGGATCGGCTGCTCGCCGGGGACGACGTCGGGATAGAGCATCTCCAGCAGCGCCACGCGCAGGATGGAGCGCTCCAACGGCGCGATCCGCTCCAATGGCCAGTCCTTGGCGTGGGCGCGGATGAGCTCGTCGAGCTCGGGTTGGTGCTCGCGGGCCTGCTCGGCCAGCGCGAAGGTGAAGGTGTGGACGTCGCGGGGCAGGGTGTCGCCCAGCGGGCGCGAGAGCAAATCGCTCTGGTACAGCGCCCACACCGCGGCGCGGCGCTGCTCGGTTCGGCGGGCCATCGCTAACCGACGGTGATGAGCTCTTTGGGCACCGAGGTGAGGATCTGCGGCGCCCCCTCGGTGACGACGACCAGGTCCTCGATCCGCACGCCGAACTCGCCGGGCAGGTACACGCCCGGCTCGACGGTGACGACGTTCCCGTCGGCCAGCACCGAGTCCGAGCGCTGCGACAGTCGCGGCGCCTCGTGGATGTCCAGGCCCACACCGTGCCCCAGACCGTGGCCGAAGTGGTCACCGTGGCCGGCGGCGGCGATGACCTCGCGCGCGGCGGCGTCGGCCTCGCGGCCGCCGGTGCCGGCGCGGACGGCCTCCAGGCCCGCCAGCTCGGCCTCGCGCACGAGGTCGTAGACCTCGAGCGTGGCATCGGGGAGGTCCCCGGTGGCCAGCGTGCGGGTGCAGTCTGAGCAGTACCCGTCGAGCACCGCGCCCCAGTCGACCACCACCAGCTCGCCGCGGCCGATCTGTACGTCGCGCGGCTGGGCATGCGGCAGGGCGCCGTGCGGGCCGGCGGCGACGATCGAGTCAAACGACGGACGCTTGGCGCCGAGGTCCTCCATGGCCCGCTCCAGCGCGACGGCGACCTCGATCTCCGTGCGGCCGGCCAGGCCCTGCTCCATGATCTGGCGCAGCGCGGCGTCGGCAAGCTTGGCGGCCTCGGCGATGCGGTGCACCTCGTCGGCGTCCTTGATCGCTCGCAGCGCCTCGACGGCGTCCCCGGCGGCCACCAGCTCGGCGCGCCCGGTGACGATCTCACCCAGGCGCGCGTGGGTGCGCACGCTCATATGGGCGTCCTCGAAGGCCAGGCGCAGCTCGCCGGCGGGCAGCAGGTCGGGCAGCGTGTCCAGCAGCTCCGGGGAGATGGTGCGGTCAAAGGCGGCGTCGACCTCGGCGGCCGACTGTTCGACGTAGCGGAAATCCGTGACGAACGCCCGGGTGTCGGGGCCGACCAGGACCATCCCGTTGGAGCCGGTGAAGCCCGTGAGATACCGGACGTTGACCAGCGAGGTGACGACGAGCAGGTCCGCCCCGAGCTCGGGCAGCCTCTCGGCCAGGCGTGTCGCGCGCTCGCTCATGCCGCGGTCGACAGCTCCTGCGCCAGACGGGCCAGGGCCTCGCGGTAGCCGTCCGGGCCCTGGCCGGCGACGCGGGCGACGCACAGGTCGCGGATCACCGATTCGCGGCGAAACGGCTCACGCTCGTCGACCTGTGACAGGTGCACCTCCACCGCGGGCAGGCCGGTGAGCTCCAGGCCATCGCGGATGGCGTAGGAGTAGTGCGTCCACGCCCCCGGGTTGAGGATCAGCCCGTCGGCCAACCCGTCGAGACCGTGCAGATGCTCCACGAAGGCACCCTCGTGGTTGCTCTGAAAGAAGCGGGTGGCCAGCCCCAGTTCGGCGGCGGCCTCAGAGATCCCCATCTCGAGCTCGGTCAGGGTGAGGCTCCCGTAGTGCTGAGGGTCGCGCCGGCCCAGCTGGTCCAGGTTGACGCCGTGCATCACCTCGATGCGATTGCGGACTGCCATGGCGCTCACGTTAGTGGCATCGCGCAAGTGACCCCTACCTCGCGAGCTCTCGCACCGCGGCGATGAGCTCGCGCGGGGCCACCGCGCTGCCGGGCCTCGGGTCGCCCGGCTCGGGGAGCAGGACGAACGGGACCGGCCCCTCCCCCATGCGCTTCTTGTCGCGCGCGGTGGCCATGACCACGGCGTCGGGGTCGACCTCTGACATCTCGGTGGGCAGGCCCCGGGCCCCCAACAGCTCGGCCACCTCGGCGCGCAGATCGTCGCTGCCCGAGAGGCGCAGCGCCGCCAGCAGTCCCAGCCCCACCGCCTCGCCGTGGCGATAGGTGGCATAGCCGGTGACGGCCTCGATGGCGTGACCGACGGTGTGGCCGAGGTTGAGCACCTGCCGGGCCCCCCCGTCGCGCTCGTCGCGGGCCACGATCCTCAGCTTGGCGTGGGCGCACGCGGCCACGATCTCCGGCCACCGGGAGCTCTCCCAGCCGACGCCACCCCGGATCTGCTCCCACAGGCCGCCACCGGCGATGAGCGCCGTCTTGACGACCTCGGCGTAGCCGGCGGCCAGCTCCTCGGGGGGAAGCGTGGCCAGGGCGTCGGTGTCGGCGATGACCGCCTGAGGCTGGTGGTAGGCGCCGACGTAGTTCTTGGCCTCGGGCAGGTCAACGCCCGTCTTGCCGCCCAGTGCGGAGTCGACCTGGGCCACCAGCGTGGTCGGCACCTGCACGTAGCGGACGCCGCGCTGGTAGGTGGCCGCGCAGAAGCCGGCCAGGTCACCGACGACGCCACCGCCGAGGGCCACCACCACGTCGGCCCGGGTCATGCCGGCCCGGACCAGCTCGGTCCACACGATCTCGGCGTGGGCGATCGTCTTTGACTGTTCGCCGGGCATGATCGTCACCCGGCCCTCGAGGGGGGCCAGCCGCTCGGCGTAGTGACGGCCGGCGTTGTAGTCGGTGACCAGGAAACGCCGCCCCTGGACGAGCTCGCCCGGCCAGAAGGCGCCGGCCTCGCCGCCACCCAGCAGGCCCGGACCGATGTAGACCGGGTAGTCCCCTCCCGCCGTGGTCGCCCAGATCATCGTGGCCCCTGCCGGCATGTCCTCGATCGCCTCGGCGACACGCTCGATCTCGCCCACGCGCGACTCGGGGATGACGATGTCGGCCGCCCCCCAGGGCACGGTGGCGCCGTCGTCGGCGTCGACCCAGACCACCAGGTGGTCGGTCACGGCCTCGGGCGCGAGGTCGGTGGACGTGTGCAGCGTGATCCGGCCCCCCAGCGCACCCATCTCCCCGATCACCCCGGCGGCGGTCCGCAGATACTGCTCCGAGGACCCCATCAACGCGATGTCGCGGGTATGCATGGCGCCTACCGCCGCTGCCAGCCGATGCGCGCGCGGTAGGCGTCCAGCGCGCCGCGGACGTCGTCGATGTGGTCGCCCCCGAACTTGCGCCGGTAGGCGTCGGCCAGGACGAAGGCCACCATCGCCTCCCCCACCACGCCGGCGGCGGGCACCGTGCAGGAGTCGGTGCGCTCGCGCAGTGCCTCGGCGGGCGCGTGGGTGGCGATGTCCACCGAGCGCAGCGGCTTGGTCAACGTCGGCAGCGGCTTCATGTAGCCGCGCACCACCACGGGATCGCCGGTGGTCATACCGCCCTCCAGGCCGCCGGCGCGGTTGGTCTGGCGGTAGAACCCCCGCTGCTCGTCGTAGAAGATCTCATCGTGGGCCTCAGAGCCGGGCAGGCCCGCCACCTCGATCCCGTCTCCGACGGCGGCGCCCTTGACCGCCTGGATGGAGAGGATCGCCTGGCCCAACACGCCGTCCAGGCGCTCGCGCCACGACACGTGGGAGCCCAGGCCAGGGACCAGCCCGAACGCGCGCACCTCAAAGACCCCACCCAGCGACTCGTTGGCCTTGCGCAGCCGGTTGATCTCGGCCACCATGGCCCGCCCGGCCTCATCGTCGAGGCAGCGCACCGGCGATTCGTCCACGGCGGCGAAGTCCTGCGGGCCCAGGTCGTCGCGGCGCGGCGCGGTGACACCGGTGATCTGGATCACGTGACTGAACACGCTCACCCCGAGGGCGCCGAGGAAGGCCTTGGCCACCGCGCCGCCGGCCACCCGAGCGGCCGTCTCGCGGGCGCTGGCGCGCTCCAGGATGTCGCGCACGTCGGTGACGCCGTACTTCTGGGTGCCCACCAGATCGGCGTGACCCGGGCGCGGCAGGTGGACCTCGGCGGTCTGCGCCTCCACCGGCCACGGGTTCATCCGCTCCTCCCAGTTGGCGAAGTCGCGGTTGGTGACGGTGAGGGCGATGGGCCCGCCCAGCGTTCGGCCGTGGCGCACGCCGCCGGTCACCTCGACGCGGTCACGCTCGATCTTCATCCGCCCCCCGCGGCCGTGTCCGAGCTGGCGGCGGGCCAGGTCGCGATCCAGGGCCTCGCGCTCCAGCGTCAGGCCGGCGGGCATACCCTCGACGATGCAGGTGAGCCCGGGACCGTGCGACTCGCCCGCGGTGGTGAGGGTCAGCGTCATGACGAGGCGGTCGCCGGAGAGCCCGCGCCGCCATCCTCGGCCGGGTGCTCCTGGGCGTCGCGCCCGGCGATGCGGTGGCCGCTGCCGTCACACCAGGGGCACACCACCTCGTGGGGCTCGCCGCCGAGCCCGGAGATGAGCCGGCCGGTGCCGCGGCACGGGTTACAGATCTGACCCTCGGGGGTTGACTCCTCGGTCGCCATGGCGGCGGAGGTTAGCTAGATGGTTGATCGGGCGACCGCGGCGCGCATCGCGTCGCGTGAAGCGGTGACGCCGGTGAAGATCTCAAAGCTCAGCGCCCCCTGGCCGATCAGCAGCTCGGACCCGTCCACCGCCGGCAGCCCCTGCTCCCGGGCCCGCTGGATCAGGACGGTCCCCGCCCCGGTGTAGACCAGGTCGACGACGCAGCCGTATCGGCCGAGGTCGCCGGGTGACACCGGCAGCCGGTCAAACGGGTCTGAGCCGTCAAGCCCCACCGCGGTGCAGTTGACCAGCAGATCGGCGGGGCGCGGCCGCTGTGCCACCGTGGCGCCCAGCTCAGCGGCCAGCGCGCGCGCCCGCGCCGCGGTGCGGTTCCACACGCTGACCTCGGCGGCACCGGCGTCGAGCAGGGCCCAGACGGCCGCCCGCGCGCTTCCCCCGGCCCCCAGGACCAGCGCGGTGCGCCCGCCCGGGGCGAAGGGCAGAGAGGCGATCAGCGCCGGCGCGTCGGTGTTGTCGGCAGCGATCTCGCCCGCGGCGCCGAAGACAAGGGTGTTGGCGGCCCCGATGGCGCGGGCCTGGGGGCTGGCCGTGCCCGCCAGCGCCAGCGCGGCCTGCTTGTGGGGAATCGTGACGTTGACCCCCGCGAACCCGGCGGCGGGCAGCGCGGGCACGGTCTCGTCAAACAGCTCGGGCGCGACGGGCAGCAGCTGGTAGCGCCAGCCGGCCAGCCCGGCTGCCGCGAGGGCCGCGTTCTGGATCGCGGGCGAACGGCTGTGCGCCACCGGCCAGCCCACGACGCCGAGGCGGCGCCGAGGGTCCCGCTCCGTGGTCATTTGCCGCAGTGCGGGCGGCGGTCCACCGCCAGCAGGTGCTGGAACTGCGCGTAGCTGGTGGCGAACACCGTCTGGTTCGAGCACGGCTTGGCGAAGAAGTACAGGTCGTGCGTCTGCGCCGGATGGGCGGCGGCCTGGATCGAGGCCAGCCCGGGACTGTCGATCGGCGTCGGCGGGAGGCCGAAGTGGGTGTGGGTGTTGTAGGGCGAGTTGGAGTGCAGCTGGGACACCGTCAGCGGCCGGGTGTAGTTGCCGGTGGCGTACTCGGTGGTGGTGTCGAACTGCAGCATCATGTGGTCGGCGAGGCGGTTGTAGATGACCGAGGCGATGAGCGGACGGGCCTTCTCGGAGGCCGCCTCGGCCTCGATCAGCGAGGCCACGGTCAGCACCTCGTAGGGCGAGAGGTGCTTGGCGTGCGCGTAGTCGAGGTTGACCTTGGCAAAGCGGTGCTTGAAGTCGGTGAGCTGAGCGGCCACCAGCGCTGACACCTTGGCCGGCTTGACCAGGGTGAAGGTGTCGGGGAAGAGGAAGCCCTCCAGATCCGGGGTGGTGCGCGGCGCGCCGTACTTGCGGGGGTCAAGGAGCCGGGAGTGCCGCGTGGCCGCCAGGTAGTTGCCCTTGATCTTCTGCTTGCGCAGCAGCTTGCTGACGTACGCGCGCGTGTGCCCCTCGCTGATCGTCAGCTGCGTGACCGGTGCCGCGTGCGGTGGCTTGGACAGCACGCTGAGCACCGAGGAGTAGCTCATGTCCTCCTGCAGGT
The DNA here is from genome assembly GCA_035503355.1 of Solirubrobacteraceae bacterium. Classification (GTDB taxonomy): domain Bacteria; phylum Actinomycetota; class Thermoleophilia; order Solirubrobacterales; family Solirubrobacteraceae; genus Palsa-465. Next base: position 22,010 of record DATJTQ010000287.1, read on the forward strand.
GATAGGTGCCCGACCGCAGATCGCTGCGCTCGCCCCCCAGGGTCGCGCGCAGCTCGAAGAAGAAGCCGTGGGCGATGACTCCCTCGCGCTCCAGCAGCGCGCCGATCTCCTTGGTGCTCGAGTTGTGGGGGATGACCACGGTGACGCTGCCGTGCGGGGAGGTCCCCAGCGGCTGGAAGAGCTCAATCAGAAACCAGACGAGCGCGCCGACCGCGACGAAGACGATCAGCGCGCCGAGCCGCGCCCGCCACCGTCCGCGGCGGCGGCTCTGGGGCCTCCGGCGCTTCTGTGGCGCACGGCGCTTGACCGTGCGCGGTGCGGGCGGCCGGATCGAGCGCTGCTCCGAGCGGGTGATGCGGCGGGTTCCCGCGGGGGCCTCGGCCGTCGCCTCGCCCAGCCCGGCGTCGTTGCCGTCGTGAAAGCCGTACTCCTCGTCGTCGTGGACGTGGTGCGGGTCCTCCTCCTCGCCGCCATCGTCAAGCGGCGCCGCGGGCGTCGCCCCGTCCCCCGGAGGTGGCGGCTCGAGCTCCTCGTGCTGGTCAAACACGCCGGCGCGCTGCGTCCGGGCCGCCTCACGCTCGCGCCGGGCGGCCTCACGCTCCTCGGGCGTGCGGTCAGACTCGTCAGCCACGGGTCACCTCCTCGGCGCGGCGGCTGGCCAGCCAGCTCTCCAGCAGATGTGCGGCCGCCCGCGAGTCCTCGGCGGCCCGGCCGGGGGTCCGCTCGGCCAGCCGCGTGGTGAACCGCTCGTCGTAGAGCTCCACCGGCACCTCCACGGCGCGATCCAGCGCCTGCGCGAAGGCGCGGGCCTCGGCGGTCTGCGCCGAGTCAGCGCCCGAGAGCGACAGGGGCAGGCCCACCACCACCCGCTCGGCGCCGAC
>DATJTQ010000288.1:0-3694 GCA_035503355.1 Solirubrobacteraceae bacterium
GTCCAGCGCCTGCGCCATCCACTGCTCGATGGCCGCCTGCTCGCGACCGAAGCGCAGGGAGCGCGGGCGCAGGGGCCGGCAGCGCGCCATCGCGGTGAGCAGCGTGTAGCCGGTCAGCGAGGTGGTGTTGAGGACCATGCCCTTGTGGGTGACCCGGTGCACGAGGCGCTGAAACGACTTGGAGCGCCGCAGGGTGGCACCCAGCGCAGTGGGCAGCGTGTCGGTGATCTCATCGATCTGGGGGTGCAGGAACTCGCGCACCTCCACCAGCTGATTGCGCGTGGCCTTGGCCTCGGCGCGGACCCGCTGCATCCGCGCTCGCCGGGTCTTCTGCAGCGCGACGTGGATGGTGTCCTGGTAACACATCCACAGCGCGATGTGGCGCGCCGCCTCGACGGTCAGCCGGGCCGCTCCGTCGGCGTCGGGCTCGACGTCGGCAAACCGCGCCACGCGCGCCAGGTAGCGCTCCGCGTAGGGGAGGTCCTGAAAGACCCCGGTCCGGACGAGGCCATGGAGGATCATCGAGCGCGCGGCGGCCGGCATGGCGCGCGTGCGCTGGGCCAACTCGCGCAGCTCGGGCCCGACCAGGGTCGCCGGGTCGGTGGCGGCGATCTCGTTGCGACGGCGCTCGGCGCCGGCCTTCGTGCTCTCGGGGGTGCGACCGTTGCCGGTCTGCTGGGTCACCGACAACAGCGGGGCGGCCGACGCGTCAAAGCCCCCGGCGAACGCGGCCAGCGAGGGCTCGACGCTGCGGCCGAAGGCGCGGATCGGGGCCTCGAACTGCTCACGGGTCAGCGCCAGCGCGCCCGACCCGGCCAGGGCCCCCAGCAACGAGGCGCTGATCACCGAGTCGGCGCTCTCGGCGATCTGCGCGAAATCGGCGGCGATCAGGCGCTTGGACGCGCGCTGCGCGGCTGCCAGCAGCTCCTCGTCATCCACCCGGCCGTCGCCGAGGGCCATCTTCTCGTCGATGGAGTAGACACGGTTGGTCGAGGTGATGAGCGTCGTCCGGTCCGGCGTGGTGAAGCCGCGCTGGACCGCGCGGCCGCACTCCATGAGCTCGGAGGTGATCACGATGTCCACCTCGCCCGGGGTCGGGAAGATGCTCATGATCGGCTCGTCGCGGACCGACCCCGACCCGTTGCCGGAGGCGGACTCAGCCCCGGCCGCGGCGGGCGGAAAGAGCTCGACGTAGTAGACGGTCGCCCCGGTCCGCTGGGCGACGCCGGCCACCGACGTGTTCTGGGCGCGGTAGCCCGCCCCTTCGGCGGCGGCGACCACCCAGTCGGCGAGCACGCCGCCGCCCTCACCGCCGAGGGCGAGGATCGCCAGGGTGACCGGCCGGCGTCCTTCGGACCAGCTCGACATCAGCGGTCGCCGCGGAGCACTAGGCGGCCTCGAACCCCGCAGCGTGGCTCTCCAGCTTGCTGGACGCCACCTTCATCCACCACGCGCGGACGCGGGCCGTCACCTTGTCGCGCGCGGTGGGGTTGTGGACCACGTCGGAGCGGTAGAAGGATGGGCACAGCACCGCGGCATGGGCGTTGGCGCCGCAGACGCCGCATCCGACGCAGCTGTCGAGCACGGTGGCGATCGGATGCGTCCGCATCGGGTCGGGGTTGGAGGTGATGGTCAGCGACGGGCAACCGGAGATGCGGATGCACGCGTGGTCCCCGGTGCAGGTTTCGGGATCGACGCCGAAGCGCTCGCGCGTGACCCGCTTGCCCTCCTTGAGCGCCTGGCGCATCTCGGGCTTGACGCGACGCTGGCGGTTGAGCTGGCACTCGCTCTGCATCACCACCACCTTCGGGCCCTTCTCCTCGGTGGTGAGGGCGTCGATGAAGGTGTCGCGGACGCGGCTGACATCGAAGGTGTCGTCGATCGTCTTGGTCCACTCCACGCCGACACCGCGCGCGGCCTTCTCGATCGGATGCTGGGTGGAGCGCGTCGGTGTCTCGGCCTTGGAGGAGAGGAGGTCCTGGCCACCGGTGGCCGCGGCATAGGCGTTGTCGACGACCACCAGCAGCTGGTCGGACTTGTTGAACACGGCATTGCCCACGCCGCTGGTGAGGCCGTTGTGCCAGAACCCGCCGTCGCCCATGAAGGCCACGGTCCGCTTGCCGGCTCCGGGACCGCTCAGCGCGGCGGCGCCGGCGGACCCCAGGCCGTAGCCCATGGTGGTGGCGCCCAGCTCGAAGGGGGCGTTGATGGCGAACAGGTGGCAGCCGATGTCGGCGCTGACGTGGTGCTCGCCCGTCTCGCGCTCGGCCAGCTTCATCCCGCTGAAGATCGGCCGCTCCGGACAGCCGGTGCAGAGGCCTGGCGGGCGTGGCTGCACGACCTCGGCGGCGACCCGCGCGGCAAAGGGGCTCGCCGGATCATCGCGGTCGCGCAGGAGCGCCGGCTCGTGCTGGATGGCCTCGGGTGCGACCAGGCGCAGGAACTCGGCCACGCCCCTGGTGACGGCGGCCGAGGTGTACTCGCCGGCCACCGGCAGCAGATCCTTGCCGTGCAGCGCGGTGTCAACGCCGTGGCGGCGCAGGATCGCGTTGAGGTTCTGCTCGATGTAGTCCGGTTGGCCCTCCTCCACCAGCAACACCGCGCGCTTGCCGGCGCAGAACTCGATGATCTCGTCCTCCACCACCGGATAGGTGACGTTCATCACGTAGAGCGGGACGGTGGTGTTGCCGAAGGCGTCCGAGCAACCCAGGAGCTCCAGTGACCGGTTCAGCGTGTTGTAGAGGCCGCCCTGGGTGATGATGCCGATGTCGGACCCGTCGTCGTTGATCGTCTCGTTGAGGCCGCGCTCCTTGATGAACTGCACGGCGGCGGGCCAGCGCTGGTTGATCTTCTCCTGCTCGTGGATGAAGCTCGCCGGCGGCAGGACGATCCGGCCGACATCGCGCTTGGGGTGCTCCAGTGCCTCGGCCACGCTCACCGCGGGCCGCCGGTTCTCCTTGGCGACAAAGCTCCCGTGCAGATGGCATGAGCGCAGCCGCAGGTCCAGCATCACCGGGGTGTGGCTGACCTCCGAGAGCTCAAAGCCCGTCTCGACGGCCTCGACGATGGCGCTGACGTTGGGCCGCGGGTCCAGAAGCCACATCTGGGACTTCATCGCGAAGGCGTGGGCGCGCTCCTGCATGATGCTCGAGCCCTCGCCGTAGTCCTCGCCGAGGATGATCAGGGCGCCGCCCAGGACCCCACCGCTCGACAGGTTGGCCAGGGCGTCGGAGGCGACGTTGAGCCCGACGGTGGACTTGAAGGTGACCGCGCCCCGCAACGGGTAGTGCACGGAGGCCGCCAGCATGGCCGCGGCCGTGGCCTCCGAGGCGCTGTTCTCGAAGTAGACGCCGAGCTCGTCGAGGATCGGCTGGGCGTCGCCGAGCACGTCCATCAGGTGGGAGATGGGTGCTCCCTGATACCCGCCGACGTAGGCCACGCCGGATTGCAGCAGGGCCTTGGTCACGGCGAGGATCCCCTCGACGTGGAGCGTCTCTCCGGCACCACGCCGCAACTGCTCGACCTCGACGGCAAAAGATCGCTCGGCCATGACCTGTCTCCCTCCTTGTCGATGGAGCTAGCGAGACTCGAACTCGCGACCTCCTGGGTGCGATCCAGGCGCTCTCCCAACTGAGCTATAGCCCCGCGGGTGGCTTGAGCCACGCGGTGTGCGGGAAGAGTTTAGACGCCGCAT
>DATJTQ010000289.1:0-17395 GCA_035503355.1 Solirubrobacteraceae bacterium
GCCTGCTGATCCTCGCCCTGCTCGCCAACGCGCCGGCGACGCGTGGCGCGCATCGTCCCCACCCGCGTGTCTCGGCCCCCGCACGCGCCGGCCGCGCCGCGGGACGCGGGCAGGCCGGTCGTGCTGCGCCGCGGACCTGAATGTCAATTGCCGAAGAAGCTGCCGGTGAAGAACGGGATGGTCCGGGTCGTGACCCGGATCCGGGTCAGAGTGAGCGTCAGGTGCGGGACGAAACGCACCACGTAGCCGTCGTCGTGGGTAGCGGAGGGGCGGGTCAGCACGATCCGCGCCGTGCGGTGGCGTAGGGCCGACAGGGGCACGGTGGCCCCGGCGAGCTGCCCGGCGGCAGGCGTCGGGCCCGGGCAGCGGGTGGCCAGGAGAGGGCTCGCCGCTGAGTCGCCGACAGGCATCATGACCCGCAGCCGCGTGCCGGAGGTGGCGAACGTCAACTCACCACCGCTCGACGCCAGGGTGTCGCGACAGCTGTCGGTGCCCTGGGTCAGGTCTGACTGCACGCTGCCTCCGCCGCGCCACGCAACCACCCCCACGCCCCTGACCCCGCCGGCGCCGCCCGGCCCGGGTGGCGCCAGTCCCACGGCGGCGAGGAGCTGCCGGCGGGGTGTCCCGGGGTGGGCGACGGCGATGAGGGATGCCGTGGCGCTGTGGGCGTGGGCGCTCAGCGTCACCGTGCCCGTGGTGGCGCAGGAGCCGAGGGGTGCGCACGCGAGCGGATCGGCGGCGCCGCGGACCTCCTCGAGGATGCGCCCTCGCAGGCTCGCTCGGTAGAAGACGTGGATCTCGCGCCCGAGCTCAGCGGGCCCATGCGACCCTCCGTCGCCGGCGACGCGGGGCGGTCCGGGGCGTCCGAGGTGCAGGACGAAGGTGGACGTGATGGTGCCGCTCAGCCCGTGCGCGTGCAGCGCATGGACGGCAGCCAGTGAGATCGCGCGGCGCCCCCGTTGCAGCGTCGCCAGCGGCAGCGTGCGCACCGGGAGGTGGGGCAGGACGTCGGCGTCGCGCGGGCCGGCGCAGCGCGTGTCGAGGACGGAGGGCGACGCGCTCCCGAGTGAGACGGTCGACCGCGTGCCGTGGGCCTCGAGGATCGGCTGGTCGACATCCGCGGCGTCGGAGCAGTGCGCACCGGCGGCGGTGGCATCGCCGCCGGCCTGCGCGACGTTGGCCGTGGTGACGCCGCCGGCGAAGTCGGCGCTGGCGTTGAGCGAGGGCACCAGGAGGAGCGAGACCTGCGGGTGCCGGCCGCCCACTCTGACGATCTGGAGCGAATCGCTCCGCGTCGGCTGCCAGGAGACGTTGCCGCTGTAGCCGCACAGCCCCCACCGCGCGCAGCCCGCGCCCGGGTCTGAGTGGAACTGCACGAAGAGACCCCCGGTGGCGCGCACCGGGACCGTGGTGATGACCGTCGGCGGTTGCGCCGGGTGGGCCGGCACCGGTGCCGCCGCCATCGCCGCGGGGGCCGTGGCCAGGGCCAGGGCCGCGCCCGCCGCCGCGATCGCACTGGCCCATCTCATCCTGTGACCGTCCGTGCCGAGGACGCCGGCTCATGGCGCGTGCCGCCCTGGCTGCGCTCTCGCGTGAGCGCCAGTGTCACGGCTCCGCTGCGTCGTCCCGAGAAGACGCTCCCACGGAAGGTGCGCCGGGTGCGGAAGGTGATGGTGAGACGGCGCTGTCCCAGCTCCCCGGCCCGGACGGTGGCCGCGGCCATGGTCAGCGAGTTCGGGCTGAGCACGTCGGAGGCCGCCGGTCCCGCACACCGCGTCCGGAACGGATCTCCGAGGAGCGGCTCGAACGGTTCGCCGCCGGGCAGTGTCACCCGATCGGTCCCGGGTGACGATCGCCCGGCGGAGGCCAGCGGGAGAAGAATCGAGCTGGTGTCGTGACAACGCAACCCGCCGGTCTGGGTGGTGGTCTCAGCGACGGTTCCCTGGACGAGCAGGGCGCCGAAGGTGTCAGAGATCGTCATCGTCCCCTCGCGCAGGTCGGCGAGGGCGCGGCGGCGTCCGACAGACCGGGTCACGCCGCGCTGGCCACGGAACGTCACCGAGCCGTGGGTGGTGAGCGACTGCACGACACGGCCGCGTGCGCCGCACGCCCCCAGCGGATCGCACGCCGGTGGCGCCGCCGCGGCGAACTGCGTCGTCAGTGCCCCGGTGACCGCGGTGATGCGGTAGGTGACGGCGGCGTGCTCGACGAGCGCGGAGCGTGGCGCGGCGGACTTCGCGGTCGCGGGGGTGGCAGCGGTCGCCGCGGTGGCAGCGGGGGCGTGATCGATCCCGCCCCGGGCGTCGCCGGACTCGGTGCCGGGGCGGATGTTGACCCGGACCCCCGAGACGGCGGTCACGGCGAACGGCCCGGCGATGGTGGAGATACGGCCCGACAGCGAGTCACCGCGGGTATCGCGACGCGCCGGCAGGGACAGCTGTGCCAGGTCGTCGAAGGTCGGCCCGGCGCAGCGCCCGGCCCCGAAGGCGTGGATGGCGTCGGGACCGTTGACCCCCTCGTGAAACGGGCTGCCGGCCGGTGCGGTGTTGAAGAGAAGCGCCGCGGGCACGAGGTCCGCGCACGTCGTCACCGACCCGTTCGGCGCCGTGGTCCTGACCCGGGCGACCGCGGAGGTGTCGCCCTCGGCCATGATGAACGGGCCGCCGCTGGCTGACTCCTCCTCGGCGCCGAAGGTCATCTGCAGGGTGCCGGTAACCCCGCACACCCCGACGGCGGCGCATCCGTGCGCAGGGTCGCCGCTCCAGGCGATGGTGAGCGGGCCGGTCACCTCCGTGGTGACCACGGGTTCAGGCGGCGGCCGGTCCGCCGCTGACCAGGCGGGCGCGGCCATCCACGCCCCCACCACGGAGGTTACGGACGCTGCCCAGACGGCGAGGAGCGCCGTTCCCCGTGACCCCCTCATGTGCCTACGGATCATCCCCTGATCGGTGAGGCTCTGTCAACCGGTGCGATGGGCGCTCTCGACCATTCGTCCAGGCCCATCAACCCCGTGTCGAGGGCGACCGATGGGACCGCGTGTACGCCGTACGAGATCTGCGCTCTTCGATCCGCGCCTTCGCCCCTTTCAGCGCCGCGGCCGTCCTGGCCTGGACGATCGCGCTGATCGGCTCGCGTGTGCAGTGGGGCCAGTACGCGCTTGCCTGCGTGCTCGCCGTGGCCGCCGGCGCGCTGGCGGTCCGGGCCTCGCGCGACCAGCAGGGGACCCAGCTGGGTCTGGTGCCGGCGGCGCTGCTCTTCCTCGCCGCGGTGGCGTTCCTGCGCAACTCCGTCGGCGGCTCGCCCTCGGGCACGAGCGCGCTGGCCATGATCCCCGTCTTCCACACCGCGCTCTACGGCCGCTCACGCCGCCAGCTCGCCGTGGTCGTTGCCGGGGTCGGCCTGTTCTATCTGCTCCCGATCCTCATCGTCGGGCCCCCGTCCTACCCCCACAGCCAGTACCGCTCGGCGGTCCTCTCGGTGGCGGTCTCGTCGATCGTCGGCTTCGCCACCCAGCAGCTGGTTGCCAGCGTCCGACGGCAGGCTCGCCAGGCGCGGGAGCGCGAGGGGATGCTCCAGCAACTCGGCGACGTCGTGCACCGGCTCTTTGACAGCCCCCATCCGCGCATCGACGTCTGCCAGGCGGCCAAGTCGATCTCCAGCGCGCGCGTCGCGCTCCTCTACGAGCCCGCGACCGACGGCGACGGGTTGGTCTGCACCGCGGTCACCGAGCGCGAGGCCGCCTCGCTGCGCCAGCGGGCCGGCACGGGCAGCGCCGTGGAGGAGGCGTTCGCGACCCGCCAGCAGGTGCTGGTCACCACCGACGTCGAGTCCCGGGTGGGCAGCCGTGAGTCGTGGATCGCCACCGGCCGCCCGCGCTCGGTGCTCTACCAGCCGCTGACCCGCCACGGCGTCGCCCAGGGCGTGCTGGTGGTGGGCTGGCCCGACGAGATCCAGGCGGGCGGGGCCCACACCACCATCGCGTCGCTGCTGGCGCACGAGGCGGCGGCAGTCATCGCGCGCGCCGACGTGCTGGACAACCTGGCTGACGAGGCCCAGACCGATCCGCTGACCGGCTTGCCCAACCGCCGCGCCTGGGACGCCCAGGTCAAGCGGCTGCACGGCGAGGGCGGCCAGTTCGTCATCGCCATGATCGACTTTGACCACTTCAAGCGCTTCAACGACACCTACGGGCACCCGGCCGGCGACCGGCTGCTCAAGGAGACGGCGGCCGCCTGGCGTGACCAGCTGCGCACCGGAGACGTGCTGGCCCGGCTGGGCGGCGAGGAGTTCGGCCTCCTGCTGCGCGACTGCGATCCCGAGGTCGCCACCGAGGTGACCGAGCGGCTGCGGCGCAGCGTCTCGGAGGGGTGGACGTGCTCGGCCGGGATCGCGGTCGGAGGGGCGGGCGAGAGCGTCGAGGACATCATCGCCCGCGCCGACGTCGCGCTGTACGAGGCGAAGGCCGCGGGGCGTGACCGCACGCATCTCGCCCCGCTGGCGTAGCGGGCGCCGGCGCCTATTTCTCCTTGGGCGGCAGCGAGCGGGCGTAGTCGACGCCGCGCCTGACCCACCGCTCCAGCTGGCGCTTGGTCCTGACGCCCTCCGCCTCGACGCGGAGCCAGCCGTCCATGGTCTTGCCGCGCATCTCGAACGGGCCGGCATGAGGCTTGGCCAGCAGCGCCTCGGTCTCCTCGGGCGCGACGTGCAGGAGCAGGCCGCCGCGGCCGCTGGCGCTCACCGACATGTGTCCGCCGATGAGGAAGGCCAAGCCTCCGAACATCCTGCGCTCCACCACGCCCGGCTCGGCGGCGACGAGCTCGCGGATACGGTTCGCGAGATCCTCGTCGTAGGCCATCGCGGCAGATTATCCACCGGTGGGCCGGTCCTCGCGAGATTTGCCGAGCCTGGGTCGTTTCTCCCACAAGCAGCGCGTCCCGGTGGGGCAGGAGAGCCCATCGGGACGACGCGATTTCCCCCGCCGGCTCATCAACCGCGCCAGGGCGGGGTATGTTGCGGCACCGTGGTCAGGCGCCGGCACACGCTCTGTGGCTCCCTGCGGATGAGCGGGCACACGCTCTGCGCTTCGCTGCGGATGGGTCTGGCCGCCGTGGGCGCGGCGGCGACCCTGGGCCTCGCCGGGTGCGGAGGCGCGGGCCACGGCGCCGCGACGCACGGGGCCACCGGCCCAGCGAGCACGACCTCGAGCTCGGCCACCACGACCTCGAGCGCGCCGCCGGCGCCGCGGCGTCACCGCCGGCGCCGCGCACGGCCCCGCGGGGCCCCGGTGGGCTCCACCCTGCGCGTCCACGCCGGGAGCTCGACCCTGCTCGTCACCGTGAGCAAGGTGTTGGATCCGTTGACCGACACCGGGTCAAAGCTCCTGCCCGGCGACCGCGCCACCGGCGTCCAGGTCAGCATCCAGGGCGTCGCCGGGGACACCTACGACAGCACCGCGTCGGGGGATTGGTCCATCCTCACCACCGCCGGGCTGGCCTCGCCGCTGTTCGTTCGCCAAGGCGTGTGCCAGACGCCCCTGGCCGATTTCGAGAGCCTGGTCGGCGTGGGGGAGACCCGCGATGGCTGCGTGGCCTTCAGCGTGCCGCGGCACGCGCGGATCCTCTCGGTGCGCTTCTCGCCACATTCGCGGGCACCCGGGACGGTGGCCTGGCGCTGACGCGCCGCCGCTCGCCGCTCCGGGACCGAGGGGCCGTCTGGCTAGGCGCGGCAGGCGGCGCTGACCGGGATGTTCTGCGAGGGGACGGGTGGCTCGTCGCGCTTGCAGTAGGTGAGGTTGTGAGTCGACACCTGGACCACGCCGACGTAGTCGTAGTTGACGTTGTCGGCGGTGCCGATGCAGGTGAAGGCCTGTCGGCTGGCCGTGCCGCCGTGGCGCGTGCAGCGGACGCGCTGCAGCGGGCCGTCGATGACGCCCTTGTTGACGAGGCTCGCCATCGCGGTGTGCACCGTGCGGACGAAGGCGGCGTGAGGGCTCTCGCCGTGCTTGAGCGCCGCCACCTGCGGCGCCTGATCAGCGGCGACCACCTTCTCGGCCTCGCGGTTGACCTTGGCCTGCTCGGACGGGGTCAGGGTCGCGTTGGAGTTGGTGTTGTTGTGGTTGACGAAGATGATCAGTGCCACCAGCAGGATCACTCCGACGGTCAGCGACACCGCGAACTTCGCCCACATCGGAAAGCGGGGGCGCGGGGATCGGATCGCGGGCTGGGGCACAGCGGACGGGTGGGCTCAGAGCGCGTGCGCGGCGAGAACGTCGTTGAGCGCCGCCAAGTCGTCCTCGGTGGGCGCCCAGCGGCCGGCGGCGGCGTTGGTGCGGACCTGGTCAGGCTTGGTGGCCCCCGCGATCACCGACGCCACCGCATCGTGGGCCAGCAACGCGCCGATCGCCACGTCGGTCATCGGTACGCCGCGCTCGTCGGCATAGCCCTGGAGGGCCTCGATGAGGTCGAACTGCGCGTCGGTGGCGACCTCTTCGCGCCCGGCGAGCCGGGTGCCGTTCGGAGCCGCCTCGCCGCGGCGGTACTTGCCGGTCAGCAGTCCCGAGGCGAGCGGGAAGAAGGGGACGAAGCCGATGCCGAGCTCGACGCAGGCGGGCAGCACCTCGCGCTCGGCATCGCGGACGAGCAGGCTGTAGTCGTTCTGGACGGCCGTGAACGGGGTGAGCCCGTGCTCCTCGGCGACCGCGGCCGCCTCGCGCAGTTGGTCGGCGTCGAAGTTGGAGGCGCCGATGGCCCGCACCTTGCCGGCCTGCACCAGCTGATGGAGGGTCTCGAGGGTCTCGCGGATGGGGGTGACCTCGTCGGGGCGGTGGTACCAGTAGTAGTCGACGCGGTCGGTGCGCAGGCGCGCCAGTGACGCGTCGATGGCGTGCAGGATGTAGTCGCGCGAACCGCGCGGTCCGCGCCCGTCACCCATGTCCATGCCGAACTTGGTGGCCAGCACCACCTGGTCGCGGCGGCCCTGGAGGACCTCACCGAGATATTCCTCGCTCTGGCCTCGTCCGTAGATGTCGGCGGTGTCAAAGAAGGTGACTCCCTCCTCGAGCGCGGCGTCGACGACCGCACGGGTCGCGTCGAGGTCGGCGCGGCGGCCGAAGTTGTTGCAGCCCAGGCCGACGATGGAGGCGTTGAGGCCGGAGCGGCCGAGGGGGCGGGTGGCGAGTGATGGCATGGTGCTTGAGGCTAGCTTCCGGCGTTCGCGGGAGGTGGCGGGAGGTGGCGGGCGGCGGCGAGTGCGGCGGTCAGCGGACGCGGTGGTCATCGCGGCGCAGCGCGTCGGTGAAGCGTCGCGGCACGGCGGCATCCTCGCCCTCCTCCCACAGCGTGGTCACCACCAGCTCCTGGCCCTCGGGACGGCACACGTAGACCAGGTCGCGGCGGTCCAGGTCACGCACCAGCACCGCGCCGCGCTGCCCGGGCTCGGCGCGTCCGGCGGCGTGAGCGCGGGCCACGCGCCCGGCGATCTCCGTCTTGGCGTCCAGGGAGCCACGCACGCGCTGGCGGAAGCGCTCGGCGGCGTGGTCGGTCACGGCGATGAGCATCCGGTGATCAGCGTCCGGGGATCAGCGGCATCCGGCGATCAGGTCTTCTTGGCGCGCACGTAGAGCGTCCCGCCGGGGCCGCGGGCGTTGATCCGCAGCTTCGGCGCTCCGGCCACGGGCGGTGCTGTATGGGGCTGGATCACCTGGCTGGCGAACATCCCGCCACCGGTCACGCTCACGTCGACGCTCTCGGGCACGATCACGGTCACGGTCCCGAAGAGGTTGAAGATGTCGAGCGCCACCTCGGGCCCGTCCAGCCGCGCCTGCGACAGATCCAGGGTGATCGTGCCGAAGACCGAGCGAAACTCCGAGCGTGTCGCCAGCTCCCATGGGCCCGAGCGCACCAGCCGGCTGCAGAAGGCGACGTGGCGCTGCTTGGGCGCTTCGAGCTCGGTGGATGGGGCCGCGGCGGCGGCTGCGGCCGCAGGGGCCGGTGCGGCCGGTGAGGCCGGTGAGGCCGGTGAGGCCGGGAGGTCCTGGGTCAGCGTGGCCAGTTCCTCGCGCGTACGGGCAGCCTGGGCGCGCCCCACGCGGTCTGAGAACTCCTCCAGGGTGAGCCGTCCCTCCACCACCGCCTGGCTGAGCAGCTGCGTGCTGTGCTCGCGCTCGGCGTCGCCGGCCAGGATCGCCGGGGGCTGTGCGCGGGGCTCCTCCATCGCTGGTTTCAACGGTACCGCCCGGGGACGTGCCTCGAGTAATGCACCGTATGCGGGCTTATTTTTCCTCGGGGCGGGCCGGCCCCATGCGAGCGAGGTCAGGCCGAGGGCAGCTTGCGCGCCTGGCGGGCGATCCCCTTCCACTGGTCCCCCTCGCTGCGCAGCCGGTCCGCCGCGGTGGCCACCGTCCACTTGTCGGGTTTCAGCGAGGCGTCGGAGAGCTCGTCCCAGGCGATCGGCATGGCCACGGGCCCGCCGGGGCGGGGCCGCACCCCGTAGGGGGCCACGGCGTGCTGGGCGTAGTTGATGCGGTTGACGTCGATGTAGATCCGCGCGCCGCGCTCGTCGCGGTGCCACTCGAGGGTGAGGTGGTCCGGGTTGTCGGCGACCATCGTCTCGGCCATCGCCCGCGCGAACGCGTGCACGTCGCCGAACCCGGGGCCGCGGCGCAGCGGGGAGACGACGTGGATCCCGCGCGAGCCGGTGACCATGGCGAAGGTGGCCAGGCCGGCGTCGCGCAGCCGCCGGCCCGCGTCGCGCGCGGCCGCTCGCACGTCGGCGAAGGTGACGCCGGGGGAGGGGTCAAGGTCGATGATGAGCCGGTCAGGCTGACGCGGCTCGTCGGCGCGCGAGAGCCAGATGTGCGGGGTGACGACGTTCTGGCCGGCCAGATACACGAGGGTCGCCGCGTCGTTGGCCACCACCTGGGTGAGGGTCCCGCCCTTCTTGGGGACGGTCACGGTGCCGATCCAGTCGGGGAAGTAGCGGGGCACGGACTTCATGAAGTAGCCCGTCTCCTCGATCCCGTTGGGGAAGGCCTGCAACGCGAGGGGCCGGTCACGAACGAGGGGGAGCATCGCCTCGGCGACGTTTTCGTAGTGCTGGGCCAGGGTGCGCTTGGTGATCTCGGGATCGGTGAAGAGCGGCTTGTCGGGGTGGTTGAAGGGCACCTTCCGGCGCCCGACGGTGAGCGTGTCGCTCATCGCTGGCGCACCACGTCGGCCGCGGCCTTGTCGTCGCGCAGCCCCTGAAAGCGTGGATGGCGCAGCCGCCCTGCGGTCGTCCATTCGGTGAAGCCGATCTCGGCCACCAGTTGCGGGGTCACCCAGGTGACGTTGCGCTCGCGGATCGCCTCCGGGCGGGCGAACGGCGCGGTGTCGCGGCTCAGTGACCGCAGCCGCGCGCCCAGCGAGTCGAGCGTCTCCTGATCGAAGCCGGTGCCGACCTTGCCGGCGTACTGCAGTTCGCCGTCGCGGAAGTAGCCCAGCAGCAGGGCGCCGAAATCGGTGCGGGAGCCCTGGGGAGCGGTGAAGCCGCCGATGACGAGCTCCTGGCCGGCTTCGCACTTGAGCTTGAGCCAGTCGCGCGACCGCTTGGCCTGGTACGGGCTGTCGGCGCGCTTGGCCACCACGCCCTCCCAGCCCTTGCGGCACGCCTCAGCGAACATCTCCTCGCCCACGGCGTTGCGGTGGGCGGTCCAGCGCAGCGGGTCTGTGAAGTCCAGCGCGGAGCGCAGCAGCCGTTTGCGCGCGCGCACCGGCAGGGCACGAACATCGTGGCCGTCGACCCACAGCAGGTCAAAGATGTAGAAGAACACCGGAACGGGCGCGTGGGCCCGCGCGGCCAACTTGGCGAAGCTCGTCTGCTGGCCGTCAAAGGCGACGATCTCCCCGTCGATGGCAAAGCGCCGATGCTGTTGGGCGGCGATCGCGTCGCGCACCTCGGGGTAGCGGCTGCCCAGGTCGAGGTCGTTGCGTGAGAGCATGCGTACCTCCTCATGCTCGCGCACGGCCAGACACCGGATCCCATCGAGCTTGCGCTCGAAGATCCACCCGGGATCGCTGAAGCTCTGACGCTCCAGGACGGCCTTCATCAGCTCGGCGTGATGTGGGGCGGGCGCCTGGACCGCGAGCCGGCGTTCCTCCGCGCTCAGACGCTCAAGCTCGGGGTCGGTCATGACAGGAGCTATACCCGACCGGGTGGCCGTCGTCTAGCCGTGCTCAAGCGGCGCCGCTCCCCGGCCGACAATTGAACGCGTGATGCCAGGCGAGCTCAAGGTCCTCATCGCCGATGACCATCCGCTGATCATCGCTGGGATCCGTCGCACCATCGAGCACGTCGACGACATGCGCGTCGTCGGCGAGGCGCAGTCCGGGGCCGAGCTCCTGCAGCTCATCGAGCGCCGCGGACCCGATGTCGTGCTCATGGACCTGCGCATGCCCGGGGTGACCGGGACCGAGATGATCCAGCAGATCCGCGAGCGCTGGCCCCAGACCAAGATGGTGGTGTTGTCGGCCTGCGACGACGCGCCGGTGATCGAGGCCGCGCTGCAGGCCGGAGCCAGCGCCTACGTGCTCAAGACGGCCGGCTCGCTGGACATCACCTCGATCCTGCGCCAGGCCGCCGACGGCGAGGTCCTGCCCGCCCCGGTGACGGCGCCGCCGCGTCCCGCCCCGGCTGACGATCCCGACGGCCCGGCGCTGACCGACCGCGAGCGTGACATCCTCTCGCGCGTGGCCGCCGGCATGACCACGGCGGCGATCAGCCGCGAGCTCTGGGTCTCAGAGCACACCATCAAGTTCCACCTGACCAACATCTATCGCAAGCTCGGGGTGCCCAATCGCGCCGGCGCGGTCCGCTACGCGCTGGATCACGGGTTGGTCTGAGCCCGGGGCCGGTCAGTCCTCCTCGCTGCTCCACCGCGGCAGCACCGCCGACACCACCGTCGGGCCGCCGGGCCGCGACTCGATCTGGGTCTGCCCGCCCAGCATCCGCATGCGCTCGTGCATGCCCACCAGCCCCAGACGCCCGGCCCGCGCTGCGCGCGCCGCTGTCGTCTCGGGATCAAAGCCGCGGCCGTCATCGGTCACCTGCGCCCGGATCCCCTCGGGGTCGGGGACGATCGCGATCTGCACCGCCGTCGCCTCGCCGTGCTTGCGCACGTTGGACAGCGCCTCCTGGACGAGCGCCAGCAGGGCGATCTCCTGCGACTCCGAGAGCCCGGACAGGTCGGCGCTGAAGTCGGTCTCGGGGACGATCCCGGTGCGCTTGGCAAAGGCGCCGGCGACGTGCGTCAGCGACGCGACGAGTGAGCCGGCTGACACGAACGGCGACTGCACCGAGGTCGAGAGCCGGCGCAGGTCGCCGTCGAGGGCGAGCAGCTGAGCTTCGAAGTCGTCAAGCCGCCCCAGCGCCCGTCCCCGATCAGCACTGCCCTCCAGGAGCGGGCGCAGCTGGTCGCGGAACAGACGGACGTCGTGGGCCAGCAGGATCACGTCCTGCTGGGGACCGTCGTGCAGGTCAAAACGCACGCGGGCCAGCCGTCGCTCGACGGCGCCGGTGACCAGCTCGCGCCACTGCTCGCGATCACGCACCGTCTCGCGCTCGAGCAGGGCGGCGAGCCCGGGCTGGGCGGCGGCCAGCAGCGGGGCCAGCTCCGGCGCGTGCGCGTCGACTCCGTGCAGCGCCAGCACTCCGACGCCTGAGCGCGCGGCGATCGGGTGGCTCACCGTCGCCTGGTCAGCCGTCGTCGTGGCATCGCCGACCTCCCCGGCGTGGGCGATGAGCCGGCGCTCGCCGCCGGTCTGCTCTGCCCACACCGATACGGCGCGGGCACCGGTGAGGGCCCGGAGCAGTGACAGCTCGGCGGGCCGCCGGGCGCGCAGCAGCTCACGCCCGAGGGCGACGGGAGGCACCGCGGCGTGCGTCTGCAGCGCGTCCACGACGCGGCGCAGCGCGTCGGGGCGGGCGGCGAGGTCCTCGACGGCGCCGCCCACCAGTTCCGCGGCGTAGGCCACGGCGGCGGCGGCGACTCCGTCGGAGCCGGTGGGGTAGGCGGCCGCCAGCGCTCGGGCGTTGGCCTCAGCGACGTGCCCGGGGGGCGCGATGCCCAGGTCGGCCAGCACGCCGGCCACGGCATCGAGCGCGCGGGTGAGCGACGGGTCGGCGTGGGGCGTCGCGGGCACCCGCTCATTCTGACCTCCGCCTCGGAGGGTGCGGGGGTGCGATGTTCGCGCGCTCGGCGCGGGGGGCCGGCGGGCCAGGACGCCCGGCTACACCTTGGGGAACGAGCCCAGCGTCGAGAGCTGCATCGACACCGGGATGTCGAGCGTCGAGGAGACACGCTTGGGGCTGGGCTTGGGGAGGTTGAGCGGCGCGATGGCCTGGCCCGGCGCGAACGAGTCGACGCCGAGGCTGGGCACGTGGACGACGTTGAACTCGGCCAGGTAGCCGGCCGGCAGCTTGTCGACGTCGAACCAGCCCGCGCCGCCGCCGGGACGGGCGAACCCGCTGGTGCCGAAGTAGCGGTTGCCGATCCGCATGAAGGTGTGCCACGAGTTGTAGAAGATGGTGACCTTCCCCGGGCCGGCGGGGAACTTCCAGGTCGGGATGTCGCCCGAGACCGTGGTGGGCACGTTGTAGCCGGCCTGCTGGATGACGTAGGACACCGAGCCCGAGCAGTCGAAGGGCGCGAACACCGAGGGCTGCTCGTGGCCGCCGCCGTACACGTAGGGGAAGTTGGCGGCGCTGACCATGTTGGCGGCGGCGATGAGCCGATCGAAGTGTGAGAGCACCCCGCCGGAGTAGCGGACTACGGGCGCCTGCTGCTGGCCGGTGGAGAAGTCCACCGAGAAGGTCCCGTGGTTGACCGTCAGGTGCTGGTACTGCGGGGTGGTGGCGATGGCGTGGGCCCGCGCCATGACCTCGTCGACGTACCAGCTGGCGTGGTTGTAGGAGTACACCGCCTTGGCCACGTCCTCCTGGGCGCCGGCGGCGGCGAGGTACTTGGCGGCCGCGAAGATGGCATCGCGCGGGTCATACGGGTTGGGCTCGCTGTGGCCGTCGACGGCGACGCCGTACCTGGCCCAGGTGGAGGGCTCGAACTGCATCCAGCCGACGGCGCCCGCGCTCGAGGTGTTGAGGTTCTGGCCGTAGTCGGTCTCGATGGCGTTGATTGCGGCCAGCACCTCCCACGGCACGCCGTACTTCTTGCCCGCCTCCATGTAGATGGGGATGAGGAACGACGGCGGACGGTTCCCGTTGGAGAGCAGGCCCGAAAGGTTGTTGACCGCGCCGGTGAGAGCCGGGTCGGCGTTGACGGTGCCGGTCCAGCCCTTGGGGACCGACATCCCGGGCGCGCTGGGGGAGAGGGTGGTGACGGGGTGGGCCGGCGTCGTGGTGGTCGGCGCGGGCTGCGCGGTGGGGGCCGGGGTCGGCTGGGCGACTGCGGCGCCGCCGCTGGTGCGCGAGTGCGCCGGGCGGTGAGGCACGGTCTTGTGGGTGTGGGTCTTGCCCGAGTGGGTGGCGCCGGTGCCGGTGTGGGTGCCGGTGCCGGTGTGGGTGCCGGTGTTGGTCAGCGTGGCGCCGGTGGTGTTCAGGGTGGCGCCGGTCGTGGGCGTACCGGCAGCGGTGGTGGTGGGCTGCGCCGTCGGCGTGGCGGTGGACGGCGTGCCCTTGGGCGGCACGGCCACGGTCATGCTCGCGCCCGCCGGGTCGGTGTCCTTGTGGGTGGTGGCGGCCTGGGTCACGCTGCCGTGGCCGGCCGGTGCGGGGCAGTGGAGGCGGGCCGACGGGGCGGCGGTGGCCGCGGCGTAGGCGATCGCGCCGTGGCCGGTGGAGGTGGCGCAGGAGGCCGTGGTGGTCTGAGCCGCGGTCGATCCGGCGGGCGCGGCATGCGGCTTGGTCACCTTGTGGTGCGGTGAGTGCGCCGGCGCCGAGAAGAGATGCTTGAGCGTGGCCGGGTGCCCCGCCTCACGCGAGGAGGTGGTCACGATCAGCGATCCGGCGGTGGCGGGCGCGGTGTGCGTGGGGGCGCTGGTCGAGGCCGGCGCGCTGGACGGCGTGGTGGTGCTCAGTGACCCTCCGGTGCTGCCGGCGGCCAGCGCGACGGCAGGCGTCGAGCCGGCGGTGACGGCCACGGCGGTGGCCAGCGCGACGGCGCGCTGACGGGCCCGGACGGTGGTGGTGGGCCGCAGCTGCGGGGTGCGCACGGTGAGGTGGGTGCGGGCCGCGAGCTGATCGAGGGTGAGCTGACGCCCGGGGGCGGGGAGGGGCAGCGCGAAGCCCTCGAGCGCGACGACCTGGAAGATCGCCTCCGGGAACTCGATGACCTCCAGCGGCAGGGCGAAGACGGCCCGCCACAGCAGCTGGCTGCCATGTTCGCGGGTGTGGGTCAGCAGCCGGCGCTCGAGCGTGGACATACGCGCGGGCGCGTAATAGACGTCGAGGCTGCCCGGGCCGGGCTCCACCATCAGGTGCGCCCCCGACGGGACGAAATCGGCACCGGCGTCCCCCAGGCTGGCCAGCAGGCGCAGCACACCCCACTCGCTGCTCACGCGCGAGTAGTGAAAGGACTCTGCAGAGGGACCCATACTGTTGTAGTCGTCCGGTCGCCGGTGACCCAAGACTCGACGAAGGTCTAGGTCCCGGCTCCGGCGTTCCGGGTACGCGGGTACGGCCAGCCACCGGCGGACGTGGCAGCGGCCCGATCACGGCGCGGAGCGAGCCTGCGGGCCACGCCCGGCGCGTATATCGCCTGGGTCAGGGCAAGCACCGACGGGACGCTGACCACGGTGAACACCAGTGCCTGCATGTCGCCCGACAGGCCCAGTGTGGCCGTCGTGCGGAAGATGATCCACGTCGCCACCGCCGCCAGCAGTGAGATCACCGGGAGGCGGTCACAGCTCAGCGACTCCCAGGTGACCAGGGCCACCAGGAAGGGCAGCGCGTAGTAGGAGATGTCCCAGGGGTCCAACAGGCAGCGCAGGGCCAGCAGCAGGGTGAGGAGCAGCAGCGGCGCGTTGGGCACGGTGCGCCGGCCGGTGCGCCGGACGACGGCATAGAGCGCGCTCAGCGGCACCGTGATGCCGGCGATCACCGGATGGCTGAGGGTCTCGATCCAGCTCGGCGGAGTCCGGTATCCCGGGTGCATCCCCTTGGCGAGGTGGCCATGAGTGCCGAGG
The DNA here is from genome assembly GCA_035503355.1 of Solirubrobacteraceae bacterium. Lineage (GTDB taxonomy): Bacteria > Actinomycetota > Thermoleophilia > Solirubrobacterales > Solirubrobacteraceae > Palsa-465. The sequence goes on from DATJTQ010000289.1 coordinate 15,174, forward strand.
AACCACCAGATCTGCCACGGCTGGAACACGTCCCCGGTGCTCGCGCCGGTGGCCGCCGTCTGGGCTGCGACACCGCCCGAGGCGCCAAGCATGAAGGGAGCGAGCAGCGCCCCCGCGGTGACACCGGTGATGAGGAGCCCGCGCAGGCGGGCGCGGTCCAGGGCCAGGAGCACGGGCCCCGCGGCGACCACGGCCCACTCCTTGTTGGCGATGGCCAGCCCGAGCAGCACGGCGGCCCAGATCGGCCGATCGTCCATCGCGCACAGCACGGCCGCGACGCACAGCGCCGCGCCGAGGATCTCTTCGGGATGCCCGATCTGCAGGGCCGGCACGGTCAGCGGGTTGGCGACGCACAGGACGAGCGCCACGCCGCGAGCGGCGCGGGAGCGGCCCAGCGCCCGCATGCGGGCGGTCAGCCACACGCCGACGGCCCCGGCCGCAAGCAGGCACGGCGCGGCGCCCGCGGCGTAGATCGAGAGCTCGCCGCCGCCCCAGAGCTTGGTGGTCATGAGGAAGGGGGCACGGAGGATGAGCGAGCCGCCGTAGACGGGAGCGAGGGCGAGGAACCGCGAGACGTGGCCCGCGAGCAGAGCGCCGACCGCCGGCCGCGCCTCGTACTGCCAGTCGGGCCATGACCACCCGTGGATCCCAAGCCACGCCACCACGAGGAGGCACGCGGCGGCGCCGGCGATCGCGGGCGCGTTCTCGGAGATGGCGGAACGCGGACGCATCGGCGATCGAACTGTCAGACGGGGAGCGAGTCCGAAGCGGCTGCGACGCTCAGCGGATGGCGTCGTAGACGTGGAACATCGGCAGGTACATCGCCAGGATCATGAACCCGACGATGGTGCCGATCACGCAGATCATCAGCGGCTCGAGAATCGACGTCAGCGACTTGACCGCCGCCTCGACCTGATCCTCGTAGAAGTCGGCGACCTTGGAGAGGGTCGAGTCCAGGGCGCCCGTCTCCTCGCCGACGCGGACCATGTTGGTGACCAGCGACGGGAAGATGGACTCATCGGCCAGGGCCGAGGCGATGGTTCCGCCTCCCTGGACCGAATCGTGCACCGCGGTCATGGCCTTCTCCACCACGGTGTTGCCGGCGGTGCGGCCGGTGACATCGATGGCCTCGAGCATCGGGACGCCCGCGGCCGTCAGCGACGACAACGTCCGTGCCCAGCGCGCCAGCGCGATCTTCTGGACGATGGTTCCGATCTTCGCGGGAGCCTTGAGGCGGAAGCGGTCCCATGCCGGCCGACCGGTCTTGGACGACTTCCATTTGCGGAAGCCGAAGACGATCCCGAGTGACCCGAAGAGGAAGAAGTACCACTGGTGGCGCAGCGCGTTTGACACTGCGATTGTCTTCACTGTCAGTGTCGGCATCGTGCCATTGAACGACTTGAACACCCCGGCGAACACCGGGATGATGAAGATGAGCATCGCGCAGCAGACGCAGACCGCGATCGAGGTCACCACGGCCGGGTACACCATCGCCGACTTGACCTGACGGCGAAGCTTGTGCTGGGCCTCGAGCTGGTCAGCGACGCGGATGAGCGCGCTCTCCAAAAAGCCGCCCGTTTCCCCGGCGCGGATCATGGCCACGAACAGCTCGGAGAAGACCTTGGGGTGCTTGGACAGCGCGCCCGACAGGGACGCGCCGCTCTCGATGTCCTGGCGCAGGCTCACCACGGTGGCCTGCAGGCGCTTGTTCGTCGTCTGGGCCTCGAGGACGACGAGCGCGCGCATCAGGGACAGCCCCGAGGAGATCATCGTCGACAGCTGGCGGGTCATCAGCGCCAGGTCCTCGAGGGTCACGCGCGTGAACTGGTCGAAGGAGAGCTCCATCGACTTGGTCTTGGCCTTGACCTCGAGGGCGATCAGGCCCCGCCCCTTGAGCAACTCGGTGACGTTGGCCGCCGAGTCGGCCTCGACCTCGCCCTTGTGCTTGACGCCGAGACCGTCGACGGCGCGGAAGACGTAGGCGATGCTCATTGCAGGTAGCCGTTCCCGCCCGCGACCTGCAGCGCGGCGCCGCCGCCGAGCAGGCGGGCAAGCTCGGCCGGCACCGAAGCGCGGCGCTGGGCGACGTCACGGCTGATGCGACCGGCGCGGACGAGCTCCGCCAGGGCGGCATCCATCGTCTGCATCCCGTGCTCAGCACCGGTCTGGATCGCGGAGTAGATCTGGTGGGTCTTGCCCTCGCGGATGAGGTTGCGCACCGC
>DATJTQ010000290.1:0-5952 GCA_035503355.1 Solirubrobacteraceae bacterium
ACCGACCGCCACGGCAAGGAGTCGGTTCGCTGGTTCGTCGTCCTCGACCTTGGTTTCGGAGACGATGGCCGCCGCCGACAGAAGTGGCATGGCGGCTTCGGTACTCGCCGAGAGGCCGAGGCGGCGCGGGCACAGCTCGTCAACGAGATCAACAACGGCGCTTACGTCGTTCCGGGCCGGACCACGCTCGCCGAGTGGATCCGGGAGAGCTGGCTGCCCATGACGGAGCCACGGATCAAGCCGACCACGTTCCACTCGTACAAACGGAACCTGGAGCTCCACGTCATCCCGATGCTCGGTCAGAAGCGGCTCCAACAGCTCACACCGCCGATGCTGACCGGGCTCTATGGGCGGCTGGCGCAGGACAGGGAGGATCGGAAGGGGCTCAGCGCCAAGACGATCAGCTACATCCACTCGACGCTGCACAAGGTCCTATCCGATGCCGTTGACGCTGGTCTGCTCGCCAAGAACGTGGCGGCCTCTGCCAAGCCGCCGCGGCCGCACCGTCGCGCCACGCGCGGGATCCAGGCGTGGGAGCCGGACGAGCTGGCGCGCTTCCTCGACACCGTTCGCGGGACTCGGCTTGAGGCGATCTGGCGGCTCTCGGCCATGACGGGCATGCGGCGCGGGGAGATCCTCGGCGTTCGGTGGCAGGACATCGACCTCGATCGTGCTCGGCTCTCGGTCCGACAGGCGCTTGTCGCCGTCGGCTACGAGATCGTCCACTCGACGCCGAAGAGCCACAGCGCCCGCGTGATCGACCTCGACTCCGAGACGGTGGCGCAGCTCCGGGCGCATAGGCAGCGTCAGAACGAGGAGCGTGCGGAGTGGGGTCCCGACTACGAGGAGCGGGACCTCGTCGTCGCCAAGGAGAATGGCGAGCCGATCCACCCGCACACGTTCAGCCAGTCGTTCGAGCGGCTGCTCGAGAAGCACGGCCTCCGGCGGATCCGGCTCCACGACCTCCGCCACACGCACGCGACGCTCGCCCTGAAGGCTGGCGTGCCGGTCAAGGTCATCTCGGAACGCCTCGGGCACGAGTCACCGGCCTTCACGCTCAAGCAGTACGCCCACGTCATCCCCGGGATGCAGGCCGAAGCCGCGGCACAGGTCGCCGCCATGATCGATGGTCCGCCCCGGTCCGTTTGACAACCGTTTGACAAACCCCAGAAATGACAAGAGCCCCGGAGGTCCGGGGCTCTTCTTTTGCTGCGATTACCAGGCTTTTCTTGAATAGCGGGGGCGGGATTCGAACCCGCGACCTTCGGGTTATGAGCCCGACGAGCTACCAGACTGCTCCACCCCGCGGCGGACACATAACTTTAGCAAGGGTTCCGGGGCGCGTGAAGACCCGGTGAACACCCGCGGGGCTATGCTCGGCGTCAAGCGATGACGCCACGCGGACAGTCGCAGGCGCCCGCGATCGACCCCGAGTTCGCCGAGCTGATCGCGGGCCTGTACTACGCCCTCGAGGACAACCTCGAGCGCTGCGCCCGTCTGACCCACCAGCAGCACGAGGGCGACACCGGCACCGACGCGCACCAGCGACGTGTCGAAGCACTGGCCGGCGCGAGCCGGATCGCCTACGTGCAGCGGGTCACCTTCGAGGCCATCACCCGGCTGGTCGACATCCGCGAGCTGCCCCCGGGCGTCCTGCCCATCGGGGTCCTCGGCGCGCTCGCCCGCCTGGCCTACGCGCTGACCGCTCTCGCCGAGGACGGCGAGCCCCAGCGCGAGCAGTTGCTGACCCGCGACGAGATCGCCCACCTCCCCAGCCAGTACGCCATCGAGGACTGGCTCCAGAAGCGGCGCGTCAGCAACCCGAGCCACCCGAGCAGCCCCGGCGCCCCATGAGCGATCTGCGCCGCGAACTGCTGGACACCAGCGACGCTCCGCCCGACCTCAGCCCCGATCTGCGGTTCCTGGCCTCGCGCCAGGCGGCACTGGCCGCCCTGCTGCAGGACCACGCGGACCGCTATACGGCGCTCTACACCGCCGCCCGCGACACCGGCCCCACCCTGGAGATCCGGCACGCTGCCCTCCAATCAGCGGGCAACCTGGCCACGCTTCTGCAGTCGCTGCGCAGCCGCGAGGAGCTGCAGGTCGCCCTCGCCCACGCGCCCGGTTTCGTGCCCACGCCGCTGCTGGCGATCGACCAGCTGTTCTACAGCTTCACTCTGCTCGCAGCGGCAACCGAGACCCCGGACGACGTCCTCGAGGCCGCCCTCACCCCGGCCGGCGTGACCGAGCTCCTGCAGGCCAATCGCGTACAGGATTGGCTGCGCGGACTCACCGAAACGCGTCCCGACCGGATGAACCAATAGACAACGGTCGATGCGGTAGGGTGCACGCACTTTTGGCCGCGTCCGGACCGCTTTCGGTCCACCCGACCCCCCACCAGTGAAGGGACAGGCGATGGCAACGCAAGCGCCGGGATCGACGACGAACCCTCCGTCCCGCGGCCTGCGCCGCGAGCTGCGCTTCTGGGAGGCGATCGCGATCTCGATCGGGATCATGGCGCCCACGGCGGCGATGGCGCTCAACGGCACCGCGCCGGCCGGCCTCATCGGCCGGGCCGTGCCGCTGGCCTTCATCTTCGCCACCGTCGGCGTGCTGCTGGTCTCCTATGCCTTCATCCGCCTCAGCCGGTACTTCAGCCACGCCGGGTCGGTGTACGCGCTGGCCGGCGTCACCCTGGGACCGCAGGCGGGCTTCTTCTCCGGGTGGGCGCTGCTGGGCACCTACTTCGCCTTCACCTGCGCGAGCACCGCCGAGGCCGGCACCTTCGGGGTCGCCTTCTTCCAGGGCACGGGCATCTGGAAGAGCGCGGACTACATCTGGATCGCCCTGGTGGCCGGGGTCATCATCGCCTTTCTGGCCTACGGCGACATCCGCGTCGCCACCCGCTCGCTACTGGGCATGGAGGGCATCTCGGTGACGCTGATCTTCATCCTGATGCTCGTCATCGTCGTCAAGCTCATCGCCGGCTCCTCGCCGCACGGGACCGCGATCAGCGTGGACGCGTTCAAGCTCCCCAGCGGGACCTCGCTGTCGGCGGTGGGCGGCGCGGCGGTGTTCGGCTTCCTCTCCTTCGCGGGCTTTGAGGGCGCCGCCTCGCTGGGCGAGGAGACCGACAACCCGCGACGCGAGATCCCCCGGGCGATCCGCAACGCGGTGATCGCGTCAGGGATCTTCTACATCCTGTGCATCCTGGTGCAGACATGGGGATTTGGCGCCACGACCGCCGGCGCCAAGGCGTTCGCCGGCTCGTCGGCGCCGCTGGGGCAGCTGGCGCACACCTACATCGGCGCCTGGATGGAGGACCTCATCAACGCCGGCGCCACCATCAGCGCCTTCGCTAGCGGCCTGGCCGCCTCCACCGCCGGGGCGCGGATCCTCTTCGCGCTCAGCCGCGGCACCCGGTTCGAGGCCTCGCTGGGGCGGACCTCGACGCGGACCGGCGCCCCCGCCGGCGCGCTGACCGTGGTGCTGATCGTCGGGATCGGTGCCATCGCGGTGCAGCGGATCGCCGGCGTCAATGCCGTCGACGCATTCTTCTACCCGGGCACGCTCGGGGTGCTGAGCCTGCTGGTGGCCTACATCGTCACCAATGTCGGCGCCATCCGCTTCCTGTTCTTCAAGGCCAGACGGGCCCCCATGTACGAGATCGTCATCCCCGTCCTCGGGATCCTCTTCCTCGGGTACACGATCTATCGCAACGTCACCGGACAGGTGTTCCCCTACAGCCGCTTCCCGCTCGTGGTGGGCATCTGGCTGATCGTCGGAGCGCTGATCGTGCTGGCGGTGCCCCGGCTGGCGGCCCGGATCGGCGAAGGACTGGCCGCCGATGAGGGTCTGACCATGCCCTCCGACGACACGGTGGTGACGTCGCGGACGGTACGGTAAGCCGTCCGTGCCCGACACCGCGTACTTCGCCGACGAGGGCAGAGAGCTCGACGCCTACCTGGCCACACCGCGCGGAGCAGGCCCGTTCCCCGGCGTGGTGGTGATCATGGACGCGCTCGGGCTCAGCGACGACATCCGCCTGCAGGCTGATCGACTGGCCACCGCCGGCTACCTCGCCTTCGCTCCCGACCTCTACTCCGGGCGCGGCATCCGCTGCGTCGTGGCCACCCTGCGGGCCAGCCGGTCCGGTTCCGGTGAGGCCTTCGCCGACATCGAGGCGGCGCGCCACTGGCTGGCCGCCCGCGAGGACTGCACCGGTCAGATCGGGATCATCGGCTTCTGCATGGGCGGCGCGTTCGCCCTGTTGTGCGCGCCGCGCTATGACTTCGCCGCCGCGTCGGTCAACTACGGCGAGGTCCCCGGTGACGCGGTGTCGCGGCTGGAGGGTTGCTGCCCGGTGGTGGCCAGCTACGGCAAGCGCGATCCGTCGCTGCGAGGTCGCGCCGGGCGGCTGGAGGCCGCCCTCACCGAGCTGGGGGTCGACCACGACGTCAAGGAGTACGAGAACGCCGGGCACTCGTTCATGAACCGCATCAACATCGGAGCCGCGCTCAACCCGGCGGTCCGCTTCGTGGGCTTCAACTACGATCACGCCTCCTCCGAGGACTCGTGGCGGCGGATCCTCGAGTTCTTCGATGCGCACCTGGCCGCTTAGGCCGATCACCGATCACCGATCAAACTCCACAAAGCGAACAATCTTTGGTGTTTGCTCGCTATCCCTGCGGGGATGTACTGGATCAGGGGGATGGGACGCAACGGAGATGGAAACGGGGCGCCTGTCGCCGCGGGTGCCGTCCCCCTGCTCTTCATCGTGGCGCGCTCGGGCTACTCGCTCGGCGCGCCCGGGCTACTCGCTCGGCGCGCCCGGGCTACTCGCTCATCGCGTGGACCAGCGCCGGCGCGCCCGTGCCCTCGAAATCGCCGCCACCCGGCGTGGGCGCGGTGACCTGAATGGCCAGGATCGCCGAGTCGTCGGGCAGGCGAACCGGCGGGGCCCCCAATGCGTGGTCCTCGATCTGAGCGATGAGCTCGTCCACGTCGGCGAAGGTCAACGAGGCCAGCAGGTCGCGCAGAGCGCCGTCGCCGGACACCCGCGGGTTGCGCTCGATCAGCCCGTCGGTGTACAGCAACAGCGTGTCCTCGGGCTGAAGGTCGATGGTGATCTCCGGGAACTCGGCGGCGGGAAACACGCCCAGGAGCGGACCGTGCGCACGCAGCGCCTCGATCTCACCCGACGCCCGGCGCACCAGCGGCGGCGGATGCCCGCCGCAGGCCAGGGTCAGCCGGATGCCGCCGGCCACCGGGTCAAGGCGCCCATACAGACCGGTGCAGAAGCGGTCATGGTCTGAGGTGCGCAGCTCCTCATTGACCATGCGCAGCACGTCGGAGGGCCGCGACACCAGCCGGGCCATCGCGCGCGTGGTGTGACGGGTCAGCGCGGTCACCGCGGCGGCCTCGGCGCCGTGACCACACACGTCGCCGATGACAAAGCCCCAGGCCTCGCCCGGCAGCGCGAACAGGTCATAGAAGTCACCGCCGACGTCCAGGCCGCGCTCGGCGGGATGAAAGCTCACCGCGGCACGCAGGCCCGGGACCTGCGGCAGCGCCCGCGGCAGCAGGCTTGACTGCAACTCCTCCAGGCGCCGGGTGCGGCTCTCGGCGTCGCGGGCCCGGCCGATGGCCACCCCGGCGGTGCGGGCCAGCAGGTCGACGACGCGGCGGTCCTCCTCGGAGGGCTGGTGAGGCTCGTCGTAGAAGACGCCGAAGGTGCCGACGAGCTCGCCGTCGTCGGCACGCAACGGAGTGGACCACACGACGCGGATCCCCATCGCCTCAGCCCGATCACGATAGGGCGCCCAGCCGGGCGCGGTGCGGGTGTCGGTCACCACCACCGTCTCACCCGTGAAGGCCGCCGCACCCGGGGTGTCGGGGCCGATCTCGATGCCCTCGGCGGCCTCGCGATAGGCCGCCGGCAGGCTGGGCGAC
>DATJTQ010000291.1:0-13501 GCA_035503355.1 Solirubrobacteraceae bacterium
GTGCATGACCCGGTCAACCAGGTCATCTCCAGCGAGGAGCTGCGTGCGCTGGTGGCCTGCATCTCCACTGCGTTGTCCGAGCTCGAATCGCGCGTCCTCGCGCTCTACCTCGACGGTCACTCCTACGAGGAGGTCGGTCGCCGGCTCGGGTGTGATTGCAAGACCGTCGACAACGCGCTCCAGCGCGTCAAGCGCAAGGTCGGCTCGCACCTCATGCAGCGCGCGGTCCCCGCTTAGGCTCGGTGTGGGATATCCGCCGTGGGGATGTGATCGGCGGCCGGAATGCGGATCTGGAACTCAGCCCCGCCACCCGGCCGCCCCGACGCCGTCACCGTGCCGCCCATCGCCGCGGCCAGCTCTTTGACGATGGCCAGGCCCAGCCCGGAGCCGACGGCGCGCTCTGACCGGTAGCGGTCGTACAGATAGAAGCGCTCGAAGGCCCGCGGTAGGTCCTCGGCGGCCAGTCCGGGCCCGGTGTCTGAGACCGTGATCGTCGCCGGGGCGGCGTGAACCTCAACTGACCCGCCCTCCGGGGTCATGCGCAGCGCGTTCTCAACCAGGTTGGACGTCGCCTGCAGCAGGCGCCCGTCGTCGGCGATCCCCCACGCGCCGTCGTCGCCGGTGGCGGTGAGGGTCACCGCCAGCTCCTGGGCGCGAGGCAGGTGGCGCCGGACGGCGGCGGCGGCGATGGCCGCGAGGTCGACGGGGCCATGCTCGACCGCGAACCCGGCACGCCCCAGGCGGGCCAGATCCAGCAGATCGAAGACGAGCTGCTGCAGGCGGTCGGCCTCGGCGGCGACGACCCGCCCACCCTCGGCCGGGGAGACCGCACCCTCCTCCAGCGCCTCGGCGTAGCCCCGGATCGATGTCAGCGGCGTCTTGAGCTCATGGCTGACCGATTCGAGAAAGGCGCGCTGCGCCTCGCGGGCCTGGGTCAGCTCGGCGGCCATCGTGTTGAACGATCGGCCGAGCGCCGCCAGCTCGTCCTCGCCCTCCACCGGCACCGTCACACCGGTCTCGCCGGACGCGACGCGCCGCGTCGCCGCGGCGAGATGGTCGATGGGGCGCAGCAACCGCCGGGCCAGGAGGAAGGAGAGGATCGCGGCCAGGACGGCGCCGCCGAGGCCCGCGATGACCAGACTCGACAGGAACGGGCGCCACTCGGCGAAGGCCAGGCGCGCGCTGCGGATGAGGACGACACGGCCGCGTGAGGTGGTCCGCGCGACATAGAGCAGGGAGCGACCGGCCACGGTGATCGACCCCTCCGAGTCCCCCGTGCTGCCGATGGCGTCCGCCACGGCCCGCGCCACCGCCGGGCGCACCCGCCGCGGGCGCCCGGTGCCGATGCGGTAGACGTGGTCACCGACCGCCAGCGCACCCGGGGCCCCGCCCACCACCGAGAGGACGCCGGCCTCGGTCCGCAGCGCGGTGACCCGTTGCGCGGCGATCCGGTGGCGGACCAGGACCACGGCCACGGCGGTGGTCAGCGCGCACGAGGCGATCGCGGCCAGGGCGACGTAGGCGAGCACCCGGCGGCGCAGGCTCACAGGCTCGCCTTGTAGCCGAGGCCCCGGACCGTGCGGATGAGGCCGGCGTGGCCGAGCTTCTTGCGCAGCTGGGCCACATGGACCTCAACCGTGCGCGTCTCGCCGGGCGAGCGAAAGCCCCACACCGACTCCAGCAACTGGTCACGCGAGACCACCTGGCCCGCGTGGCGCAGCAGGTACTCCAGGAGGTCGAACTCGCGCTGGGTGAGCTCCACCTCGGCGCCGTCGACGCGCACCTCTCGCGCGCCCCGCGCGAGGATCACCGGGCCGAGCTCGATGACGTCACGGGCATCAGCCGGCGACCAGGCGCTGCCGGCCCGCCGCAGGACCGCCTTGACGCGGGCGGTCAGCTCGCGAGGGGAGAACGGCTTGGCCACGTAGTCGTCGGCGCCGACCTCCAGTCCGGCGACACGGTCGGCCTCCTCGTCGCGCGCGGTGAGCATGATCACCGGGACCTCGCCGGCGATGCGGCGGCACACCTCAAAGCCATCCATGCCGGGCAGCCCGATGTCCAGGATGACCAGCGCGATGGGGTGGCGTTGCAGCTCGCTGAGCGCCTCCTCGCCCGATCGCACCCACAGGGCCTGATAGCCCGCGCGCTCGAGGTAGGTACGGACGAGCGCCCCGATGTTCGGCTCGTCCTCCACCACCATGACCGTCGTGGGCATGCGGCAATCGTAGGTGCGCCCGGCGCCGCCGCGTCGCGAGTTTTACACGCAGCTGACCTTTGCCTGACCCGTCTCTTTCAGGGCGTCGCCACAGTGGGTTGCGATCACTTCGAGAAAGCGAGGTCCACAGCTCATGTCAAACATCCGCAAGCATTCCCGCCTGCTGCTCGTCGCGGTGTGCTGCGTCGCCACGGGGGCGGCGATCAGCGCCATCGCCTCCGCCGGCGCCGCCACCGGCACCAGCCACGCGTCCACGTCGGCCGGCACCCACGCCAAGGGCCGGGCGGGCGGTCTGCGCCGCCTCGCACGGGCCGTGCAGGGGTCCGCGGTGGTGCACACCGCGCATGGCTTCGCCACCGTGACCTTCGCGCGCGGCAAGGTCCAGTCGGTCAACGGGCAGCAGCTCACCATCGCCGAGGGCACCCGCCAGGCGACCTACAAGACGGTGACGCTGACCGTTCCGGGCGGCGCGGTGGTCCGCGATAACCGCCAGAAGGCGACCCTGTCGGACGTCAAGGCCGGACAGCGCGTCCTGGTCCTCACCGCCCCCAAGCACACCTTCGTCATCGCTCGCACCCCCCGGCACGGCTAGGCGGGGTGGCCCACGCTCCAAGTAAACTAATAAGTTTACTTGGGCGGTTCGGCTCGCCGGGTGGAGGCCGTCGGGATCGTCCGGCCACGATCGCGGCGGCCTTCAGCCGGCGAGCGGACCGAGGGTGGGCTGCAGCCCGAAGGTGGAGAAGGCCCGGAAATGGGGGAAGGTGTGGTGCTCGGGCCCGTGGAAGTCCGATGAGCCCGTGGTGAGCAGGCCCCGCCGGGCGGCATGGTCGACGAGCAGGCGGGTCTGCTCCTCGGTGTGGGTGACATAGAACGCCTCCACGCCGTCCAGGCCGGCCTCCTGGAAGCGCTCCAGGGCCTCGATGACCGCCTCTGCGTTCTCGATGTCCCAGAAGGGATGCGCCCACACCGCCACGCCGCCCGCGCCATGGATGAGCTCGATCGCGTCAGGCACGCTGGGTGCCGCGCGCGGAACGAAGGCCGGCCGGCCCTCGATGAGGTACTCGACGAGAAAGTCGGTCGGGTCCAGCAGGCCTCCGGCGGCCAGGCGCTCGCGGTTCTCGGGCCGGCTCACCACCGCGCGAGCCAGATGGGGGCGCCCGATCGACTGGCCCTGGGCCGAGCGCTGGGCCAGCATCTCCTCGTCGACGGCAAAGCCCAACTCGGTGAGCGCCTCGATCATCGCGCGGGCCCGGTTCTCGCGATCCCCGCGTGAGCGGGCCAGCGCGGCCACCAGGGTGCGATCGGCCGGGTCGATGCCGTAGCCGAGAACATGCAGGTCCTGGCGGCCGTCAAACAGGGCCGTGATCTCGGTCGCGGTGACCAGCCGGAGCCCGGCCCGGTCGGCCGCCGCCAGTGCCTCGGCGACGCCCTCGGTGGTGTCGTGGTCAGACAGGGCGAACAGCTCCACTCCGGCGGCGGCGGCGCGAGCCACGACCTCGGCGGGCGACAGCGCTCCGTCGGAGTACACCGAATGGCTCTGCAGATCGAAGGTGGGGGCGGGGTGCTCAGCCAAGCGGGGGAGGGTAGCCCACGCTCGGCCGGCGCCCCGATCCGCCGCCTGGCTAGGCGCGGTGGTAGGTGAGGATCACGGTCCCGCTCTTGAGCGGCTTGACGTCCACCAGACTGAGCGTCACCGCGTCGGCGATGCCCTCAAAGAGGCGCTTGCCCTCGCCCAGCGCGATCGGGAAGGCCATCAGCCGGTACTCGTCCACCAGCCCCAGGTCGGTCAGGCCCCGCACCAGGCTGACGCTGCCCGCGACGAGGATGTCTCCGCCGTCCTGCTCCTTGAGCTCGGTGACCTTCTGGGCGAGATCTCCGCTGAGGATCGTCGAGTTGTTCCAGTCGGCCGTCGTCAGCGTCTTGGACACGACGTACTTCGGCATCGAGTTCATCTTGTCGGCAAACCCGACGTCGTCGGTCCTGTCCGGCCACGCCTGGGCGAAGCCCTCGTAGGTCACCCGGCCCAGGAGCATCGCCTCGTGGTCTGCGACCTCGTCGAGCTTGTACTTCATTCCCTCGGGGTCATTGAACTGAAACGACCAGCCGCCGTGGCGAAAGCCCTCGGCTCCGCCGGGATCCTCGACGACGCCGTCGAGAGAGATGAATTCGGAGACGACGATGCGTCGCATGGTTCTGCTCCTCGGGGTGAGTGGCTCGTACGGTGAGGCGTCGAACGACGCCGCTCGCAATCGACACCAATCTGAGGAGCTGCGCTCAGGCGCGTGCGATCACGCCGGTGCGGGCGTCGCGCGGGCCGGCGACGCGGCGCAGCGCCACGGCGCCCCCGGCGGCGACGAGCAGGGCGACGGCGGCGCCGAGGCCGAGGCCGGCGCGCGGGCCGATCAGGCTCATGGTGGCGCCGACCACCGGGCCCCCGATCGGTGTCGAGCCCTGGAAGGCGACGAACCACAGGGACATCACCCGGCCGCGCATCTCGGGGGCCGAGTTGAGCTGGAGCGTCGAGTTGCCCATCGCCATGAAGGCGATGCTCCCGGCGCCCGCGATGCCGAGCGCGACCAGTTCGAGCGCCAGGTTGGGCGCGAGCGTGGCCAGCGCCAGCGCGCTGCCGAAGCCGAGCGCCGCGATGGTCAGCGGTCGCAGCCCCGTCTTGCCGCGGGCGGCCACCATCAACCCGCCGATCACGGCGCCGACGCCCATGGCCGCGGTCATGAAGCCAAAGCCGGTGGCGCCGGCGTGCAGGCCGCGGTCGGCCATCACGGGCAGCGACACCTGGAACTCGTAGGTGAGGCAGCCGGCCACTGCCATCATCACCAGAGGCGCGGCCAGGGTCGGAGTGGAGCGGATGTAGCGCAGGCCTTCGCGCAACTGGCCGCGGGCGCGCGGGGTGGGGGTGACCGTGGCCAGCTGGGTGGTGTCCATCGAGGTCAGGGTGAACACCACCGGGATGAAGCTCGCGGCGTTGATGAGGAAGCACACGCCGTCGCCGACGGTGGCGATGAGGACGCCGGCCACGGCGGGGCCGATCGCCCGGGCGACGTTGACCAGCACCGAGTTGAGGCTGACCGCGTTGCGCAGGTGCTCGGGGCCGACGAGCTCCATCATGAAGGACTGGCGCGCGGGGTTCTCGAACGCGTTGTTGAGGCCCAGCACCGCGGCGAGGATCCCGATCTCCCACACCTGGATGGCACCGGTGACGGTGAGCAGCCCCATGATCAGCGCCTGGACGCCCATGGCGCTCTGCAGCGCGATCATCAGCCGCCGCTTGTCCACGCGGTCGGCCACGACGCCGCCGTAGGGGCCGAGCACGAGCACCGGCAGCGTCTGCAGCGCGATGATGACGCCGAGCATCGTCCCGGAGTGCGTCAGGGTGTAGACCAGCCATGACTGGGCGGTCATCTGCATCCAGGTGCCGATCAGCGAGATCGACTGGCCGCTGTAGTAGCGGCGATAGTTGGGAACGGCGAGCGCCGCGAAGGTGACGCGGCCGGCGCGCATGACGCGCGTCATGGGCGCCGGTCCTTGAGCTGCTCGGCCAGATGCTCCAGGGCGGGCAGGGCGGTCTCGAGCAGATGGCGCTCGGCGGGCGCGAGCCCCTCCATGGCCCCATTGACCGCGTCGGTGCGCTCGCGGCGCATCCGCTGGGCCAGCTGGCGGCCGTTGTCGGTGGCCTCCACCCAGGCGGCGCGGCGATCGCCGTCGTCGCTGGTGCGGGCCACCAGACCCGCGTCGCCGAGGTCGGCGATGACGCGGGAGAGCATGGTGGGGTTCAGGCTCTCTGCCTCGGCGAGGACGGAGAGGCGGATGGGTCCTTCCCGGACCACCGTGAGCAGCACGGAGATCCGCGTCGGCGTCAGGCCGGCCGCCGAGCCGGCGGCGGTCGTCCGCAGCCGCCGCGACAACCGCGCGATCGCAACGCGCAGCCGCGAGGCGGTGTCGAGGTCAAGGGCGGTTGCGGAGGGGGCCATGCTGCCTTTCTGAGGAATACTTGCTTGCTGGCAAGCACTATCCTAGCAGCCACATGGCGACTGAGCACCGCCTCCGCGGCGGTGCTCACGGTGGGGGGCGCGTCTCGCGCGCGTCAGCTATCCGTCGGTGGCGACGATCAGCACGTTGCAGCGCGCGTGGTGCGACACCTTGTTGGGGACGTTGCCCAAGGCAAGGCGGCGGGCGCCGTGCATCCCCTTGCTGCCGACGACGATCATCGACGCGCCGACCTCGTCGGCCACCTCGAGCAGCGCGTCGGCAGGGTCCTTGCGGACGGCGTGTGCGCTCGCCTCCAGTCCGGACAGGCGGACGCCCGCGACCGCCTCGGTCAGGATCCGCTCCACCTCGTCGTCGGGCAGCGGCTGCCACACCTTGGCCGCGCCCTCCGGAGCCCCCGACACCTTGGCCAGCATCGGCTGATACGCCGATACGACATGCACCGGCGCCGACAGCGCGCGCGCCAACCGCACCGCTTCGTTGACCGCCAGCTTCGCGGTCGCCGAACCATCGGTGCCCACCACGATCGAGTCCCCCATCGTCCTACCCCTCTCGCATTGCCTCAGGTTGGGAGCAACCTACACCTCCCGGGGGTGGTGAGGTTGTGTGAATGCGCACAGATGGTGCTTCACCCGGCTTCGGCGTCGCGGCGGGCGAGGGTGGCGGCGATCGTCGCCACGACCTCATAGGGCTTCTCGGTCAACTGGCGCCAGGTGAACCGCAGTACGAGGTACCCCGCGGAGGCGAAGTGCGCGTCGCGCACGTGGTCACGCTCAAACGCCTGGCGGTGACCGTGAAAGCGGTAGCCATCGACCTCGACGGTCACCCGCTGGCGCGCCCAGAACGCGTCGGGCGTGTAGCCCAGCAGCGGCCGGTTGAACACCGGCAGCTCGAGGTTCGCCGCCTTCAGGAGACGCTTGAGGCGCCGCTCGGCCTCGGACCGCGTGTAGCCGGTGGCGTGCTCTGCCTCGAGCAGCCGGCGGAGCGGTCCGGTGCCCTTGCGGCCGGGGCAGCGCGCGATGGCCTGGCGGATCGCGGTGTCGGTGACGAGCTTCTGGGCGCGCGCCTCGTTGAGCAGGCGGTCGATGTCGGGGCGGGTGGCGCAGTCGATCAAGGTGCGGGCGGGGGAGGTCACGGGGAGGCCGTGGTGGAGGTGGACGTCGCGGATGTCCAGCGTCTTGACTTCGTGGACGCGAAGGTCGGGTTGTGCTCGGGCGTGGCGGCCGATCATCGTGATGACCACGAAGGAGGGGTGAGCCGCCAGCCCCCAGATAACAGCGGCACTTTCATGGCTGAGCACCGCGTCATCGCCCGCGTACAGCAACGCTGCCGTCTCTGCGGCCCACGGCTCCAGCAGAGGCTCCACCACCGCCACCACCGACGGCAGCACGTGGTGAAACGCCCCCGTCCGCAGCCGGTGCTCGTACGCCCCTCGACCGAGCCCCAACTCCTCCAACTGCGCGCGGTGCACCAGACCCCGCTGCGCGCCCACCACCCGAGCCAAGCCGCGTTCGCCACCGGCTCCAACCTGGAGAACGCGGGAAACCTGTGCCGGCCGCTCACGTTTCCCGCAATCCCCATCTCTCACCTGGGAAACGCGCCAAACCTCGCGACGCGACCCAGGTTTCCCGCGAAACCCATGCTCATCTATGTCCATATAGATAAGAGCCTCCAGCGCACCCTGATCCACCCCCCTCCAGAGCCAGTCTTAACGAAGAGACGACACGACGGTGCCTCCGCAACCGGCCCCGTCTACCGCGCGGCCGCCTACCGCACCCGCCGCGCGAACAACACTCCCGCGGCGATCACCGACGCCGCGATGATCCCCAGGCTCCAGGCCACGGCGGTGACGGCGGCCGGGCCCGGAGCGTGGCCGCTGAGCAGGGCGCGCAGCGAATCGATCACCGCGGTCACCGGCTGGTGGCGGGCGAAGCCCTGGAGCCAGGAGGGCATGGTGCTGATCGGGACGAAGGCGCTCGACGGATACGGCAGGAAGGAGATGAGGAAGGTGATGCCCTGGGCTCCCTCGGGTGAGTGCATGAGGACCCCGATGGCGGCGGCCAGCCATGACAGGGCCAGGATGAACAGGGAGAGCAGCCCGATCGCCGCCAGCCATTCGCCGAGGCTGGCCTGCGGCGAGAACCCGAGCGCGACCGCCACCGCGACGGCGAGCGCGGCCGAGATCAGGTTGCGCCCGACGCTGGCCACCACGTGACCGGCCAGCAGGGAGCGCGGGTGCACATCGAGTGAGCGGAACCGGTCAACGATTCCTCCGGCCAGGTCCGCGGACACCGTGACCGCGGTGGTGCCGGCACCGAACCCCGCGCACACGAGCAGGACGCCGGGGACGACGTAGTCGATGTAGCGCTCCCCGACGTGGATGGCCCCGCCGAAGAAGTAGACGAACATCACCATCAGCATCACCGGCAGCGCGAGCGCGGTGATCAATCCGTCGACGTTGCGCAGGGACAGGCGCAGCGCCCGGATGATCATCGTCGACAGCTCGGTGAGCTCAGACCGGGTCTCGGCCCGCTCCCCTTCGTCAACGGTCAAGGGATAGGTCAGCTCAGTCATCGGTGCTCTCGCTTTCATCGGTGGCGGTGTGTCCAGTCAGGGTCAGGAAGACGTCGTCGAGGCTGGCGGTGCGCACGGAGAAGTCCACGATGCGGCTGCGGTCGGGGTCCAGCTCGTCAAGCAGGGCACGGACCTCCGCCCCCTCGCCGTCGCAGGCGATCCCCATCGTCAGCAGGCCCGGGTCGCGCTCGACGACGCGGGGTCCCGCCGCGCAGGCCACCGCGTCCAGCGCGTCGCCGTCGGCGACACGGACCACCAGACGGCGGCCAGCCACCGCCGCCTTGAGCTCCGCGGCGCTGCCCTCGGCGACGATCCGGCCTCGGTGAAGGACGGCGATCCGGTCAGCCAGCGCATCGGCTTCGTCGAGGTACTGCGTGGTGAGGAACACGGTGACTCCGTCGGAGACCAGCGAGCCGACGACGCTCCACAGCCGGCGTCGGCTGCGCGGATCCAGGCCGGTGGTGGGCTCGTCGAGGAAGAGGACCCGCGGCGGGCGCATCAACGACGCCGCCAGGTCCAGCCGGCGACGCATGCCGCCCGAGTAGGTCGCGACCCGGCGCCGGCCGGCGTCGACAAGGTCAAAGCGGTCCAACAGCTCGGCGGTGCGAGCCCGCGCCGCCGCCGGGCTCAGCCCCTGGAGGCGGCCGACCATCCGCAGGTTCTCGACGCCGGTCTGCAGGCCGTCGACGGCCGCGTACTGGCCGGTGATGCTGATGTGCCGCCGCACGGTCGCGCGTTGCGTCACCACGTCGCCGCCGGCGACGCGTGCCGCCCCGGCATCGGGCGTGGTCAGGGTGGCGAGCATCCGCACGGTGGTGGTCTTGCCCGCCCCGTTGGGGCCGAGGAGGGCGAAGACCGACGCCCGGGGGACCCGCAGGTCGATCCCCGAGACGACCGCCGTCGAGTTGTAAGACTTCTCGAGGCCGGTGGCCTCGATGGTCAGGTCACTGGTCATGTGGCATCCTTTGAAGAGAAAAGTGCGTATGACATACGCGATAATGCGTAGGCTATACGCAGTTTTGCCCGCCGTCAAGCCCACCGCCGGAAAATGACCCCGCCCGACTCTCCCGACGACCTCCAGCTCCCGCCGAGCCTCGAGCTGCTCTGGGGCCGGCGGGAGCCCGGCTCCCGGGGCCCGCGGCGGGGGCTGACGCTCGAGCGGATCGTCGAGGCGGGGATGCGTGTCGCCCAGGCAGAGGGGGTCGGCGCGCTCTCGATGGCGCGCATCGCCAAGGAGCTCGGGGTCGGGACGATGTCGCTCTACCGCTACGTCGCCTCCAAGGATGAGCTGCTGACCACGATGGTCGACGCGGGCCTGGGCTCGCCGCCGCCGCTCGTCGCCGGCGAGGACTGGCGCGCGGGGCTCATGCGCTGGGCCGTCGGCGTCCGCGCCGCCTACCAGGGCAATCCCTGGTCGCTGCGGATCCCGATCTCCGGGCCGCCGCTGGGACCCAACAACGTGGCCTGGCTCGACAACGCGCTGGCCGCTCTGACCGACACTCCGCTCACCGAGCAGGAGAAGCTCTCGTGCGTTCTGCTGGTGAGCGGATTCGTGCGCAATGACGTGACGCTCGCACTCGACTTCGCCGAGGCGTCGGGCGGGGAACCGCAGATGCCCGGCTACGGACAACTGCTGGCCAAGCTCATCAGCGCCGACGAGATGCCGTCCCTGCACCGCGCGATCGTCTCCGGCTCGCTGGACGATCCCGACGATCCCGACGCCGAGTTCATGTTCGGCATGGGGCGGATCCTCGACGGGATCGAGGCCCTGATGGCGAGCAAGGAGTCCGCGGCGGGGCGTGGTCGCGCGCCCAGGCGCGCCAAGCGCTGAGCGACCGCGCTCCGTATGGTGGAGCCATGCCCGCACTACTCCTCTACGGCGACACCGAGCGCTCCCCGTCGCTTCGCCACGAGATCCCGGTGGCCATCGGCGATGGCCTTCTCTTCGCCGAGGTCGACGGCCGCACGACGATTCTGACCTCCTGGCTCGAACGCGACCGGATCGCGGCTGTCCTGCCCCGGGCGGACATCCTGGACTTCCACGACCTCGGGATGCGCGAGCTGGTGGAGCAGGGGATGAGCCGGCTGGCCGCCGAGCGCGAAGTGGTGCTGCGGGTGGTGAGACAACTCGGCATCGACACGGCGAGCGTCCCCGGCACCTTCCCGGTGGCGATCGCCGATCGCCTACGCGCGGACGGGATCACCCTCACCGTCGACGACGAGCTCGTCGCGGCCCGCCGACGTGTGAAGGCGGGTGCCGAGCTCGACGGGATCCGTTCCGCGCAGCGGGCCGCCATCGCGGCCACTGCCCGCGCCGCCGAGCTGCTGGCCGGTGCCGACATCGGCCCGGACGGCAACCTGCGCACGACGGCGGGCGCGGCGCTGCTGGCGGAGGACGTGCGCGAGGAGCTGCGGCGTACGTGCGCCGAGCACGGCGCCACCTGCCCCGCGGACATGATCGTGGCCTCCATCCACAACGGTGGCGGAGGGCACGAACCCGGCAGCGGCCCGCTCCCCTCGGGCCTGCCGATCCAGGTGGACATCTTCCCGCGTGATGATGCGAGCGGCTGCTGGGCCGACATGACGCGGACCTTCGTGGTCGGGGAGCCCGCAGCCGAGCACGCCGAGCTCATCGCCGAGCAGGAGCGCCTCGTGCGCGAGGCGCTTGAGCAGGCGCGGGCCGCGGTGCGGCCCGGTGTCACCGGGCGCGAGCTGCATGAGGCCACCTGTGACCTGTTCGAGGCGGCCGGTTGGGCCACGCAGCGCACCGGGGGTGGGGACGAGGGGTTTCAGTTCGCGCTCGGCCACGGCGTCGGCCTCGAGGTCCACGAGGCGCCGGGACTGGGGTTCTCGGGCCGGGAACCGTTCGTGGTGGGCGACGTGGTGGCGATCGAGCCCGGTCTGTGGGACAAGCGGATCGGCGGCGTGCGCCTGGAGGATCTGCTCCTGGTCACGCCGGACGGCTGCGAGACGCTCACCGACTTTCCGTACGCGCTGGCCCCTCGCGTCTGACGGCAACGCCGTGGCCACGGACGCACTTGTGGTGCGCCATTCCTATCCTTTATGAAGCCACCGACGCCAACCTCGACGAAGCGGTTATTCGGCGCGCACGTCCGTTCGGCACAATGCCAACCGTATTAGTCGACAATAGGAGGAACACATGACGCTCCAGATTGGGGCCACCGCGCCTGATTTCGAGGCTGAGACCACCGAGGGTCACATCCATTTCCACGACTGGATCGGCGACTCCTGGGCGGTCCTCTTCTCCCATCCCAAGAGCTTCACACCCGTCTGCACGACCGAGCTCGGCTACATGGCGTCCATCAAGCCCGAGTTCGACCGTCGCAACGTGAAGATCATCGGCCTGTCGGTCGACTCGGTCGACGACAACGCCCGCTGGGCCAAGGACATCGAGGAGACCCAGGGCACCGCGCCCAACTACCCGATCATCTCCGATGGCGACTTCAAGGTCGCCAAGCTCTACGAGATGCTCGCCGCGGACACGAGCGGCGAGGCCGCGTCGCGCACCCCGGCGGACAACCAGACTGTCCGCAACGTGTTCGTCATCGGACCGGACAAGAAGATCAAGCTGATCCTCGTCTACCCGATGACCACGGGGCGCAACTTCGATGAGGTGCTGCGGGTCGTCGACTCGCTGCAGCTCACCGCTGACCACAAGGTGGCCACGCCGGCCCAGTGGCAGCAGGGCGACAACGTGATCATCGCCGGGTCGGTCTCCAATGACCAGGCCAAGGAGATCTTCGGCGATTACGAGACGCCGAAGCCCTACATCCGCATCGTCCCGCAGCCGGAGGGCTCGCGCCGCTAGCCGCGGGCGGTCACACGCCGAACCGCCCGGAGTCCATCGCTCCGGGCGGCAGTTCGGCAGTACGGCAGTGCTCTACAGCACCGTTCGCACCAGTTCGATCACCACCACGACCGCGACGATCCCGGCGGCCAGCGCGATCAACGCCATCGTCAGGCGGAGGCCGACGCCGTTCATCCCTCGGCCTCGTCGAGGATGCTCGCGGTGAACGGCTGGCCGCCCGGCGGGGTCACCTGGAAGGCCAGGCTCCAGTTGCCGACCATGATCAGCGCCGGAGCCGACCGCGTGTAGATCCCGGGCTGGGTCTCGGTCAGCTGGTACTCCTGCTGGGGCATCTCCATCTCCGTGTGGTTGAACGTCAATGTCACGTTGGCGTGCCGGACCGGCTGGCCGTTCTTGGTGATCTTCAGCGCAAAGGAGTCGGGCGCCGCCGCCTTGTTGGGCGAGACGAGCACCGACAGCCGGTAACCCGCCCGGGTGACGGTGTGGGCAACCGGGCCCGGCCCGACCTGCGCCAGCGCCGAGTTCTGCAACGCGAAGGTCGGCGGTGGCGGGGCCAGGCTCGAGAGCAGGGCGGCGACGAACACTGTCCCGCCGACGAGGATCACTTCGCCGGAGGCGAGCCTGCGCAGGAGCCCCGACGCTCCAGCGGCGCGGTCGGGATCGGTACGCGCTCCGGCCAGCGCGGGGGTGGTGCGCAGCAGGTTGCCCGAGGCGATCACGAGTGCGGCGAGGAGGAGCCCGACCTTGACCAGGATGGCCACCCCGAACCCGGTCCTCCACAGCGCATCAAGGGCCGGCATGTGGTCGATCGTCTCGATCGTGCCCGTGGCCACCAGTCCGGCCACCGACGCCAATGCCACGTTCGAGAACCGCGGCACCAC
>DATJTQ010000292.1:0-7241 GCA_035503355.1 Solirubrobacteraceae bacterium
GATCGCGGAGACGCTGACCGGCCGCGGGTCCCCGCCGGCGAGGTCGGTGGTGAAGGCGCCGGCGCCGCGCGCCGCCCACCAGCGGCGGCCCATGGCAGGCGCCGAGACCACGCCGAGGACCATCTCCCCGGCGTCCTCGAGCGCGAGCAGGGTTCCCCACACCTGCATGCCGCGGACGTAGCCCTTGGTGCCGTCGATGGGGTCGACGATCCAGCGCCGCGCTGCCGGCGCCGCGGGAGCGCCGCCCGATTCGCCGCCGCCGTACTCCTCGCCGAACACCGTGTCGTCAGGGCGTCGCGAGCCCAGGTGCTCACGCATCGCCTGCTCGACGGCGCGGTCGGCCTCCGAGACGGGCGTCAGGTCAGGCTTGGTCTCGACCAGGAGGTCCTCGGCGCGGAAGCGCGCCATCGTGATCGCGTCGGCGAGGTCGGCCAGCTCCAGCGCGAGGTCGAGGTCGTCGAGGGCGCCGGGCACCGCGCGCATGCTACGCCGATAGTCTGGTGACCACGATGTCGTCTGACGACCTCCAGCGCGAAAGCGTTGAGCTGCTCCAGGAGCTCATCCGCTTCGACACCGTCAACCCCCCGGGGTCCGAGCGCGCCGCGATCGAGCACCTCGAGCGCTATGTGAGCCAGGCCGGCTTCGACACCCAGATCCTCGCCGCCGACCCCGAGCGCCCCAACCTGGTGGCAACCCTCAGCGGCGAGGGCGACGGCCCGGTGCTGGTCCTCCTGGGGCACGTCGACACCGTCCTGGCCGACGCCTCGGAGTGGCGGCATGACCCGTGGTCCGGCGACGAGGCCGACGGCTTCATCTGGGGCCGAG
This sequence comes from Solirubrobacteraceae bacterium, assembly GCA_035503355.1. Lineage (GTDB taxonomy): Bacteria > Actinomycetota > Thermoleophilia > Solirubrobacterales > Solirubrobacteraceae > Palsa-465. The sequence continues at coordinate 826 of DATJTQ010000292.1, forward strand.
GCGCGCTGGACATGAAGAACCAGGTGGCGGCTGAAGCGGTCGCCGCGGTGGCCCTGGCGCGCGAGGGGTGGCGACCGGAGTCGGGGGCGCTCAAGCTCGTCTTCGTCTCCGACGAGGAGACCGGCGGCGAGGTCGGCGCCGCCTGGCTGGTGGAGAACCACCCTGACGCCGTGCGCTGCGACTTCCTGCTCAACGAGGGCGCCGGCGCAGTGTTCGAATACGGCGGGCAGCGGCGCTACGGCGTCTGCTGCGCCGAGAAGGGCATCTATCGCTTCAACGTCACCGCGCTGGGCGCCGCCGGCCATGCCTCGATGCCGCGCACCGGCGACAACGCGCTGCTCAAGCTCGCTCCGATCCTCACCGCGCTGGGAGAGCAGCCCGAGGGGTTCGAGCTCACCGAGGCGCCGGCCGCCATGCTGCGCGGCCTCGGCTATGACCCCGATGACCCGTCCGCCGCCCTGGCACAGATCTCCGAGCGGGAGCCGCGGCTGCGCACGGTGGTGGAGCCGATGCTCGGGGTGACGCTGACCCCCACCATGGCCAGCGCCTCGAGCAAGATGAACGTCATCCCCTCGCGCGCCCAGGTGCGGATCGACTGCCGCGTGCCGCCGGGGCTGGGCGAGGAGGCGGTGTGGCGGCGCATCCGCCAGGTCCTGGGTGAGCCCACCGATGAGCTGCGCATCGACTTCACCGAGCGCGTCATCGGCAACGCCTCCGCCGTCTCGACCGAGCTAATGAGCGCGATCGAGCGGTGGATCGCCGCCACCGATCCCGGCGCGACGGCGCTTCCGGTCATCCTCCCCGGCTTCTCTGACTCGCGGTGGTTTCGCGAGGCCTTCCCCGACTGTGTGGCCTACGGGTTCTTTCCCCAGCGCCACCAGCCGATGCTCGAGACCGCTGCGCTCATGCACAACGCGGACGAGCGCATCGACGTCCGCGACCTTGGCTTCGCCACCGGCTTCTATCGCGACATCATCCGCGAGCTGCTGGGCTGAGGGATCGTCGGCGTCCGCGCCGTCGTCGACGAGCGCCCACGTGCCGCGCGGCACCAGTGCCAGGACCAGCACCGCCAGCGCGATCGCGGCACCCACGGCCAGCACCGCTCGCGCGCCCAGCGCGGCGGCCAGCGGGCCGGCGACGGCGAAGCCGACGGGAAGCAGGGCCAGTGAGCCCATCCAGTCATAGGAGCTCACCCGCGACAGCGCCTCGGGCGGGATGTGGCGCACCAGCGCCACTGACCACCACACCTCGAACAGGGTGAAGCCCAGGCCGGCCCCGAAGGACAGCGCGACGACAATCGCGATCGGCGACGCCGCGGCGAAGGCCAGCATCTGCAGCGGCCAGATCAGAGTGAGCACCAGCCCGACGACCAGCGGGTGGCGCGGGCGCCACCGGATGCCGGCCAGTGCGCCGACGACGGCACCACCGCCGGTCGCGCTCTCCAGCACGCCGAACACGGCCGCCGAGCCGTAGAGATGCTTGGACAGGATCGGCGCCAGGGCGACCCACTGCGCGTACCCGGCGAAGACGACGACGGTGAAGGCCGCGATCGTCGCCCACACCCAGTTGCGCGAGCGCACCTCGCGCCAGCCGGCGCGCAGGTCGGCGATGACCGTGGTGCGCTCCCGGGGCGCATCGCCGCGCGTGCGCGGGTTCATGCGGCGCAGGAGGTCGGCGCTGAGCAGGAAGGTGGCTGCGTCCAGGGCGAAGGCGGAGCCGGCGCCCACGGTGAGGACCATGACGGCGCCCAGCGCCGGCCCCACGAGGATGGCGAGGTTCTCGGTGGTGGAGGAGAGCGCGCGGGCGTCCTGGGTCTCGGCGTCGGGGATCGTCTGCGGGAGCAGGCCGGAGTAGGCCGGCTGAAAGAACGCCCGGGCTGACCCGAACAGCGCCTCGATCACGATCATCTCCGCCACGCTCGCGCCGCCCAGCAGGATCGACGCCGCCAGCACCCCGTGCAGCAGCGCCCGCGCGTAGTCCGCCACGGTCATGATGCGATGGCGCGGCAGCCGGTCGGCCCACACGCCGCCGAAGAGGACGAGGGCGATCAGCGGCAGCGTCTGGGCAGCCAGCACCAGGCCCAGATCGGTGGGCGAGTTCGTGCGCTGGGTGATGTACAGGGCCAGCGCGACGACCACGACCTGATCGCCGACGGCGCTCGCCGACTGACCGAGGAAGAGAAATCGGAAATCTCTGTGGCGCAGAACGCGCAGGTACGAACTCATCACACACACTCACTGACCGGGGACCACGGGATGCGAGCGGCAGGCGGCCCCATGAAGGCCGCGGCGCCCGCGGGTTTAGAACAGCGTCAGTGGCGTGGGATGCTGAGCATCTCCCTTCGAGCGTACCACGGCCCTCAATAGACTCTCCGCATCGCCACGCAGGTCTCCACCCGACTTGATCCCGCGATCTTCCGGCTGCCGGTGGACCGGATCCGCGAGGGGTACTACTCCGACGCGTACTTCGTGCTCACCAAGTCGCTGCTCGAGACCGAGGGTGAGCACCCCCATGTGACGATGCAGGTCTTCCAGAAGGAGGACTCCATCCTGGGCGGCATCGATGAGGCCATCGCGGTGCTCAAGACCTCCGCCGGCCACTACGACGGCGCGGGCGAATGGGTGCCGGGCTGGGACCGTCTCCGGATCCATGCCCTGCGAGAGGGCGACCGCATCGCGCCGCGCGAGACGGTGATGACGATCGAGGGCGACTACTCGCTCTTCGCCCACCTCGAGACGGTCTACCTCGGATCGCTGGCCCGCCGCTCGCTGATCATGCGCAACGTCGCCGAGGTGGTGGAGGCCGCCCGCGGCAAGCAGATCTTCTTCTTCCCCGCCCGCCACGACCACTGGCTGGTCCAGACCGGCGACGGCTGGAGCGCCCACGTGGCGGGCGCCATCGGCGTCTCCACCGACGCCCAGGCGTCATGGTGGGGCGGCCGCGGGATCGGCACCGTCCCCCACGCGCTGATCGCCGCCTACGGAGGCGACACCGTCAAGGCCGCGGTCAAGTTCGCCGAGCACTTCCACCCCGACACCAACATCACCGTGCTGGTGGATTTCCTCAACGACTCCGTGACCACCGCGCTGGAGGTCGCCGAGGCGTTGCAGGGCAAGCTGTGGGGCGTCCGCCTGGACACCTCGGAGCTCCTCGTCGACCGCTCCCTGTGGAAGGAGATGGGCTCCTTCAAGCCCACCGGCGTCAACCCGCGCCTGGTCGAGAAGGTCCGCGGCGCCCTCGACGGCGCCGGCTTCCCCGACGTCAAGATCGTCGTCAGCGGCGGTTTCACCGCGTCTCGGATCCGCGAGTTTGAGGCCGCCGAGGTGGCCGTGGACGCGTACGGGGTGGGGTCCTCGCTGATCCGCGGCCAGAACGACTTCACCGCCGACATCGTGCTGCTGGATGGCCGGCCGTGCGCCAAGGTCGGCCGGGCCTACGCGCCCAACCCCCGGCTCGAGCGCGTCCAGTAGTTCGCTCGCGCGGGGGCGCGCCGGGCGGGCGTCCGGGCTGGGGGACGGGCGGGCGTCCGGGCTGGGGCGCGACGGGCGGGTGTCCGCGCGGGGGCGCGCCGGCGTCTGCGCTGGCGCGCACAGTGGGCGAGCGACCTCTCGGCGACAAATCGGAATTGGCCAGTGCGATGTGGTGCGAAGTGGTCGCCAGGCGTACCTCAGCGGACAAATCGTGCGCCGCCACGCCGATTTGTCGCCGATTGGTCGCTCCGTTCACGGAGACCGGCGCCACCCCACCCGCGGCGACGGCCGCCGGGGGCGCAACGCCACCGATAGCCAACCCGTCCAGCACCCCTTCACGCAGACCCTCCGGCTGCCGATAATCCCCACGCATGCTCTTCCCCGCGTTCCTCGGCGACCCGGACTTCGTCACCTGGCTCCACGACTGGCTGCCGCTGATCTTCATGGGGCTGCTCGTCGCCCTGGTGTTCATGACGATGCGGCTGGTCCCGCGGACCAGGCCCGCCGAGATCCGGCCTGAGACCACCCCGCCGATCGCCTGGGACGACATCGCCGGCGCCGAGGAGGCCAAGGCGGAGCTGCGCGAGATCGTCGACTACATGCGCGACGCCAAGCGCTTTCGCACCCTGGGGGCGCATCTGCCGGCCGGGATCCTCTTGCACGGCCCGCCCGGCACCGGCAAGACGCTGCTGGCCAAGGCGGTGGCCCACGAGTCGGGCGCGACCTTCTTCTCCCAGTCGGCGTCGTCGTTTGTGGAGATGTTCGCCGGTCTGGGCTCGGCCCGGATCCGCCGGCTGTTCAAGGAGGCGCGCAAGCACGCCCCCGCGATCATCTTCATCGACGAGCTCGACGCCGTCGGCACCGCCCGCTCCGGCGGCGCGGCCAACCGCGAGTACGACCAGACGCTCAACCAGCTGCTGGTGGAGATGGATGGCTTTGACGGCAAGAAGGACGTGGTGGTCATCGCCGCCTCCAACCTGCTGGAGAAGCTCGACCCGGCGCTGCTGCGCCCTGGTCGCTTTGACCGCCACATCTTCGTCTCGCCGCCCGACGTCGTCGGCCGCGAGCGCATCCTCGAGGTCCACTCGCGCGACAAGCCCGTAGCGGAGGACGTCGACTTCGGGATCCTGGCTCGCCAGACCTCCGGGCTGACCGGCGCCGATCTGGCCAACATCTGCAACGAGGCGGCCATCAATGCCGCTCGCCGCGGTCATGACGCCATCGACGGCGTCGACTTTGACCAGGCGCTCGAGCGCGTCGTGGCCGGCATGCAGTCGCGCCGGCGTCTCAACGACCGCGAGCGCCGCGTTGTCGCCTATCACGAGGCCGGCCATGCGCTCGTCGCCGAGCTGCTGCCGTCCGTCGACGCGGTCCACCGCATCTCGATCATCCCCCGCGGCCGGGCGCTGGGCTACACGCTCAACCTCCCCGCCGAGGACCGCTACCTGCGCACCCGCGCTGAGCTGGTGGACATGATGACGATGCTGCTGGGCGGGCGCGCCGCGGAGTCGCTGGTGTTCGGCTCGGTGACCAACGGCGCCACCGATGACCTGCGCCGCGTGGCCGACATCGCCTACTCGATGATCCACGACTACGCGATGGGGACGGGCTTCACCTCGCTGCGCGTGAACTCCGAGATGCTCTCGGAGTCGACCCGCCGCGTCCGCGACGAGGAGGTCCGCGAGCTGGCCGACGAGGCCTTCCGCGCCGCCACCGAGCTCCTGCGCGGTCACCGCGCTCAGCTCGACAAGCTGGCCGCGGCGCTGCTCGCCGACGAGGTGCTCGAGCGCGAGGAGATCGACCGCATCATGGCCGGCACGCCGGTCACCGCTCCCGATCGACGGGCCGGCATCCACCTCGGCCTGGCCGCCGCGTCCACCGAGACGCCGGTCGACCCCACGCCCTCCACCGAGCTCTAGCCACCGGCGCCGGGCGACCGGCGGGCCACGGCCGATCGATATCCTCGGCGGCGCCGTGCTGACCGCCATCGACCACGTCGGCGTCGCCGTCGAGAGCATCGACGACGCGCTCGCGCTCTACCGTGACCAGCTCGGCATGCCACTCGTCCACCGCGAGACGGTGTCGGAGCAGGGCGTCGACGCGGCGCTGCTCGACGTCGGCGACAGCCACATCGAGCTGCTCCAGCCCCTCGCCCCCGACACCGCGGTCGGCAAGTTCCTGAGCCGCCGGGGGCCGGGCCTGCACCACGTCGCCTATCGGGTCGAGTCGGTGCAGGCAACGCTGGACGCGTGCCGCGCGGCCGGAATGCGCCTCATCGACGAGGCGCCGCGCACCGGGATCCGCGGCTCGCGGGTGGCGTTCCTTCACCCCGCCTCCACCGGCGGGGTCCTGACCGAGATCGTGCAGCCAGCAGAGGAGCATCACTAAGTGTCAGACGACGACAAGCCCGTGAAGATCAATATCGGCTTTGCCGGAGGCCCCGTGCTCAGCGCCCGGGTGCCCGCCAAGCAGCTCGAGAAGCTGCGCGACGCGCTGGGGACCACCGGCTGGCACAACCTCAAGGCCGAGGACGGCGAGATCTCGCTCGACCTCGAGAAGGTCGTCTACGTCCTCGTGGACACCGAGGCCCACCGGGTCGGCTTCGGCGGCTGACCGGCCGCGGGCCGACCCTACCGCGGGCCGGCCCTACCGCGGGCCGACCCTACCGCGGGCCGGCCCGACCGCGGGCCGACCCTGCCGCGGGGCCGACCCCTCCCCCGGGGCCAACCCCGCCGCGCTCAGACGATCCGGTTGCGCAGCACCCCGATCCCCTCGATCTCGAGCTCCACGACGTCACCGCGGGCAAGCCAGCGCTCGTCGCCGTGCTCCAGGATGCAGCCGCGCCCCACCGTGCCCGAGCCGATGACCTCGCCGGCCGTCAGCCCCGGCGTGTTGCGGGCCGCCGCGGCGATCAGTGAGTCCCACGAGTGATGGATGGCGCCGGTG
>DATJTQ010000293.1:0-6794 GCA_035503355.1 Solirubrobacteraceae bacterium
CGGGTCGGCGCCCCCAGCATCGTCGCCCGGATCGCACCCGCCAACGCCCGGTCACTGGCTGTCGCCGCCGCGATCGGGCTGACCCGCGAGACCGAGAGCACCGGTCGCACGGGCGAACCGATCGCGGTCCTGCGGCTGAGCGCCGATCAGTGGCGCGACGCCATCACCTAGTCGTTCCGGTTGGGCCACCAGTCGGGCCCCGGCCGGCCTCGAGCAGCTCGGCCAGCCGCACCAGCTTGACGCGCGGGCGCCCCGTCGGCTCGCCCAGCGACGACTCGTAGGCGTCGATCATCTCCCACCCTGTCCAGGTGATGTGATCGGGCACGCGCTCGGTCAGCCATGCGGCGATCGCCTCGGTGCCCGACAGCGCCGGGTCGGGTGCGCTGAGAGCACCGGCCTCCGCGTCGGCGAGGATCTTGGCCACGGTGTCGGCGGCGTCCTTTTTGTTGGTGCCGATCACCCCGGTGGGGCCGCGCTTGATCCAGCCCACCACGTACTCGCCGCGGCACACGCCGTCGTCGGAGATCACCCGGCCCGCGTCGTTGCGGATGAGGCCGCGGCGGTCGTCGAAGGGGATGCCGGCCAGCGGCGTGCCGCGGTAGCCGATCGAGCGCAGAACCAGCCCGCACTCGATGTCCTCGGTCTCCCCGGTGGGCTCGGCGCGCACGCGCCCGTCGTCGCCGGCGACGAGGCGGTTGACGGCGCAGCGCACCCCGGTGACGGGACCATCCTCGCCTTCGCCGAGGATCTCCAGCGGCGAGCGCAGGAAGCGCAGCTCGAGCCGGTGCGACTTGCCCGACGGCGTGCGCTGGGCATAGTCGAGGAGGATCTCGACGTTGCGTCGCTTGGTGGCATCGGCATCCTCGGGCACGGTCACCCCCGCCAGCTGGGCCGGGTCGACGATCACGTCGGCGCGCTCGAGCTCGCCCAGCTCGCGCAGCTCGGGGTTGGTGAAGGCGGCCTCGGCCGGACCACGGCGACCGAGCAGCACGACCTCGGTGACCCCGGCCATGCCGAAGGCGTTCAGAGCGTGATCGGCCGTGTCGGTGGGGGCCAGCTCGGTGGGGTCCAGCACCAGCATGCGGGCCACGTCGATGGCCACGTTCCCGTTGCCCACCACCACGGCACGACCACCGTTGAGGTCGAACATATGGTCGGCGTAGTGGGGGTGGCCGTTGTACCAGGCCACGAAATCGGTGGCCGCATGGGAGCCGGGGCGGTCCTCGCCGGGGATCCCGAGGCGGTTGTCGGTCGAGGTCCCCACGGCATAGATCACCGCCTGATAGCGGGCCAGGAGATCCTGCGGTGAGACGTCCACGCCCAGTGAGATGCCGCCGAAGAACCGAAACGCCTCGTGGGACGCGGTCTTGGCGTAGACGCGGATGACCGACTTGATCTTGGGGTGATCCGGCGCCACGCCGGCGCGCACCAGCCCGTAGGGGGTCGGCAGCGCGTCGTAGAGATCGACGCCGAAACCCGCCTTGAGCAGCTGGTCAGCGGCATAGAAACCGGACGGGCCGGCGCCCACAATCGCCGCCCGGTTCATCGCGGGGCGACGGCCTCGACGCCGGAGGCCAGGTAGCGGCGGCGTAGATCCTGATAGTCCTCGACGGCCATCTCAGACCAGCGCGCGGCCGATCCCGACAGCGCCTTGCGCTCGGTGACCGGCACGCCCGCGGCCAGCACCCCCGGCGCGACCGTCATCCGCTCCGGGACGACGCCGCCCGCCGCGATCATCGTGCCCTCGCCGACATGGGCGTGCTGGAGCACCACCGCGCCCATCCCGACCACCGCGCCGTCCTCGATGGTGCAGCCCTCCAGCAGCGCCCCGTGGCCGACGGTGACGGCGTCGCCGACGATCGTCGGCAGGTCGATGGCACAGTGGATCACCGCCGTGTCCTGGATCGAGCACCGCTCGCCGATCTCGATCCGGCTGAGGTCTCCGCGTAGCACCGCGCCGAACCACACGCTTGACCGCGCGCCCACGTGAACGTTGCCGATGAGGACGGCGGTGGGCGCGAGAAAGACGTCCTCGCCGATGGTGGGGCGAACCCCGTCGAGCTCGATGAGGTGGGCCATCACCCCGCGAGGCTAGCGCTCGCGTTAGCTGTTCACCGGCGCCGCTGGCACCGCGGCGGCCGCCTCGGCACCGGTCACGGCGCGCCGGCGCGGGACCCACCGGGCCAGGCCCACGCCGGCCAGGCAGAGGATCCCGCCGGGCAGCGCGATCAGCGGCGGGACCTCGCCCAGGATGATCCAGCCCAACAGCACGGCGATGGGCGGCACGAGGTAGGTGGTGGAGCCCAGCTTGCCGGCGTCGGTGTGCGCCAGGGCATAGGCCCAGGTGGAGAACCCGATCGCCGTCGGGACGAGCCCGAGATACACCGTCCACGTGAGCGCGGAGGTGTGGACGTGGCCCAGCTGACGCACGAGCTGGGGCGCGAACGGCAGGCAGCAGATCGCTCCAATGGCGCAGGCCAGCCAGGTCACCGCCAGCGGCGAGCCGTAGCGCAGAGCCGGCTTCTGGGCCACGACGCCAACGGCGTAGACGGCGGCGGCAATGACGCACAGCGCCGCGCCCCATCCGGCGTTGAGGCCATGGCTCGAGGTGCCCAGCGCGATGAGAGCCACCCCGGTGAAGGAGACCGCGCACCCGGCGAGCAGCAGCCGGCCGATGCCCTCCTTCAGCGCGCGCCCGGCGAGGATGGCGATGAACAGCGGCGCGACGTTGACCAGCAGCGACGCCGTCCCCGCGTCGACGCGCCGCTCGGCGGCGTTGAGGGCCACGTTGTAGGCCCCGAACCACAGGACTCCGCAGATGACCACGCCGGGCAGACCGGGGCGGCGCACCATCGGCGGACGGCGGATGAGCATCAGGGTCCCCAGCGCGACGCTGGCCACCAGCAGCCGGGCCAACGCCAGCGGCCCGGGACCGAGCTCCCGACCGGCGTAGCGGATGCCGACGAAGGCCGACGCCCACAGGCACACGGTCAGCAGTGCCGCGCCCAGCGCCAGCCGGCGCGCGTTGGAGGCAGCCTCGGTGGGCGGGGACGCGACGGCCATCGTGGCATTGAACGCTACGGCGCCGCCGAACGTGACACCGCGACGGGGGATAATCGCCAGACCGCCGGCAGCCGTCCGGCCCAACACAGCGAGGAGTGCCCATGACCGTCCGCCGTCTGTCCGGTCTCGCGCCGTGGTTGTCCCGCGGCCTCGTCGTCGGGAGCGCCGTCGCCGCCGCCATCGCGGCCCTGCTGCTCGCGGGAGGTCCCGCCGGCGCGGCGACACCCGCCACCGCCGCGGCCGCCCCGGCCTGCCAGACCCAGGGCCTGGTGGTGTGGATCAACACCCAGGGCAACGGAACCGCCGGCACGATCTTCTACACGCTGAACTTCACCAACCTGTCGGGGCATTCCTGTGTCCTGCGCGGGTTCCCGGGAGTGTCGGCGGTCAACCTGCGCGGGGGGTCGATCGGCCGCGCCGCCACCCGCGACTCCGGCCAGACCGTGCGCACGATCACGCTGACCAACGGCCACACGGCGCACGCCGTGCTGGGCCTGGTGGACATCGGCGCGCTGCCGTCGTGTCCGCCGACGACGGCCGCCGGGCTGCGGGTGTTCCCGCCCAACCAGAAGGCCTCGAAGGTGGTCCCGTTCCCGTTCCCGGCCTGCGGGCGCAGCGGCGGACCGGCGTTCCTGCGGATCCGTCCCGTGACCAGGTAGCGCTGCGGCGGGCTCGAACCGGCCGGGATCTCCGGCCGGCCGCGTTCACCCCCCGGCGGGCTCGAGCCGGCCGGGATCTCCGGCCGGCCGGGCTCACCCCCCGGCGGGCTCGAACCGGCCGGGATCTCCGGCCGGCCGCGTTCACCCCCTGGTGAAGCCGAGGATGAGCTGCGCGGTCTCGAGCGGCACGTCGAGCTGCGGACAGTGGCCGATGTCATCCAGGACGACCCAGTCGGCGGTGGGCAGCGCGGTGCGGTAGCCCTCGGCCGCCCGCGGCCACGGCAGCAACCGGTCGGCGCTGCCCCAGACGAAGCGGACCGGGCAGGTGATCCGCTCCGGGTCGATGCTCCACCCGTGGGCCACCGCGTAGTCGATGAGCGCCGGCGCCGCCGCGCAGCCGGCCACCCCACGGATCTGGTGGGCGATGAGCGCGGGCGGGATGTGCTCATGGTGAGTGGTGATGAACTCGGTGGCGCGCCGGCGCCCCTCGGACGAGGCGGCGATCGCGTCGGCGTGCGGGACGGCGGCCGTGACGAGCTCCCGGGTGGTGGCGAAATGCTCCAGCGTGTCCTGGTAGCTGTCGTCGCCCTCCGCCCACCCGCCCGCGGGGGCGAGCGCCACCACGGTGCGTGCGCGGCCCCGAGCGGCCAGGCGCAGCGCCGTGTAGCCACCCAGCGAGTTGCCCACCAGGTGGGCGGTGTCCCACCCGGCCGCGTCCATCGCACCCTCCACCGCCACGGCCAGCGTGTCGTCGGCGAGCTCGCCCGTGATCTCTGGGCCACCGGCGTGGCCGGCCAGCGTCACCGCCAGGACGTCATGGCGCGCCTCGAGCGCGGGCCGCACCAGGTCCCAGGTGCGCCACGTATCGGTGAAGCCGTGCAGCAGAACGAGCGGCTCGCCGGTTCCGCCCCGGTGCTGGGGTGTGAAGGCAGCGTCCACGGGCCGCGTAACGCTACCTGTAGCCTGTGTGGCCAACCGCCCTCACGACCTGGACAGGCCCATGACCGACGCCCCACCTCTGTCGATTCGGCTCCTCATCTCGTGGTTGACCAACGCGCTGGTCCTGGGCGTGGTCGCGGCCGTGCTGTCGGGGGTGCACGTCAACAGCGCCGGCTCCCTGCTGCTGGCCGCGGCGGTGTTCGGCGTGCTCAACACGCTGTTCAAGCCGATCCTGCGGCTGGTCACGCTGCCCGTGGCCCTGCTCACCTTCGGCGTGGCCTGGTTCTTCGTCTCGGCCCTGATGCTCGTCCTGACCCGCGACATCGTCTCGGGCTTCTTCATCCACGGCTTCTGGACCCTGGTGTGGGCAACCGTCATCGTCTGGGTCGTCAACATGGCGCTCGACTTCATCCCGGGGCCATGGCAGATCGCGGGCAAGCGCGGCCGCATCAACCGGCGCCGCGGGCGGGGCAGCCTGCGCGGCGCAAGCTAGCGTCGCCGCGGCCGTTGCGCTTCCGGGGTCTGCGCCCGCGTCATCCGCGGGTCGCTCTCAGCAGCCGTCGACGCCGCAGGGGCGGGTCGCCCTCAGCAGCCGTCGACGCCGCAGGCCTCGCCGTCGGTGCCGAGCACGACGCCCACCGGCGGCTTGCGCTGAGCCCAGCCCTGGCGCAGCAGGCCCAACAGCTGCTCGGGCGGATGGGCCCCCGACGCGCCCAGCTGGCGGTCGACGACGAAGGTCGGCACCGCGCTGATGCCGAAGCTGTGGGCGGTCCGCTCGTCGTCGCGAACCTCGGCGGCGTAGCGGTCAGAGGCCAGCGTCTCGCGCACCTCGTCCTCGGGGAGGCCGACTTCGACGGCCAGACGGGTCAGCGCGTCATGGTCTGAGATGAGCTCGCCCTCGGAGAAGTAGGCGTGCAGCAGACGCTCCTTCATCGCGTCCTGGAGGCCGTGGGCCTGGGCCAGGTGCACCAGCCGGTGCCCATCGAAGGTGTTGCCCGCCCGGGCGATGTCAAAGCGGAAGTCCAGCCCGTCGCCGGCGGCCGTCTGCGTCATCTGCTCCTCGGCCTGACGGGCCTGCTCGAGGCTCATGCCGTACTTGCTGGCCAGGTGCTCGGCACGGTCCCCCGCGCGCTCGGCCGGCGCCTCGGGGTCCAGCTCGAAGCTGCGCCAGGTGATCGTCACGTCGTCGCGGTGCTCAAACTGCTCCAGCGCGGCCTCGAAGCGGCGCTTGCCGACGTAGCACCAGGGGCACGCGACGTCTGACCAGATCTCGATCTCCATGGTGCCTCCTCGGCGCTCGGGGCTCGTGCGGCGGAAAATTGACTGCGCAACTGATTCTAGCGAGGCGGCAGGTCGCGGCCCCGGGCCTCCGGCCCCCAGCCCTCGACCCTCGGCCCTCGGAGCGGCGCAACCCCGGGCCAGACGTCAACGGCGGCTGGGGAAGGGATGGGAGGGTGCGGCCCGCGCGGTGCATGGTTGACACGTCAGAGCACACCGCCGGGGTGAGCGGGCGGCGTGCTCTGTAGCGTCAACATGACGCGCGTTCTGAAGCACGCACCGCGCAAAGGCGGGGAGTGTGCTCTGGAGAGTCAAGATCTCGCCACACGGGCGGCAGCGCGGGACCTCGCCCCGCCGGCGGCAGCGCGGGACCTCGCCACGACGGGCTGCACCGCGGGACCTCGCCACGCCGGGCGGCACCGCGGGACCCCGCCCCGCCTGCGGCACCGCGGACCTCACCACGCCGGCAGCACCGCGGGACCACGCCACGCCGGCGGAAGCGCGGCCTACTCGCCGGCCCCGAGCCCGTGCTCCAGCGCGCCCTTGATCCCCGCGTCCACCGCATTGAGGCGATACAGGGCCAGCGCCTCGGTGGAGGCAAAGCGGCCGCCCGGCGCCGAAGCCGGCCCGTGATGGCACAGCATGCAGTGCAGCAGCGCCAGGCGGCGCCCCTCGTCCAGCACATCGGCCCCGCGCTCGGAGAGCATGCGCTCACCGATCACCAAGTGGCCGAGCAGCCGGCCCTCGTCGGTGAGGCCGATCTCGGCCCCGTAGGTGAACTCGCGGGTGCGACCGATGTCATGCACGAGCGCCGCGCAGATCAACAGGTCGGAGTTGACCCCCGGATGCAGCTGG
>DATJTQ010000294.1:0-18665 GCA_035503355.1 Solirubrobacteraceae bacterium
TGCACCGCCTGTACCAGTTCGCCAAAGAGGGCCGCCTGCTCTTCCCGGCGATCAACGTCAACGACTCGGTGACCAAGTCCAAGTTCGACAACAAGTACGGCTGCCGGCACTCGCTCATCGACGGCATCAACCGTGCCACCGACGTCCTCATCGGCGGCAAGGTCGCGCTGGTGTGCGGCTACGGCGACGTCGGCAAGGGCTGCGCGGAGTCGCTGCGCGGCCAGGGCGCCCGGGTGATCGTCACCGAGATCGACCCCATCTGCGCGCTGCAGGCGGCGATGGACGGCTACCAGGTGGCCCGCCTCGAGGACGTCATCTCAGAGGTCGACATCTTCGTGACCGCCACCGGCAACAAGGACGTCATCACCGCCCAGCACATGGCCTCGATGAAGCATCAGGCGATCGTGGGCAACATCGGCCACTTCGACAACGAGATCGACATGGCCGGCCTGGAGAAGCTCGACGGCATCCAGCGGATCAACATCAAGCCGCAGGTCGACGAGTGGGTCTTCCCGGGTGGCAACGCGATCATCGTCCTCTCCGAGGGCCGGCTGCTCAACCTCGGCAACGCCACCGGACACCCGAGCTTCGTGATGTCCAACTCGTTCACCAACCAGGTGATGGCCCAGATCGAGCTGTTCGGCAACACCGGCGAGTACGAGACCCAGGTCTACACGCTCTCCAAGCAGCTCGACGAGAAGGTGGCCCGGCTGCACCTCGACGCTCTCGGCGTCAAGCTCACCGAGCTCTCGGGCGAGCAGGCGTCGTACCTGGGGATCCCCGTCGAGGGCCCCTACAAGTCCGACCACTACCGCTACTAGAGGTCCCCGCCGAGGCAGGCCGAACCGGGGATGGCGCAGACAGCCCTCCCCCCGCATGACGTCGCCGACCTGACGCTCGCGTCCGACGGCGAGCTGCGGATCGACTGGGCGGCCGGGCAGATGCCCGTGCTCGCCCAGATCCGGACGCGGTTCGCCGCCGCGCGGCCCCTGGAGGGGATCCGCGTCGCGGCCTGCCTGCACGTCACCGCGGAGACCGCCAATCTGGTGCGGACGCTGAGCGCCGGCGGGGCGACCGTGGCGCTGTGCTCGGCCAATCCGCTCTCAGCCCAGGACGACGTCGCCGCGGCGCTGGTCGTGCAGGACGGGGTGGAGGTCCGGGCCCGGCGCGGCGAGGACGTCGACGCGTATGTCGAGCACGTCCTGGCTCTGCTCGGCCCGTCCGACGGCCCCGGTGTGGGTGGGCCCAACATCACCCTCGACGACGGAGCCGATCTGCTCGCCACCGCCCACGCGCGCGGGGGCGCTGTCCTGGACGGCCTCATCGGCGGCACCGAGGAGACGACCACCGGCCTGGTCCGCCTGCGCCGCCTGCAGGAGGAGGGGACGCTGCGCTGCCCCGTGCTGGCCGTCAACGAGGCCCGCACCGAGCGCGCCCTCAACGATCGCCACGGCACCGGCCAGTCGGCGCTGGACGGGATCGTGCGGGCCTCCAACGTCCTGCTGGCGGGCAACACCGTCGTCGTGATCGGCTACGGCTGGGCGGGGCTCGGGGTGGCCGAGCGCGCCCGCGGCGCCGGGGCGGCGGTCATCGTCTGCGAGATCGACCCGCTGCGCGCGCTGGAGGCGCGGATGGCCGGCTACGAGGTCATGCCGGCCCTGGAGGCCGCCGAGCGCGGCGACATCTTCATCACCGTCACCGGCTCGCGCCGAGTCCTGCGCGGTGAGCACTTCGAGCGCATGAAGGACGGCGCGCTGCTGGCCAACGCCGGCCATTTCGACGTCGAGCTCGACCTGTCCGAGCTCGCGGCCCTGGCCACCGGCGGCCACCGTGCCGTCCGCCCGCTGGTGGAGGAGTACCGCCTCGGCGACGGGCGGCGCATCAACCTGCTGGCCCATGGCCGCGTGGTCAACCTGGCCGCCGCCGAGGGTCACCCGGCGGCGGTGATGGACGTCTCCTTCGCGCTGCAGGCGTTGAGCGTCGAGCAGCTCGTCGTCCACCGCGGCCAGCTGGCCCCGGGGGTGCACGCGGTGTCGGCCGACGTGGACCGCGAGGTGGGGCGGCTCAAGCTCGCCGCGCTGGGGGTGCGGATCGATCAGCCGACCCCCGAGCAGCAGGACTACCGCCAGTCTTGGGCGTAGCCGCCGCCGGCCCTGGCGGTGACCGTCGCCAGCCCGGGGCGTGACCCCGCGAGCTTGAAGAGGCCGGGGGGCGGGGTAGGCTCCTTCACAAATGAGTGACAACGGCCAGCTGCGTGGCGGGATCGACCTGGGCGGGACCAAGATCGAGGCCATCATCGTCGACGCTGAGAACCAGGTGCTCGGCCAATCGCGCGAGCCGACGCCGACTGACGGCGGCCCCGCCGACGTGGCCAAGCAGATGGCCGAAGCGATGACCGGGGCGGCCAAGGCGGCCGGGGTGGAGTCCTCGACGCTGCACGGGATCGGGGTCGGCTCGCCGGGCGATGTCGATGATCACGCCGGGACGGTGGCCAACGCCCGCAACCTGCCCAACTGGATCGAGCCCTTCGAGCTGGCCGCCGCGCTCTCGGAGCGCCTCGGCGCCACCGTGCACCTGGGCAACGACGTCCAGGTCGCCACCCAGGCGGAGTTCTCGCTGGGGGCCGGCAAGCCATATGACTCGGTGCTCGGGGTCTTCTGGGGGACCGGGGTGGGCGGCGGCATCATCCTCAACGGCCAGCCGTGGCGCGGCCGGGGTGGGGCCGGGGAGATCGGCCACACCGTCGTGCGACGTGACGGCGCGCGCTGCCCCTGCGGGCGGCGCGGCTGCCTGGAGGCCTACGCCGGCCGGGGGGCCATGGAGACGCGCGCGCGGCGCGAGGTCGACAAGGGCGCCCAGACCGACCTGTTCAAGCTGATGAAGCACCGCGGGCGCAGCCGCCTGACCAGCTCGATCTGGGGCCAGGCGCTGCAACAGGACGACGCGCTGGCGGTTGAGCTCATCGACCGCGCCGTCCACGCGCTCGGCGCCGGGATCGCCTCCGCGGTCAACCTGCTCGACGTCGAGGCCGTGATCATCGGCGGTGGCCTCGGCGTCCGGTTCGGACAGCCGATGGCCGAGCGGATCGCCACCGAGATGCATCCGCACCTGTTCAACGACTCGCGTCCGCCCGCGGTGCGGGTGGCCGGGCTCGGGGACCTGGGCGGCGCCATCGGCGCGGCCCTGCTGGCGGTTTGATCAACTTATAATTCCAACCATCGTCGTACCGGAGTCCGGAGCGTCTGGTGGACCGGGCGCTCACGGCACGGAGCCTGCGCTGACCGAGGAGAATCGCGTGATGTCGAAGGGACTGCGGTGGGGTGTCGTGTTGATTGCGGTCGCGGTGTGCGGGCTGGGGGTACTGGCGCCGACCGCGGGTGCCGCGATCACTCCGGCGATCAGCCTCGACCAGAGTGCCGGTCATACCGCGGGGTCGACCTCGAACCTCGCCGTTGACCTCACCTTTGCGCCCACGGGCAGCGACTCGCCCGATCAGATGACGCTCAACCTGCCGCCGGGACTGCTCGCCAACGCGTCGGTCGACGGCGGCGCGTGCCTGACCACGACCGACCTGGAGGACAGCGCGTGCCAGGTGGGCAGCGGCGTGGTCACGGCCTACGCCGACGGCCTGGTGCCGATCCCCACCAACGTGACCTTCGACCTCGTACCGCCACCAAGCCCGGGTGACCTGGCCGGCCTCGCCGTCAACAGCAGCGGAACCCAGGTGGGGTCCACCGCCGACATCAAGGTCCGCCCCTCGGGCGACCCCGACGGCGTCGGGGTGACGATCCAGTTCGTGCTCCCCAACACGCTGGACGGCGTCCCGATCTCCATCCACGAGATCTCCAGCACCTTTGACGGGCTGCGCTACCCGACCACCTGCCCCTCGACGCCCGAGGCCTTCTCGGTCTCCGCCGACTCCTACAGCGACCCCACGGTCAAGAGCGCCAGCGCCCCGCTCTCGGTGACCGGCTGTTCGGGGCTGTCCTACTCGCCGTCGTTCGCGGTCACCGCGACCAAGGACAGCAGCGACCGCGAGGTCACGATCGTCACCAACGTCACCCAGAGCGCGACCGAGGCGCCCAGCCGTTCGGTGGCGCTGGCGCTGCCCTACGCGCAGTTGCAGCCGAGCATCGGCGGCGTTCAGAACCTGTGCCTGAACCTGGCCGGCGGGAAGTGCACCCCGGTCGGGTCGGTGACAGCGGCCTCACCGCTCTATCCGAAACCGCTCACCGGGCAGGCCTACC
Source organism: Solirubrobacteraceae bacterium (assembly GCA_035503355.1). Taxonomy (GTDB): domain Bacteria; phylum Actinomycetota; class Thermoleophilia; order Solirubrobacterales; family Solirubrobacteraceae; genus Palsa-465. The sequence continues at coordinate 4,248 of DATJTQ010000294.1, forward strand.
TCACCGGCTCGTTGACCAGCCTGACGCTGACCCTGGTGTTCCCGGCGCCGTTCCCGCTGACGCTGGTCGGCTCCGTGAACCTCGTCTCCAACGTGACCACCTTCACCGGCCTGCCGGACATCCCCCTCACCAGCCTGAAGGTGACGCTCGACGGCGGGCCCAAGGGCCTGTTCGGGACGCTGTGCCACGCGCCCTCCGGAACGGCCACGGCGACGCTGACCGACCAGAACGGCGACAAGACGGTGACCGCGCCCGCCGACTTCACCATCGCCGGATGCCCGGCGACCACCGGTGCCACCACGTCGGGCGCCGTCTCGGTGGGCGCGCCCCACGCCTCCGGACTGGCCTCCGGGCACCCCTCGCTCAGCTTCCGCGTCACCGTGGCCAAGGGCGCCGCCAAGCTGCATGCCCTCACCGTCGCGCTCTCCAAGGGGCTGAGCATCATCACCCACCGCTCCGGTCACAAGGAGACGATCCGGGGCGTGAAGGCGCGAGGGGGCGCGATCAAGTCGCTGAAGCTGTCGCGCGGGCGGCTGATCATCACGCTCAAGCGCGCGGTGTCGGGCGTCACGGTGACGCTGACCGGGAAGGCGCTCGCCGAGACCGCGGCCCTGCGCATCCAGGCCGCCCACCACCAGGTCAAGCGCCTGCCGCTGACCGTGATCGCCGAGAACGCCAAGGGGCGGCGCACCACCATTCACGTCCGGGTCACCCACCTCGGCCTGTAGTCAGAACGCGGGCACAGCGCACCACTATTCGGGCGCGCATCACCGATCTCGCGGGGTGAGGCCGGCGCCGGCCGGCGGGCGTGGCGACCTCCCCCAACCGGCCCCCGGGGCCCGAAAACGGGATAGGTTTCGCTCCGCGAACGAGGCCCGGTGGCGATGGATGGCCGCCGGCTCTGGCAGGATGCCAACCGCGTAGCGTCGATGACAGTGGCGCGTAGAGGAGGAGGAGAGCCACATCGGCCCGCACGAGAGCACGACAGGAGGTCCCGAAGGGCGGCCCGCTTCGGTCAGCGAGGACCTCGCGGGCCCGGGCTCACCCCGGTCGAGTGCCGCTGCCCGCGTCGGCGCCCTCGGCGCCCTGGCGCTGGCGCTCATCGTGGTCGGGGTGCTCATCCTCGGCGGCGGCTCGAGCTATTCGCTGAGCGCCGACTTCACCAACGCCAGCGGGCTGGTGACGGGCGACAACGTCCTCATCGGGCCGGCCGCGGTGGGGACCATCAACTCCATCAGCCTCACCCGCAACGGCGAGGCGCGTGTGCGCATGACGCTGCACGGCGGCGTCGGCCCCATGCACCAGGGGACCGTGGCCCGCATCTTCGAGGACTCGCTGTCGGGAATCGCCAGCAAGTACGTCGAGCTCGAGCCGGGGCCCAGCCAGGCGCCGGCGATCGACAGCGGCGGGGTGATCGCCAACACCCACACCTACTCCGAGGTCAACATCGACCAGCTGTTCGACACCTTCGATCCGCTGACCCGCGCGGGGCTGAAGGGGTTCATCCGGGGCGAGGCGGCGTCGCTGCAGGGACGCGGGAAGGAGGCCAACCAGGCCCTGAAGTACCTGGCCCCCGGGCTGCAGAGCACCAGTCAGCTCACCGCCGAGCTCACCCGTGACCAGCCCACCTTCGATCAGCTCGTGGTCCAGGGCGCCAATGCGCTGAGCGCCCTGGCCTCGCGCAGCGAGCAGCTGACCGAGCTGATCTCCAACACCAGCACGGCCACGGGCGCGATCGCGCGCCAGAGCGAGTCGCTGCAGCAGGCGCTCGGCCTGCTGCCCGGAACCCTGCGCGAGGCCACCACCACCTTCGGCGGCCTGCAGACGACGTTGGACAAGCTCGACCCGCTCGTCGCCGCCTCCAAGCCGGCGGTCCGGCAGCTGCCCGAGTTCCTGGCTTCCCTGCACACCGTGGTCGACGCCGGGATCCCCACCATCGGCGCCCTGGACGACCTCATCCACAACCCGTCGGGCAGCGGCGACCTCACCTCGCTGGCGGAGGCGACCCCGGCGCTGGCGCGGATCGCCGACACCGCCTTCCCCGAGATGATCCGCCAGCTCAACGACTCCGAGAACCAGGTGGAGTACCTGCGCGATTACACGCCCGACGTGGTCGCCGCGCTCACCAACCTCGGCCAGGCGGGCGCCTATTACGACGCCAACGGCCACTACGTGCGCACCCAGCCCGTGCTGCTCCCGTTCGGCCTGGACTCCAACAATGAGCTGACCACGCAGTTCCCGTCTCAGCGCTATGACGGCCTGAAGTCCGTGCGCACCCGCTGCCCGGGCTCGGCGTCCCAGCCCACCCCCGACGGCTCGGCACCCCAATCGGTGCCGGGCTGCAACACCAGCGACGTCCAGACCGGCCCGTGAGACGGATCGCCTTCATCGCGCTGGGGCTGGTCATCGTCGCCATCGCGGTCGCGATCATTCGCGGCTCGTCGAACTCGTCGTCGGGGAACGGTCCGTACCTGGTGCGCGCGATCTTCGACGACGCGTCGTTTGCCGCGCAGGGGGAGGACGTCCGCATCGCCGGCGCCAACGTCGGGAGCATCCACTCGCTCGGCGTCACCTCGGGCAAGCGGGCGGCGGTGACCATCGCCATCACCGACCATCGTTTCGCGCCCTTCCACGACGACGCCACCTGCGCGATCCGCCCGCAGTCGCTGATCGGCGAGGAATACGTCGACTGCACCCCCGGCACAGCCGGCGCCGCCGCCCTGCCGAAGATCACCTCGGGTCCCGGCACCGGCACCTACTACCTGCCGGTGACCCGGACCAGCTCGCCGATCGACTCCGACATCGTCCAGGACATCTCCACCGAGCCGGTGCGCGAGTCACTGGCGGTGATCATCAACGAGTTCGGGACGGGCCTGGCCGCGCGCGGGTCAGACCTCAACGCCGTCATCCATCGCGCCAACCCCGCCCTGGGCAACACCGACAAGGTGCTCAAGATCCTGGCCGGACAGAACCACACCCTGGCCCAGCTGGCCACCGACTCCGACAAGGTGCTGGGGCCCCTGGCCGGCGAGCGCAAGCACATCTCGGGCTTCATCACCCAGGCCAACACGACGGCGGTGGCCTCCGCCGCCCGCGCCCAGGCGATCTCTCAGACCTTCCAGAAGTTCCCCAGCTACCTGGCGCAGCTGCGGCCGCTGATGACCGACCTGGGCACGCTGGCCGACCAGGGCACCCCGCTGATGACCAGCCTGGGGCAGAGCGCCGGCGCGCTGGGCCGGCAGTTCGCCAACCTGACCCCCTTCGCCACCCAGGCGCGCACCGCGCTCATCAACCTCGGCGCGGCAGCGCAGAAGTCCCAGCCCTCGCTGCTGGCCACCCAGCCGCTGGCTGACCGCCTGGAGTCGCTGGGCAACGCCGGGCAGCCGGCGTCCGCCAATCTCAAGACGCTCCTCACCAGCCTCGACAACACCGGCGGGATCGAGCAGCTGATGCGGCTGCTGTTCAACGGCGCCATCGCCGGCAACGGATTCAACAGCCTCAGCCACTACGTCCGCGACGAGGCACTGACCTCGAGCTGCACCAACTACGCCACGACCGCGGTCCCCGGCTGCGCCTCGACGTTCGCCGGGGCCAGCGCGGCCAGTGCCTCGAGCGCCACGGCCTCGACCGCCTCGGCCCACGCCGCGTCCTCGAGCCATCCCGACTCGGTGGTCGCGCAGGCGCTCCAGACGGCCTCCCGGAAGTCCGCCGATCACGCGTCGATGTCGGGGCTGCTCAGCTTCCTGATCGGGAGCGGGCAGTGAGGTCGCGCCGCCGCGAGCCCGGCCTGGCCGGCAACCCGGTGCTGATCGGCGCTCTCACCGTGCTGGTGACGGTGGTGGCCGTCTTTCTGGCCTACAACGCCACCAATGGGCTGCCCTTCGTGCCGAGCTACCAGCTCCACGTGCAGGCCGCCAACGCGTCGGAGCTGACCCACGGCGACGACGTCAATCTCGGCGGCGCCCTGGTGGGCGTCGTCTCGACGGTCACCCCCCAGCGGCTCCCCGACGGGCGGGCGATCGCGATGATCAACGTGCGGCTGCAGAAGAGCATCGAACCGCTGCCGGTCGACTCCCGGTTCACGGTCCGCCTCAAGGGCGCCATCGGCCTGAAGTACCTCGAGATCACCCTGGGGCATGCCAAGCGCGGGTACGGCAACCACGCGATCGTCCCCATGCGCCAGGAGAGCACCGAGGTGGACTTTGACCAGGTCCTGTCGATGTTCACCCCGCCGACGCGCAAGGGCGTGCAGGAGTCCACCATCGGCTTCGGTCAGGCGCTGGCCGGGCGGGGCTATGACATCAACAACGCGATCGGTGCCTTCGGCCCCCTCCTGCGCGATCTGGAGCCGGTGGCAGCCAACCTGGCGTCGCCGACGACGAATCTCGGCGGCTTCTTCCGCAGCCTGGAGAGCTACTCGCATGCCCTGGTCCCGGTGGCCGACACCCAGGGCGAGCTCTTCGCCAACCTCGACACGACCTTCCGGGCCCTGGCGGGCGTGGCCGTGCCCTCGCTGCAGGAGACGATCTCCGATACGCCGCCGATGTTCGACGCCACGATCAACCAGAGCCCGGTGATCCGCCCCTTCCTCACCGACACGGCGACGCTGTTCTCAGAGCTGCGCCCCGGCGTGGCCACGCTGCCGCAGAGCGCGCCGGTCCTCTCCCGCGCGTTCGCCACCGGGACACGCAACCTCCCGGGGACCGCGGCGCTTGACCAGCGCACGGTCACGCTGTCCAAGAACACCGCCGACTATGCCCAGAACCCGTCGGTCCAGCAGGGCCTGGACCGGCTGACGCTGACGCTGCATGACCTGGGGCCGCCGCTGGCCTTCCTCAGCCCGGTCCAGTCCACCTGCAACTACGTCACCCTGTTCCTGCGCAACTCGCAGAGCCTGCTCTCTGAGCACGTCAGCCAGGGCTCGCTGCTGCGCTTTGTGCAGATCGCCATCGACGACGTGCCCGGGTACGAGTCAGAGCCCTCCAGCGCGCCGTTCACCGGCACGTCGACCGGGCATGCCTCGGGGCCGCTGCACGTCGATCCCTACCCCAACACGGCCTCTCCGGGGCAGACCCGCGAGTGCTCGGCGGGCAACGAGCCCTATCCGCAGAAGGCCGTCATCGGCAACCCCGCGGGCAACGTCGGGATCAGGACCGAGCAGACGACCCGGGGCAGCTCATGAGGCGCCACCAGCCCCGGATCAGCAACTTCGTCGCCGGCGCCGTGGCCGCGGTCGTGATCCTGGCCGTGTGTTACCTGGTCTTCGGCGGAGGGATCCCCTTCGCCAGCTCCCCATTCACGCTCAAGGCCACCTTCACCGTGGAGACCCAGCTGCACCTGGGCTCACCGGTGCGCATCGCCGGCGTCAACGTCGGCACCGTGACCGGGGTCCGCCGGGTCGGCGGGAACTCGACGGCGGCGGTGGCGACGATGTCCATCCAGCAGAACGGCCTGCCCATTCACGCCGACGCCACCGCGGACATCCGCCCGCGCCTGTTCCTGGAGGGCAACTTCTACGTCGATCTGCACCCGGGGACCCCGAGCGCCCCCACGGTCAACTCCGGCGCGACGCTGCCGGCCTCCCAGACGACCGGCCCGGTGCAGCTTGACCGCGTCCTCTCCGCGCTGCAGTCCAACACCCGCGCCGACCTGCAGACGCTGCTCCAGGGCCTCGGCCAGTCCTTCAACGGCCAGCCGACAGCGGCGCAGGACGCCACCCAGGATCCCAGCGTCCGGGGCCTGACCGCCGGGCAGGCGCTCAACCGCTCGCTCCAGTACGCCGCCGGGGCGTTCAAGGCCTCGACGATCGTCAACGCGGCGCTGCTCGGCTCACAGCCCCACGATCTCTCCGGCGTGGTGGCGGGCAGCGCGCACACCTTCACCGCGCTGGCCGCGTCGTCGAGCCACCTCGAGAACCTCGTCACCACCTTCAACGAGACGATGGGGGCACTGGCGGCCCGACAGGACGACCTGTCGAGCACGATCTCCCTGCTGCCCCCGTTCCTGCGCGCTGCCGAGAGCGCCTTCGGCCCGCTGCAGACCTCGTTTGGCCCGACGCAGCGGTTCGCCGCGGCGCTGACCCCGAGCGTCAAGCAGACCGCGCCGACCATCACCGCCGGGCTGCCGTGGCTGGCCCAGTCCGCCGCGCTCCTCTCCCCGCAGGAGCTGGGTGGGCTGCTGGCCTCGCTGACCCCGGCGATCCAGGGGACCTCGAGCACGCTCATCTCCTCCAAGGAACTGCTCAACCAGTCAGATGAGCTGGCCAAGTGCTTCGTGCACACGGTCATCCCCACCGGCAACGAGCGCATCTCCGACCCGCCGCTGACGACGGGCCTGCAGGCCTATCAGGAGCTGTTCCAGTCCGCCGTCGGCCTGGCCAGCGTCGGCCAGAACTTCGACGGCAACGGGCGCTACGTGCGCTCCGCGGCCGGCGGCGGCGATGACCGCGTTGCCACCGGCTCGCTGCCCGGCGGTGGCCCGCTGTACGGCAACGCGGTGCTGCCGTCGCTGGGGACCCGTCCCGCCAACCCCGGCTCGGCGCCGCCGCTTGACCGCAAGGTCCCGTGCTTCAAGGCGGCGCCGCCCAACCTCAACGCCGCCAAGACGGGGGCAGGGCCGTGAAGCGCGCCATCCGGACCCATCGCATCGACTTCGCCGCCATCGCGGTTCTGGTGGTCGCCGCCATCGGCGTGAGCGCCTACATCCTGGAGCACCAGCCGTCCTTCGTGTTCGGCCAGTCCTACTACACGGTGCGCGCGCCGTTCGCGACCGCCGCCGCGGTCACCTCCGGCCAGGGCCAGGCGGTGACGATCGCCGGCGTGCAGGTCGGCCAGGTGGGCGGCGTCTCACTGCAGAACGGCCAGGCGATGGTGACGATGAACATCTACAAGCAGTACGCGCCGATCTACCGCAACGCGACGGTGCTGCTGCGGCCGCGCACGCCGCTGAAGGACATGTACCTCGAGCTTGACCCGGGCACGCGCAGCGCCGGGCGGATCCCCAACGGCGGCACGCTGTCGGCGGCCAACACGCAGCCCGACGTCGACGTCTCGGAGATCCTCTCCTCGCTGGACTCCGACACCCGCAACTACCTGATCCTGCTGCTGTCGGCCGGTGCCCAGGCGTTCCACGACCCCGCGTCGGGCGCCGGCGTCGCGCCAAGCGCCGACGCGGTGGCCGACCTGCGGGGGACGCTCAAGCGCTTTGAGCCGCTGGACCGCGACACCAAGCGCTTTGCGACGCTGTTGGCCACGCGCCAGGCCAACATCCGGCGCGCCATCCACAACCTCAGCCTGGTCACCAACGCCTTCGGCGGGGTGGAGGGTCAGCTGGCCTCGCTCATCCGGGCCTCGGACACCAACTTCTCCGCGATCGCCGCCAACGACACCCAGCTACAGCAGACCCTCACCGAGTTCCCGCCGACGCTGCAGCAGAGCATCACCACCTTGAACAAGGTCCGCGGCTTTGCCAACGCCAGCACCACCACGCTGCAGCAGCTGCTGCCCTTCGCGCGCAACCTCGGCCCGGCGCTGAAGGCGTCGCGGCCCCTGTTCAAGGACACCACGCCAGTGATCGCCAACCAGCTGCGCCCGTTCAGCGTGGCCGTCCAGCCGCTGGCGCGGACGCTGGCGGCGGGCGCGCCCAAGCTCAAGGCGACGATCCCGGCGCTGTCGAGCTCGATCTCGGTCCTCAATACCCTGTTCAACGAGCTCGCCCACCAGCCCCCCAAGGGCCAGCAGAGCTACCTGTTCTGGGGCTCGTGGCTGGCCCACATCGCCGACAGCCTCACCAGCACCCAGGACGCCAACGGAGCGGTGCTGCAGGGCATCTTCATGAACACCTGCGCCGGCCTGGACTTCTATGAGAAGACGCTTGAGCCCGCCTCGCTTCCGCTCGGCGTGATCCTCGACCTCCTCAACGCCCCCGACGTCGACAAGCTCCCCGGCGTGACCCCCAGCGTCATCCCCGGCCAGGTCAACTGCCCCACGACGCCATGAACAAACAGCGGCCCTCCAACTTCGCGATGTTCACCATGGTGGCATTCACCGCCTCGTGTATCGGGCTGCTCATCTTCCTGTGGATCTCGTTCGGCGGCTCGCTGCCGCTGGCCTCGCAGGGCTACCGCTTCAGCGTCGAGTTCGACCAGGCCGTCGAGCTCGCCTCCCAGGCCTCGGTGCAGATATCCGGGGTCACGGTCGGCCATGTCGTCAGCGTCAAGCTCGACCACCACACCGGCCTCTCGCGGGCGGTGATCGAGATCAACAAGCAATACGCGCCGCGGCCGGCCGACACCCGGGCGATCCTGCGCCAGAAGACGCTGCTGGGGGAGACCTACGTGGAGCTCTCGCCCGGCACCCCGGGATCGCGGAGCCTGGCCGACGGCGGCGACCTGCCGCAGGCCCAGGTCGCACCGACGGTGCAGCTGGATCAGATCTTCTCCGCCTTTGACCCCAAGACGCGCCAGGCGTTCGAGACCTGGATGCAGCAGGGCGGAATCGCGCTGACCAACCGCGGCGAGCAGTTCAACCAGGCCTTCGCCGAGCTCTACCCCTTCGCCACCAACGTCGACTCGGTGCTGGCGGTGCTCAACCGCCAGAGCGCGGCGACGACGACGCTGCTGCGCGACGGCGCCCAGGTGTTCGCTGCGCTGAGCCAGTCCCCGGCCGCGCTGCAGGGGTTCGTGCGCAACTCCAACGGGTTGTTTGCCGCCACCGCGGCCCGCGATCAGGACCTGGCCAACACCATCAGGGCCTTCCCGGCCTTCCTCACCGAGGCCCGTTCCACCATCAACCGGCTGGGGACGTTCTCACAGACCACCAAGCCGCTCATCGACGAGCTGCGCCCGGCGGCGCTGCAACTGACCCCCACCCTCCAGCGCCTGGTGGTCCTGGCTCCCGAGCTGAATGACCTGATGACCGACATCGCGCCGCTGACCAAGGCGTCGAAGGCCGGGTTCCCGGCGCTGACCACCTTCCTGAACGACACCGTCCCGTTCCTGACGCGGCTCACGCCGTATCTGGGCCAGCTGGTCCCGGTGATCAACTACATCGAGTCCTACCGGCGCGAGATCTCGGCCTTCTTCGCCAACAGCGCGGCGACCACCCAGGCGCAGTTCTCCTCGGCCAACGGCGGCCGGGCCCACTACGTCCGCATCTCCAACCCCATCAACCCCGAGCTGCTCACCACCTACGCCGTCCGGCCGTCCAGCAACCGCTCCAACGCCTACATGGCGCCCGGCGGCTACAACCAGCTGCTCCATGGCCTGAGCGTGTTCGGCGGCTACCTGTGCACCGCTCACCCGCTGCCGACGATAGGCTCCTCGCTCTCACAGACCACAACTTCCGTGGCCGGGACGGTGTTAACCCTCGCGCAACTCGTTGCGACGTATTACTACACCGCCACGCCCGGTGGCCCGCCGTGCAAGGCCCAGGCTCCGCTTGGCAGCACGACCGCCGGCCAGAACCAGACCTTCCCCCACCTTCAACCGCTTCCGTGAGCTCTGACGTACACCGGCGCGGGCTCACGCCGAAGACCAACGACCCACTAGGAGGAGTCACTTGAAGAAGATTGTCCTGATCGCCGCCGCCCTCGGGGCGCTGGCTGTCGCAGGGGTGGCCTACGCCGCCTCCATCAACACCTACACGGCGACGCTGTCGTTCTCGGGCAAGAAGGCCGGGACCGCCGCCAAGCCGGTGCCCGTCGGCTACACGCAGAACATCGTGGCCAAGGGGACGAACGGCAACCGCACCGCCGTGCTCACCGACATCCTGACCAAGATCTACGGCCTGAAGGCGGACGGGAAGGACTTCCCGACCTGTACCTCCAAGCAGATCTCGGCTGCCGGCGACGACACCGGATGCCCCAAGGGCGCGATGGTCGCCACCGGTGCCATCACGGCCGCTGTCGGGGCGGCGAACGACTTCACCGCTCCCGCCGCGGCCTGTGATCCGCTGCTGCACGTGTGGAACAGCGGGCAGGGCAAGCTGACGTTCTTCTTTGTCGACCAGGCCCCGAACCACCTGTGCCTGGGCGGCAACCTGAAGACCGGTCAGGTCGGCCCCTACCCCGCCACCTACAAGACCCAGGGCAAGTACCTGGCGGTCGACGTGCCCGTGCCCGGCTACGTGAGCTTCCCCGCTCCCGGGACGGCCGGCTCGCTCGAGACCGAGCACCTGAGCTGGCTGAAGGTCACCAAGAAGGTCCACGGCAAGACCGTGGCCGCGACCTCGTCGGTCGCCTGCCTGAAGGGCAAGCGCCCCTACACCACGACGTTCACGGCGAACCTGCCGGACGCGTCCGGGAACCCCGGACCCAACAACGTCACGACGGTCAAGGGCTCCGCGCCCTGCAGCAAGTAGTGATGTGATGCCGCGATCGCGCGGGGGGCCACGGGCCCTCCGCGCGGCCGGCGCTACACCACCTCGTAGCGCTCCTCGCGCTGGGCTTCGCGCTCTGATTCGTTGAGCATCTTGACGAACACCCACACCAGCGCGATCCCCATCACCACCGACTGCTCGAGCGCCATCAGCAGTCCGGCGATCGACTGATCCTCGGAGGGCGAGAGCCCCCAGTAGTGCGGGTGGTGCTCATAGAAGGGGTAGAAGGACGCGGGCGCGAAGGCCAGCACGATGCCCAGGCCCCCCACCAGCAGCTTGGTGGAGACCATGTAGGCCACCGGGCCCATGCCGCTGAGCCGGTGCCGGTTGCGGATCGGCGAGAGCAGGTGCCACCAGTACAACGTGCCTGCCGCGGCGAAGCAGAGGTGCTCGATGGCGTGAATCGTCGTGTGGTGCAGCGCCAGGTCGTACATCGCGGGGATGTGCCAGGCCCACATGAAGCCGACGTAGGCCAGTACGGCGAAGGCGGGGTGGGCGAGGACCCCGGCGCGGCGCTCGATCCCCTGCACGCGGCGGGTGACCGGCCGTAGCAGGACCTTGTTGAGGCCGAGGATGAGCAGGATGGGGGCGAAGTCCAGCAGCAGGATGTGCTGGACCATGTGCATGAGCAGCAGCTGGTCGCCGAGACCGTCGATGGGCGAGACCAGCGCGGCCAGGATGACCAGCAGCCCGAGGGCGAACAGCGTCAGTCGCCCGTAGCCCGGCTTGTGCGCCGAGCCGGTGGCGCGCCCGCGCCGCCAGCCCAGCATGTAGAGGACCCCGAGGGCCGCGACCCCGATGAGGACCGACGGCTCGAAAGTCCATGCGATGGTTGGAGCAACGTTGGTCGGCAACGACCGACATTGTGACGCTCGACAAACGCCGGTCCCGGGAATAACCTCGTCTTTACATAGATCAACGCTCCAGAGCCCGTCTCAGACCCCCCGGGGACGTCGGAGTCCTGAGACGAGTTCTTCGGTCGGGAGGTCGACGAATGCGGATCCAGGTCAAGGGCCGGAATCTCCACGTCTCAGACGACGTTCGAGAGCACGTCGTCAAGCGCTTCGGGAAGATCGCAAAGCAGGTCTCGGAGCTCGCGGAGCTGGAGGTGGAGTTGGCCGAGGAGCGAAATCCGGCAAACCCCGACAGCAAGGTCGCTGAGGCCACGCTGCACCTCAAGGGGGTCACGCTGCGGGCCCGGGATGCCTCAGGGGACCTGATGCACTCCATCAACCTGTGCGCGGACGAGTTGGCCGTGCAGGTCAAGCGCCACCGTGACAAGCGGCGAAAGCGGCGCGAGTCGCGGGTCGCGGCGACCGAGGTCCTGCCTGGGGACGTGTCGTCTGCTGCCTGATGTCGCGCCGGTGGGCGGCGCGGCTGGCGGGCGGTTCCTGTGCGCCGCACCGGTCGTGGCCGCCCCGGCCGCCGCGTGCTGAGACTTCGTAATCACTTATCAGCGCTCCGGACGCCCGCGCTACCCTAGCTTCATGTCCTTCCTGGACCGCGCGCTTCGCATGGGTGAGGCCAAGAAGTTCAAGAGCTATCAGCAGCGCGTCTCCCGGATCAACGCGTTCGAAGCCGAGCTTGAGCACGACACGGACGAGGAGCTGAGAGAGGCCGCCGACGCCCTGCGCGAGCGGGCCCGTAACGGCGAATCCCTCGACGATCTGCTCTACGAATGCTTCGCGCTCGTGCGCGAGGCCGGCAAGCGCTCGATGGGCATGCGCCACTTCGACGTGCAGCTGATCGGCGGGATGGTCCTGCATGACGGCTGCATCGCCGAGATGAAGACCGGCGAGGGCAAGACCCTCACCGCCACCCTGGCCGTCGTGCTCAACTCGCTGCCGGGCGAGGGCGTCCACGTGGTCACGGTCAACGACTACCTGGCGCGCCGCGACGCCCTGTGGATGAAGCCGATCTACGACATGCTCGGCGTCAGCATCGGCGTGCTGCAGAACATGCAGCCCTTCGAGGAGAAGCACGCCGCCTACGCCGCCGACGTCACCTACGGGACCAACTCCGAGTTCGGCTTTGACTACCTGCGCGACAACATGGCCAAGAGCCTGGAGGAGAAGTTCCAGCACGGCGGTCGCGAGAAGGCGGAGGACGGGAAGTCGCGCTTCCACCGCTTCGCCGTCGTCGACGAGGTCGACAACATCCTCATCGACGAGGCCCGCACGCCGCTGATCATCTCCGGCGCCCCTGAGCAGGCGGCCGACCTCTACGCCAAGTTCGCGCGCCTGGCGCCGCGGCTGCAGAAGGGCGAGACGCCGGAGGGGATGGACCCGCGGGCCAAGAAGGAGTTCGTCGCCGAGTTCGACTACGAGATCGATGAGAAGCACAAGACGGTCTCGGTCACCGAGCAGGGCGTCGCCAAGGCCGAGCGCTTCATGGGGATCGACCACCTCTATCGCGCCGAGAACGGCCACCTGGTCAACCACCTCATCCAGGCCCTGCGCGCCGAGTCGCTCTACAAGCGCGGCTACGACTATGAGGTCATCGACGGCGAGGTCAAGATCATCGACGAGTTCACCGGCCGCATCCTCGAGGGCCGGCGCTGGTCAGAGGGCCTGCACCAGGCGGTGGAGGCCAAAGAGGGGGTGCGCGTCCAGGAGGAGAACCAGACCCTGGCCACGATCACCCTGCAGAACTACTTCCGCATGTACGACAAGCTCTCTGGCATGACCGGGACGGCCCTCACCGAGGCCACCGAGTTCATGAAGATCTACGAGCTTCCGGTGGTCCAGATCCCCACCAACCGGCCGATGGTGCGCGAGGACCGCAACGATCAGGTCTACAAGACCAAGGACGGCAAGTGGAGCGCTGTGGTCCGCGAGATCGAGGCCCGCCACCAGCAGGGACAGCCGATCCTGGTCGGCACCATCGCGGTCGAGGTCTCCGAACTGCTCTCCAGCCAGCTGACCAAGCGCGGCATCCCGCACGCGGTGCTCAACGCCAAGCCCGAGTACGCGGCCCGCGAGGCCGAGATCGTGGCCGAGGCCGGCGCCCCCGGCGCGGTGACCATCGCCACCAACATGGCCGGTCGCGGCGTCGACATCAAGCTGGGCGGCAATGCCGAGCACCTGGCCGGCCTCGAGGTGGGCAAGCTGGGCCTGGCCCCGGGCGAGCCCGACTACGACGAGCACATCGCCAAGGTGCTGCCCGCCATCGAGGAGCGCGTCGACGCCCAGCGCGAGGAGGTGATGGCGGCCGGCGGGCTGTTCATCATCGGCACCGAGCGCCACGAGTCGCGGCGCATCGACAACCAGTTGCGCGGCCGCTCCGGCCGCCAGGGTGACCCCGGCGAGTCGCGATTCTTCCTCTCGGCCCAGGACGACCTGGTGCGCCTCTTCGCCGGCGAGCGGATCTACAAGATCCTGGACCGGCTGGGCTCGGTCGACGACGAGGGCAACGAGGAGCCGATCGAGGCCGGGATGCTCTCCAAGCAGATCGAGAAGGCCCAGCGCAAGGTGGAGGAGCAGCACTTCCTCCAGCGCAAGCACACCCTGGAGTACGACGACGTGCTCAACCAGCAGCGCGAGGTGGTCTACACCTACCGCGACGAGGTGCTGGAGGGTCGCGACATGAGCGACGCCGCCCGCGAGGAGATCGCCAACCTCATCGACCGCGTCGTCGAGGAGTACACCGCGGGCGAGTTCGCCGACGACTGGGACATCGACGGCCTCGAGCGCCGCATCGACGAGATGTTCATCCCGTCCGATGAGTTCGAGTATCCGGAGCCCGGCCGCGCCGATCGCGAGGAGCTCACCTCCCAGCTGCGCGAGGAGGCCCTGGCCCAGTACGACCTTCGCGAGGAGCAGTTCGGCGAGGAGCTCATGCGTGGCGTCGAGCGCTACCTGCTGCTGGAGATCATCGACCAGCGCTGGCAGGAGCACCTCTACGACATGGACTACCTGCAGCACGGCATCGGCCTGCGCGGGCTGGCCCAGATGGACCCGCTGGTGGCCTACAAGAACGAGGCCTACGAGCTATTCCAGGACCTGATGAACAGCATCTGGTCAGACTTCGCGCGCCTCATCTA
>DATJTQ010000295.1:0-4273 GCA_035503355.1 Solirubrobacteraceae bacterium
GCCGCGCTGCTCGCCCGCCGCCGCGTCGCCCGCCGCTGCGCTCCTCGCCCGCCGCTGCGCGGCTCGTCCGCCGCTGCGCTACTCGCCCGCCGCGGCCCGGCGGTCCAGCCACTTGTCGTCCACCGAGTGCCGGTAGTTCGCCAGGGCATCCAGCAGCTCGCTCGCGTCAGCGGACACGAGCAGGGTGTCGCGGTGCTCCGCTCGCAGGAGCCGCTCGGCCACCATATGGTCCAGCAGGGCCAGCAGCGGCTGCCAATAGCCGGCCACGTCGAGCACGCCGATGGGCATGTGGTGCAGCCCGAGCTGGCTCCAGGTGAACAGCTCGAACAGCTCGTCGAGGGTGCCGGTGCCGCCGGGCAGCGCGGTCACGGCGTCGGACAGGTCGGCCATCAGCGCCTTGCGCTCGTGCATCGTGGCGACCTCGTGGAGCTCCGTCAGGCCGGTGTGGGCGATCTCGTGCTCCACCAGCTGGCGCGGGATCACGCCCACCACCTCGCCGCCCGCGGCCAGGGCGCCGTCGGCCACCGCACCCATCAGCCCGACCCGGGCGCCGCCGTAGACGAGGCCGAGCCCGCGCGCCGCCAGCAGCCGTCCCAGCGCGTCGGCGGCCTCCGCGTACTCGGGCCGCGCGCCGGGGCTTGACCCGCAGAAGACGAGAACGCGGCTGATCACAGGCGCCACAGTAGGTCAGACAAAGGACGTTCCGGGCAGCTCAGCCGCCTCGCGACCGGTCAGCCAGCGCATCACGCTGGCCCCGACGTCCGCCAGCGCCCCGTCCCACCGGCGCCCGCCGTCGCCGTCAAACCGCGCCAGCAGCGGGGCGTACTCGCGGGTGTGATCGGTGTGGTTGGTGGTGGGGTCAACGCCGTGGTCGGCGGTCAGCACCAGGAGATCGTCCTCGCGCAGCAACGACAGCCACTCGCCTACCCCCGCGTCGATCTCCCGCAACGCCGCGGCGAACCCGGGCACGTCGTGGCGGTGGCCGTAGACCTGATCGGTCTCCACCAGGTTGACGAAGACCAGCCCCTCGTCGAGCTCGCGCAGCAGCGCACTCGTGGCGGCGATGCCCTCGGCGTTGGTCGCGCCCGCGTGCTTGACGTCCACGCCCACCCCGGCGAACAGGTCCCGGATCTTGCCCACTCCGTGCACCGGAACGCCCGCCTCCTGGAGCTCGACGAGGTAGGACCGCGACGGCGGCGGCAGGGCGAAGTCGCGCCGCCCCTCACGCCGGTGCCACGCCCCCACCCCGCCATCAAACGGCCGGGCGATCACCCGCCCCACCGCGTGCTCGCTCTGCATCACCTCGCGGGCAGCGGCGCACACCTCATAGAGCGACGGCTCCGACAGAACATCCACGTGCGCGGCGATCTGCAGCACCGAGTCCGCCGAGGTGTAGAGGATCAGCTCGCCCGTCGAGAGATGGTGCTCGCCAAAGGCGTCCAGCACCGCGGTGCCGCTGAACGGCCGGTTACAGCAGAACCGCTGTGAAGTGGCTCGCTCCAGCGCAGCGACGACCTCACACGGGAACCCGTCCGGGTAGGTCGGCAGCGGTCGCTCCACTCGCACGCCCATGAGCTCCCAGTGGCCGGTGGTGGACTCCTTGCCCGGGCCCACAGCGCCGACCCGCCCATGCAGGACGGGCGACAACGCGGGCGCGACGCCGGCGATGGGCACGATCGACCCCAGCCCGAGCGCGCCCAGGACGGGCAGGTCCAGTCCCCCGGCCGCCTGCGCGAGATGCGCCAAGGTGTTGGTCCCCTCGTCGCCGTACTCCTCGGCGTCCGGCAGAGCCCCGACTCCACAGGCGTCCATCACGATGACAGCGGCGCGTCGCATGTGGAATGGATAGCAGCAGTCCACTAGCCTCAACGGCCATGACCCGTCGCCTGGCACATGTGGACCGGGTGGGCGTCGAGGAGCGTGCGGCCCAGCTGGGCAAGCGCTCGATCAAGACGACCGCCAAGCAGCAGGGCATCCGCCTCGCCGTCTCCATGGTCGACCTCACCACGCTCGAGGGCGCCGACACGCCCGGCAAGGTGCGCCACCTGTGCGCCAAGGGGGTGTGCCCCGCGCCGTCGATGCCCGAGATCCCGTCGGTCGCGGCCATCTGCGTGTACCCGTCGCTGGTGGCCACGGCACGCGCCGCGCTGGAGGGCACCGGGGTCAAGACCGCCTCGGTGGCCACCGGGTTCCCCGCCGGACAGGTGTCGCTGGAGGCCAAGCTGCGTGACACCGAGGACGCGGTGGCCGCGGGCGCGGACGAGATCGACATGGTCATCTCGCGCGAGGCCTTCCTGGCCGGCGACGATGCCCGCGTCCAGCGCGAGATCGCGCGCATCAAGGACGCCTGTGGCGACGCTCACCTCAAGGTGATCCTCGAGACCGCCGAGCTCGGCTCCTATGACCACGTCCGCCACGCCTCGATGCTGGCCATGGAGGCGGGCGCCGACTTCATCAAGACCTCCACCGGGAAGGCGTCGAGCGGGGCCACCCCCGGGGTCTGCCTGGTCA
Source organism: Solirubrobacteraceae bacterium (assembly GCA_035503355.1). Classification (GTDB taxonomy): domain Bacteria; phylum Actinomycetota; class Thermoleophilia; order Solirubrobacterales; family Solirubrobacteraceae; genus Palsa-465. The sequence continues at coordinate 2,512 of DATJTQ010000295.1, forward strand.
TGCTGGAGGCGATCCGCGACTACATGGACCACACCGGGCGGATCGTCGGCTTCAAGGCCGCCGGTGGGGTCTCGACCAGCAAGGCCGCGCTACACCGCCTGGTGCTGGTCAAGGAGACGCTCGGCGATGAGTGGCTCACCCCGGGGCGCATCCGCATCGGCGCCTCCAGCGTGCTCAACGACCTGCTGCTCCAGTACGCCAAGACCGAGACCGGGCGCTACGGGCGCTCCGAGGACTTCTCCAAGGAATGACCACCGAGCAACGCACCACCATCGTCTGGGACTACGCCCCGGCTCCGGAGGCCACCGACCATGTCCGCCTCAAGGACCGCTACGGCCTGTTCATCGACGGCGCGTTCACAGACCCGCGGGACCCGCGCTACGAACCCACCATCAACCCGGCCACCGAGCAGCCCATCGCCGAGATCGCGTGGGCGGGCCCCGCGGACGTCACCGCGGCCGTCGATGCCGCCCGGGCCGCACAACCCCGCTGGGCCGCATTGCCCGATCGCGAGCGCGCCAAGTACCTGTTCCGCATCGCCCGTCTCATCCAGGAGCGCGCCCGCGAGCTGGCCGTGGTGGAGACGCTCGACGGCGGCAAGCCGCTGCGCGAGTCGCGCGACGTCGACATCCCGTTGGCCGCCGCGCACTTCTTCCACTACGCCGGCTGGGCCGACAAGCTGCGCTACGGCGTCAACGCGCGCGACACGTCGCCGCTCGGCGTCGTCGGCCAGATCGTCCCCTGGAACTTCCCGCTGCTGATGGCGGCGTGGAAGCTCGCCCCGGCGCTGGCCTGCGGCAACACGGCGGTGCTCAAGCCCGCCGAGACGACCCCGCTCACCGCGCTGCTGCTGGCCGAGATCTGCCAGGAGGCCGAGCTGCCCGATGGCGTGGTGTCGATCCTCCCAGGCGACGGCGCCACCGGCGCGGCGCTCGTCCGCGCGCCGGGCATCGACAAGATCGCCTTCACCGGCTCCACCGCCGTGGGCCGCGACATCCAGACCGCGCTGGCCGGCCGTCCCACCGGCCTCACCCTCGAGCTGGGCGGCAAGTCGGCCAACATCGTCTTCGAGGACGCGGCGCTCGATCAGGCGGTGGAGGGGATCGTCAACGGCATCTTCTTCAACCAGGGCCACGTCTGCTGCGCGGGCTCGCGCCTGCTCATCCAGGAGAGCGTGCTGGACGAGGTGATCGCCAAGCTGTGGGCGCGCATGGGCCGCCTGCGTGTCGGCGACCCGCTCGACAAGAACACCGACGTCGGCGCGATCAACTCCGCCGAGCAGCTCCAGCGCATCGAGACCCTGGTCGCCGCCGGCGAAGACGAGGGCGCCCACAAACGCACCATCAGCTGCGAGCTGCCCGAACACGGCTACTGGTTCGCGCCGACCCTGTTCACCGACGTCTCGCCCGCCCACCGGATCGCGGTGGAGGAGATCTTCGGGCCGGTGGTCTCCGTGCTCAGCTTCCGCACCCAGGCCGAGGCGATCGAGAAGGCCAACAACTCCCGCTACGGGCTCGCCGCCGGCATCTGGACCGACAAGGGGGCCAAGGCCTTTGAGGTGGCCGGCGCCCTGCGCGCCGGAGTGGTGTGGCAGAACACGTACAACCACTTCGATCCCACCGCCGCGTTCGGCGGCTACAAGGAGTCCGGGTTCGGTCGCGAGGGCGGCCCGGCCGGGTTGCGCCCCTACCTGAGGGTCGTGTCATGACCGCGGCCAACGGTGGCGGCCAGAGCGGGCGGATCGCGGTCCGCAAGACCTACA
>DATJTQ010000296.1:0-5052 GCA_035503355.1 Solirubrobacteraceae bacterium
TCGGCGTCCAGCACGTCACGCGGGAGGCGGTAGGCCGGGATCCCGTAGCGCATCATGCCCCCGGGGCGCGGGCCTGCGTCGCGGATGGTCACGCGGTGCCCCAGGCGCGCCAGGTGATAGGCCGCCGACAGCCCCGAAGGACCTGCGCCGATGACCAGCACGCGCCTACCCGACGGCGCGCCCGCGGGCATCGTCCAGCCTGCACGGATCGCCTCGTCGCCGAGAAAGCGCTCCACCGAGTTGATGCCGACCGACTCGTCGAGCTGCCCGCGGTTACAGGCAGTCTCGCAGGGGTGATAACACACGCGGCCCATGACGGCGGGCAGCGGGTTGTCGGCCATGATCTGCCGCCACGCCGCCTCGTAGTCGCCCTCCTCGGCGTGATAAAGCCAGGCCTGGGGATCTTCGCCGGCGGGGCAGGCATGCCCGCAGGGCGCCTGGCTGCGGACATACACCGGGCGCTCGGTGCGCCAGGATCCGGTGTGGTTGGCGCGGCTGGAACCGACGTCCAGAGTGATGGCGAACGGCTTGTCGCTCACAGCAGGCCGAACCTTTCGATGTTGCGGTCGGCGCGCGCCTGGATGCGCGCGATCACGTCGTCGCGGCGCTCGGGCGCGAACAGGTGGCCAAAGCGCCGTTGGCGCTCCAGGTAGGCCTCCACCGGCACCTGATGGCGGATCTTGGTGACGTCGGTGACGTCACCGTGCTCGCCCTCGAACACTGGGAACAGACCGCTCTCGGTGGCCAGCCGCGCGATCCGGATCGAGTCGTGGGATGCAGCGCCCCAACCCAGCGGGCAGGTGACGAGGATGTGGATGTAGCGGGGACCGTGGAGCGCCATGGCACGCGTGACCTTGGTCTCGAGGTCACGCAGGTCCGCGATGGTCGCGGTGGCGACATAAGGGATCTCGTGGGCCAGCGCGATGAGCGGCGCGCTCTTGCCCTGGCCCCACGGCGCCCCCGGCTCGGGCCCCACCGCCTGGGTCGTGGCCGTGCGCGCCGCCGGCGGCGTGGCGCCGGAGCGCTGCACGCCGGTGTTCATGTAGCCCTCGTTGTCGTAGCAGATGTAGAGCACGTCATCGCCGCGCTCGAACATGCCCGACAGGCAGGCGAAGCCGATGTCCACGGTGCCGCCATCACCGCCCTGGCCCACCACGCGGGTGTGGGTGTTGCCCTTGGCCTTCAGGGCGGCGGCGATCCCGGTGGCCACCGCGGGCGCGTTGCCGAACAGCGAGTGGATCCACGGCAGCTGCCACGAGCTCTCGGGATAGGGGGTGGAGAACACCTCGAGGCAGCCGGTGGCATTGGCGGCGATGAGGTCGCCGCCGCTCGCACGCAGCGCACTGTCCAGCGCGTAGCGGGCACCGAGCGCCTCGCCGCATCCCTGGCATGCGCGGTGGCCGCAGGTGATGGCGTTGGCCCGCTGCGCCGATGACTGCACGGCGCGCTGCTCCGGGTCCAGCAGGCGGTTGCCCACCGCGAAAGAACCCGTCTGGTAGTACTTGATCTCGGGGCCCATGAGCGTCTACACCGGACCCGAGGCCACGGCCCCCAGGTCGCGCAGCATGTTCTCGGCGTGCGGGCCCGAGCGGCGCTCGGTCAGCATCCGCTCAAGCTCCCGGTCCACGAGGCCGCTGTCGAGGTCCAGGAACGTCAGTGGCGGCAGTTCACCCGTGAGCGCCTCCGCGATCACATGGCGCAGCGCGAGCTTGGTGATGGGACGTCCCCCGAGCCCGGCGATGACCGTGTTGACCCGTGTGGACGCGCCCGGCACCGCCGCGGCCACGTTCTGGGAGACAATTCCGCCCAGGCCGGGCGAGAGCGCCTTCTCGAGCACCACGACGCGCTCGGCTGCGGCCAGCGCCGCGCCCACCTCGGCGGCGGGCCAGGGACGGAAGGTCCGGACGCCCAGGCACCCGACGCGCAGGCCGCTGTCGCGCAGCTCGTCCACCGCGTCCTGAAGCGTGCCCAGGACCGACCCGAGCGCGACCACGATCGTCTCGGCGTCGTGGGTGCGGTAGTGATGCAGCAGCCCCCCGGACGCTCGCCCGAAGGTCTGCGCAAACGCGCCCGCGATCTCGGGGATCAGGTCCAGGGCCTGCATCTGCTTGTAGTGGCCCAGGTACTTGACCTCGGTGAACGCCTCCGGTCCTACCATCGCACCGATGGTCACCGGATCGGCGGGATCAAGGACCTGGCGCGGCGAAAACGCCGGCAGGAACCCGTCCACCTGCGCCTGGGTGGGTAGGATGACGCGCTCGTAGGCGTGGGTGAGGATGAAGCCGTCCATGCACACCATCACCGGCAGCGACAGCGCCTCGGCCAGCCGGAAGGCCTGCAGATGGACGTCGACGGCCTCCTGGTTTGACTCGACGAAGAGCTGGATCCAGCCCGAGTCGCGCTGGGACATCGCGTCTGAGTGGTCGTTCCAGATGTTGATGGGGGCGCCGATGGCCCGGTTGGCCACCGTCATCACGATCGGCAGTCCCAGCCCCGAGGCGTTGTAGAGCGCCTCGGTCATGTACAGCAGTCCCTGGCTGGCGGTGGCCGTGTAGGCGCGGGCGCCTGCCGCGCTGGCGCCGATCGCGACCGACATGGCCGCGAACTCCGACTCGACGTTGACGAATTCGCAGGGTGCGAGCTCGCCTGACTTCACGATCGCCGACAGCCCCTCCACGATGTGCGTCTGCGGGGAGATCGGATACGCGCAGATCACCTCCGGCCGGCAGCGGGCAACCGCCTCGGCCACTGCGCGCGAGCCCTCGACCTGGACCAGTCCCTCGATCATCGCGTGCCCCCCACCGGGCCAGCCGCGAGCTGCGGCCGCATCGGACCGGGCGTCGGCTCATCGGTGAGACACTCATAGGCCGCCTGCGCCGCCGCGGCGTTACCCGCGCCCACCGATCCGGAGAAGCGATCACGGATCGCCGCGGTCACCGACGCGAGCGACACCACGCCGGTCAGGGCGGCGAAGCCCCCCAGCAGCGCGGCGTTGGGCAGCGGACGCCCCAGGTGGCGCCGCGCGAGGTCGGTCGCGGGCACGGTGCGGCAGCGATCGGCGCGCAGCCGCGACGGCAGATCGGTCAATCCCAGCTCGGCGATGCTCCGCGCGGTGTTGATGAGCACGAACGCGTTGCCGCACGCGCCGCTGAACACCGCCACCTGATGCAGCAGGGTCGGATCGACCACGATCACCGCATCCGGCTGGCTCACCGGCTCACGCGACCGGATCGGGCGATCGTCGATCCGGCAGAACGCGGCCACCGGGGCGCCGGTGCGCTCCGAGCCGAAGCTGGGAAACGCCTGGGCGTGACGCCCCTCGTCAAACGCGCTGACCGACAAGAGCTCGGCGGCGGTGACCACTCCCTGGCCACCGCGGCCGTGAATCCGGATCTCGAACATGGCAGGCGTCGTGCCGTGGCCGCTAGGCGTCCTGGGCTCCGGACTGCTCCTCGCCCTCGGCGAACGTCCCGACGTGGGTGTCCTCGGGATAGTCCTGGGGGTCGGACTCGCCCTCGGCGAACGTCCCGAGATGGGTGTCCTCGGGATAGTCCTGGGGGTCGGACTCGCCCTCAGCAAACGTTCCGACATGGGTCTCCTCGGGATAGTCGGCCGGGTCGCACTCACCCGCCGCAAACGTACCCTTCGGGCGTGGTGACTCGAGGTCTGACATGGCTCCTCCTTGTGGACGATTGGACCAGCCGCTGGTGTCACATGTCACCGGCGGGTGCCATGACAGAGTCGCCGTCGCGGGTCGTCTCCGCATCCGGGCAAATCCCGTAGCGCGATCCGTAGCCCGGCGCGATAGCGTCTGCGACATCGACGCTTCGCCTGATCCGCGCACGACGATCGTCCTCGCCGACGACCACACGATCGTGCGCAGTGCGCTGCGGGCGCTGCTGGAGGCCGAGTCCGAGTTCGAGGTGGTGGCTGAGGCCGGTGACGTCGATGAGTCCGTGCGCAAGGTCCTGGCCTACAAGCCCAGCGTCATCGTCCTGGACCTGAGCATGCCGGGCGGGTCGAGCCTCACCGCGATCCCGCGGATGCGCGAGGCGTCGCCCGAGACCGCGATCGTGGTGCTGACGATGGAGAGCGAGCCGCGGTTCGCCCGCGAGGCCCTGCGCGCCGGAGCCCTCGGGTTCGTGCTCAAGGACGCGGCGGACGCCGAGCTGGTGGCGGCGGTACGGGCCGCCCTCAACGGCCAGCGCTACCTCAACCCACAGCTGGGCGGCCTCATCGCCTCCGCGCCCGAGATCCCGGCCGGACCACCGGACAACCTCACCGAGCGCGAGGTGGAGGTGCTCAAGCTCGTCGCGAGCGGGCACACCAACGCCGAGATCTCCCAGCAGCTCTATCTCAGCGTCCGCACCGTCGAATCTCACCGCGCCCACATCCAGCAGAAGGCCGGGCGCTCCAGCCGAGCCGAGTTGGTCGCCTACGCCCGCGAGCACGGCCTCGTGGACGACGGCTCGCCTGCGGTGTAGCCCAGACCAGCCCCGCGGAGGGTGCGGAGGCGAGCTGCGGCAGCCTACGGATGTGCGGGCGCTCACCCCGACCTACGCTGGCGTCATGAAGATCCTCATCGCCTACGACGGCTCCCCGGACGCCAAGGCCGCAGTCGCGCTCGCCGGCCACCTGTTCGACGGCAGCACCGCCGTCATCCTCACCGTGTGGGAGGGCTTCACCGAGGTCGTCACCCGCGCCGGCGCAGGCCTGGGCGCCTCGCTCGACTTCGAGCAGATCGATGCCGACTGCGAGCAACGAGCCCGTGACCGCGCCGCCGAGGGCGTCGGTCACGCGCGCGCCTCAGGACTGCAGGCCGAGGCTCACGTCGTCAAGCGCGTGGACTCGACGGCCAGCGCCATCCTGACCGAGGCCGACGCGGTGGGAGCCGATCTCGTCGTCGTCGGGCCCCGCGGCTTGGGCGCCGTCAAATCAGTCCTGCTCGGGAGCGTCTCCCGGGCCGTGCTCCAGCGCGCCGCGCTGCCGGTGCTGGTCGCCCCCGCGGTCAGTCACCATCCCGCGCCGCTGGTCGATACACCGTTTGTGGGC
>DATJTQ010000297.1:0-6530 GCA_035503355.1 Solirubrobacteraceae bacterium
GCATCATCAGCGCGTGCGAGACGCTGCCCATGAGCAGTGAGCCCAGGCCGCCGAGGCCGCGGGAGCCAAGGACGATGGCGGAGGCGTTGGTCCGGTCGGCTTCGGCGAGCAGCGTCTCGACGATCGAGTCCTCGCGCGCGACGGCGCGAGCGGAGGCATCCAGGCCGTGGGAGCGGGCGAGCGCCGCGCCCTCCTCGGCCGTGTCGTGAGCAGCGGTCCGCGAGGCTTCGTCCATCTCGCCGGCGTCCGCAGCAACGAGCGCGAGGGGCGAGGGGTAGCGGGTCAGGATCTGGAGGTAGGGCTCCCAGACCGTCACCACTGTGGCGGGCTGGCCGGACATGAGAGAGGCGGCGTGCTCGATGGCTGACTTGGCGTCATCGGAGCCGTCGTAGGCGATGAGGATCATGGGTCACTCCTTGTCGGTGGGGTTGAAACGTCGTGCAGGCGGCCGCCGCCCAGGCGAAGGACGCGGTCGCACGCCGCGGCGGACGTCAGGTCGTGGGTGATGAGAAGGACGCCCTGGCCCGCGGCCGCGGCCAGGACGCCATGGAGCACGCGGGCGGCCATGGCGTCGTCGAGGTGCGCGGTGGGCTCGTCGAGGATGAGAAAGCGCGCGGGCGACAGCAGTGCACGCGCGAGCGCGATGCGCTGGCGCTGACCGCCCGAGACCGTGTCACCGTATTGGCCGACGGGCGTGTCGAGCCGGCGAGGCAGCGCAGCCGCCCACTGATCAAGTTCAACGCAGGCGAGCACGCGCCACAGATCCGCATCGGTGGCGGAGGGATCGGCGATGAGGAGGTTTGCGCGCAGAGTGGTGTTGAACAGGTGGGCGTCCTGCCCGCACAGCAGGACCGCGGCGCGCAGGTCGTCTTGCGCGAGGTCGCGGATGTCGATGCCGCCGAGCGTGATCCGCCCTCGCTGTGGGTCGCGGAAGCGCACGAGCAGCTCGGCCAGGGTCGACTTGCCTGCACCGCTAGCGCCGACCAGCGCGATGTGCTCGCCGGCGGCCAGCTCGAGGTCGAGCTCGGCGAGGACGGGGGCGTGGGTCGGGCCGTAGCGCATCGACACGCCGGTTGCCGCCAGCGCGCCGCGGGACGGGAGGGGTCGCGGCGTCGCTGGGTCGGCGACCGGCGCCGGCTGATGACAGACGGCCTGAAGACGCCGCGCCGAGGCCGAGCACGCCCGGGCGCGCTGAACGGCGCGGCCCAGGGGCGCGATGCTCTCTCGCGCGCCGACGAACATGAAGACGGCGGCGGCGAGCAGAACGCCGGGCAGGGCGCCACAGTGAACACCGCGCAGGCCGACGACAAGGACGGCGACGAGGCCGGCGCCGCTGAGCAGCCAGTGCGCGGCTGCGGCGGCTGCGGCGGCCGCGGCGTCGCGGTAGGAGGCACGCGCCAGACCGGCGTCGACGGTCGAGAGGCGCGCGAGGGCCTGGCCGGTGGCGCCGGCCACCGCGAGCTCGGCGGCGCCGTCGATGCTCTGGACCAGCTCGTTGCTGAGCTCCGCGCGCAGCGGGGCCTGCCGCGCGGCGGCGCGGGCCCCGACGCGGTCAGCCAGCCACGCCGAAACCACGGCGTCCAGCGCGAGAGCGGCGGCGATCACCACCCCAAGAGCGGCGAGCATCAGCCCGCCGGCGATCGCCGTCCCCACGATTACCACCAGCGCCACGAGCACGGGAATGATCACGCGGAGATACAGGTCGGCGATCACATCGACGTCGCCGACGAACCGGGCCAGCAGCTCGCCGCGTCCATGACGCTCGATCTGAGCTGGCACGAGCGGGACCAGCCGCGCAAAGAAGTTCCGGCGCAGGCGGGCCAGTTGGCGCAGGGCGAGCTCGTGGGAGGCCAGGCGTTCGGCGTAGCGCAGAGCGGCCCGAGCGATGCCGAAGCTACGGACGGCGACGATCGTCACCATCAGCGCGATCACCTGCGGGCGCTGCGCGGCGCGCGAGATGAGATACCCCGATGTCGCCAGCAGCGCGACCGCCGCCCCGGTCGCGCCAGCGGCGAGCGCGATCGACCCGGCCAGCCACCGGCGCTCTCCGGCGGGCAGACGCCCGACCGTGGCCAGGTCGCTCATGCCGCACGCTCCACTGGAGTCGAGCGTGGGATCGACGAGATCGTCGAGGTGTCGCGCGTGCGGCCGTCCTCGAGCCACACCACTTCGTCGGCGAGTGACTCCAGCGAGCGGTCGTGAGCGATGAGGAGCACGGTGCGTCCCTTCAACAGCCGCCGGAGCGTCGCGGCGATGTCAGTCGCGGTCTCGGGGTCCAGATGTGCCGTCGGCTCGTCGAGGAGGAGCAGCGATGCGTCGCGCAGAAACGCGCGGGCGAGCGAGACGCGCTGGGCTTGGCCGGCGGACAGGCGGCGGCCGCCCTCCCCGATTCGCGTCTCGATGCCATCGTCGAGCGCGTCGACGAGCTCGCGCAGGCCGGCGGCGTCGAGGGCGGCGCGGACCGCCGCGTCGCCCGCGTCGCGCCCGAGACGAACATTGTCGGCCAGGGTGGCGGCGAACATGGTGGGACGCTGGGGCACCCAGGCGATCTGAGCGCGCCACTCATTGAGGTCGACGGCCCGCAGGTCGGTGCCGCCGCACCGGATGCGACCGGCGGTCGGGCGCTCCAGGCCGAGCAGCAGCCGCGCGATCGTGCTCTTGCCCGCGCCGCTGGGGCCGGCCAGCAGCGTCGTCGTGCCCGGCTCCAGCGACAGCCACACCTGCTCGAGCACCTGTCCGCGGTCACCGGGATAGCGGAAGCCGACGTCCCAGAAGCGCACCGCCTGGCGGCGCGGGTCGGGCAGTGGTGGGCGCTCGTCAGTGAGCTCAGCGGGCGTGATTGCCACCGGAGTGCGCTCCGGGCCCTCGATCGCGGCGAAGATCCGGTCAGCGGCTGCGGTCGCGTCGGCGCCGGCGTGGAACTGCTGACCGACCTCCCGCAGGGGCCCGTAGAGCTCGGGTGCGAGCAGGAGGACGGTGAGCCCGGCCTGCAGGGTGAGCGCGCCCGCGCACAGTTCGATGCCGATGGTCGCGGCGACCACGGCGGTACCGAGCATCGCGCACAACTCGAGCACCAGCGCCGAGAGGAACGCGATGCGCAAGGTACGCATGGTGTGGTGGCGGTAGTCCTCCCCCACCCGCTCAAGCGTCACGGCCTGCGCGCCCTCGCGCCGGTAGGCGCGCAGCGTCTCCAGGCCGGTGACGACATCGAGGAAGTGTCCGCTGAGGCGCGACAGGGCCGCGTGACGCCTGCGTGTCTGGGCCTCGGTGCCCTTGCCGACCAGCACCATGAAGAGGATGAGCAGCGGGACGGTGGCGGCGAGGATGGCGGCGGCGAGCGGGTCCGCTGTCGTCACCCAGCCCAGCACGGCGACCGGGACGACCGAGGCCAGGACGAGCTGTGGCAGGTAGCCGGCGAAGTAGGCCTCCAGCGTGTCGACGCCTGCGACGGCACTCGCGGCCAGCTCGCCCGTGGACACGCCCTGCACGGAGCCACCGGGGGCATCGAGGAGGAGGCGGCCGACGAGGCGGCGGCGCAGCTCGGACAGGACGCGGGTGGCGCCGACGCGGCCTGACAGCTCGAAACCCGACCTCACCGCGGCGCGGGCGAGCAGGACCGCGGCCAGCGCGATCAGCTCGCCGCGCAGGGAGGCGAGCGAGCGGCCACCGAGCGCGCCGCCGGCGATGACCGTGGCGAGCAGGACCGCCTGAGCCACGATCAATCCGGCTTCGACGACACCGAGTGCGGCCGCGATGGTCAGGGGTGTCCGCGCTGCCGCGCTCTCGCGCGTCAGCCGTCGGTCCAGCGCCGCCGCCATCTCATGAGACCCCGGCGGGCGGGGTGGCACCGGGCGGCATCGGTGTCGACTCGGGCTCGCGCCCGTCCGCGCGGCGACGGTGCTCGAGGACGGCAACCGGGGTGAGCGGTCCCTCGTAGTCGTCGCGGCCGAGGCGGTGGCGAAACACCCAGTAGGTCCATGCCTGGTAGGCGAGCACGATGGGGACGAAGATGACCGCGACGACGGTCATCACGGTCAGGGTGTACGGCGTGGAGGACGCGGCGACCAGGGTGAGGTCAAAGGCGTGGTTCGTGCTTGATGGCAGGGCGTCCGGATACAGCGACACGAACAGCAGGACGGTGAGGAGCACGATCGCCGCCGTGCTCGCGACGAACGCGCGCGCGGCCGGCGCCCGGCGTGCCACGGCGGGCAGCGCCGCCATGGCGACCAGCGTCAATACGCCGCAGGCGACGACGGCGCCCCCGAACGACTGGTCGGCAATTGTCCAGACGACGAACGCGGCCGCGATCACCGCCGCGATCGGGCTGAGACGCTGCGCGGCCGCCCGAGCACGCTCCTGCACCCCGCCGGTGGTGCGCAGGGACAAAAACAGCGCGCCGTGGGTGGCAAACAGCGCCAGGGTGGTCAGCCCACCGAGCACCGCGTAGGGGTGAAGGAGGTCGAGCAGGCTCGCGGTCACCTCGTGGGCCGCATTCATGGGGACGCCGTGGATGAAGTTGGCCCAGGCGACGCCGAACAGGAGTGCGGCGGCGGCGCTGGAGATAGCCAGCGCCCACTCCCACCCGGACTGCCACCGGGGTGAGGGCACCTTGCCCCAGAACTCGAAGGACACGCCACGGACGATCAACGCCGCCAATACAAGGAACAGCGCGAGGTAGAAGCCGGAGAAGGCGCTGGCGTACCAGCCGGGGAAGGCGGCGAAGGTGGCGCCGCCGGCGACGAGGAGCCAGACCTCGTTGCCATCCCACACCGGACCGATCGTGTGGATGATCACCCGCTTGTCAGTCCGGTCGCGACCGAGAACGCGGACGAGCATGCCCACGCCGAAGTCGAATCCCTCCAGGACGAAGTAGCCCGTCCACAGGATGCCGATCAGGGTGAACCACAGGAACTGCAGGAAGCTGGGGTCGTGGTGCATGGTGAGGTGTCAGTAGGCGAGCGCGAGCTCGGGGTGGGAGTCGGAATCGCCGGCCGGCGCGCCGGGACGGGCGGGCGCCTCGGGTCCGTGTCGGACCTCGCGCCACATCAGCCATCCGCCGATGGCAATGAGCGCGCCGTAGATGACGATGTAACCGGCCAGCGTGATGACGATGTCCGCGCTCGAGACGTTGGGCGAGTTGGCCTGGTTTGTCTTGAGCAGGCCGAACACCACCCACGGCTGGCGGCCGACCTCCGTGAAGATCCACCCGGTCCAGTTGGCCAGGATCGGCAGCACGACACCGGCCAGGGCCGCGCGCTGAAACCAGCGCGAGTGTTCGATCCGCCCACGGCGCACGAGCACCAGCCCTGCAAGGGCGAGCAGGAGCATCAGGATGCCGGCGCCGATCATGAGCCGGAACGTCCAGTACGTGACGCCGACAATCGGCACATAGTCGCCGGGCCCGTACTTGCGCTGCTCGGCGCGGTTGATGTTGTTGACGCCCTCGACCTTCCCGCCCCAGGACAGCGTCGCCAGCAGCGAGAGGCCGTGCGGGATGTTGATGATCTTGTTCAGGGTCGACGGGTGGCGGGTGAACCTGCCGGTGGCGAGGATCGAGAACGGCGCTCCACTCTGCGTGTTGTAGAGCGCCTCCGCGGCCGCCATCTTCATCGGCTGCTGTTTTTCCATCAGCCGTCCCTGGCCGTCGCCGAAGGCCATGGTGGCGAGCACGGCCACGAGGGTGAGCGGCAGGGCGATCCGCAGCGAGCGTGTCACCACGTCGCTGGGGCGCCGACGCAGGAGCAGGTAGCCACAGACGGCGACCACGAGCATGCCGCCGGTGGTGAAGGCTCCGAGAATCGTGTGGGGGAACGCCAGCAGGACCGTGGAGTTGGTGAGCACCGCGAAGATGTTCTTGAGCTCGGCGCGATGCGTGGCGTGGTCGATGGCGACGCCGACGGGATGCTGCATCCAGGAGTTGGCGGCCAGGATGAAGTACGCCGAGAGCATGGTCCCGACCGACACCAGCCAGATGGTCGCCAGGTGCAGCTTGGGCGAGAGCCGGCCCCAGCCGAAGATCCACAGACCGAGGAAGGTGGACTCCAGGAAGAACGCGATGAGTCCCTCCATGGCCAACGGGGCGCCGAACACGTCGCCGACGTAGCGCGAGTACTGTGACCAGTTCATCCCGAACTGGAACTCCTGGACGATGCCGGTGACCACGCCGATCGCCATTGAGATGAGCATGAACTTGCCCCAGAAGCGGGTCATGCGCAGGTACACCTCGTCGCCGCGGCGGTAGTAGCGCGTCTGGCAGATCGCCACGAACAGCGCCAGCCCGATGGACATCGGGACGAAGATGAAGTGAAAGAGGGTGGTGATGGCGAACTGCCAGCGCGCCCAGTCCAGCGTGCTCATCAGTCTCCCCCGCGCTCGGAAGTGTAGGCCTGGAGGATGTCGGTCGAGGACAGAACCCCGACCGCATGTCCGTTGGCCTCGTCAATCACGACGAGGTGCGTGGCCCCACGCTCGACCATCAGCTGCGCGGCCTCGCGCAGCGGCTGGATCCGCGATACCGTCGGCGCGGGGAT
>DATJTQ010000298.1:0-49466 GCA_035503355.1 Solirubrobacteraceae bacterium
CGGCCGCTCTCGACGAGCGAGCTGCACAGAGACTCGATGTCGCCGAGGGCCTCGACGGCGGCCGGGTCCTCGATCAGGTCGGCGGCGAAGATGAGGCTGTCGGCGGCGTCGCGGATGCGATCCTGCTCGTCGGCCAGCAGCTTGCTGGGACCCAGCTCGTTCAGGGTGTGCATCACGCGGCCGTAGGCTTGGGTTCGTTCGGGGCTCATCGCGGACTCCACTCAGGAGACGGGATCATTTGTTGGTCCAAGATGTCGGCAAAAACGGTGCCGGGCTTTAGCCGAATGTCCAGAGATTTATGTGGCCTAGAGATTCGGTGGGCCATAGCTACCCCTTGGCATAGCGGCGATAACCGGCTGCAAGTGTGCGACCGGTCACGTGATCCGGTGTCTACGGGTACAGCAGGCCGCTGGTGCGGCGCACGACGAACTGCCCGCGCTGCTCCAGGAAGTCCGCGACGAGGGCGGCGAAGGCCTCCGGCCGGTCAACGTCGAGGGCGTGGGCCGCGTCGTAGATCAGCACGAGATGGGCGTGGGGGAGAAGCTCGGGGTAGTGGCGCCCGAGCTCGGGCGGGGTGAGGCGGTCTTCGGTGCCGAACATCACGAGCGTCGGCACCGTCAGCGTGCGCATCGCCGTCTCGAGTTCCTCATCGCGCGCCGGCCCGATCAGGCGCTCCACCAGCGTGAGCTGCTTGGCGACGACCTCGGGCGACGGCGGGGCGCTGGGCGGCACGCGCTCCGGGTGCTGATACAGGATCGCCATCATCTCGGCGGGGTCCTCGGGCGGGCGGGTGCCCGGGAGCCGGATCGCCGCCGGGGAGGCCAGGACCAGCGCGCCCAGGCGATCGGGGGCATCGATGGCCAGCCACAGCGCCAGCTTGGCGCCGAACGACGTGCCGCACAGGTCAAAGGTGTCGCCGACGCCGAGCGCGTCGACCCCGGCGAGCATCGTGGCGGCCAGCTCGCGCAGCGACGCCGACCGTTCATTGGCCGGCGACTCGCCGAAACCGGGGGCCTCGAAGGCGATCACCCGGTGCGTGCGAGCCAGCAGCTCGTGGGCGCGGGAGAGCCGCAGGCCGCCGGCGCCGTGCAGGCAGACGAGCGGTGGCCCGTCGCCCGCCGCGACGTAGCGGATGTCAAACCCGTCGGCGGTGACGGTGTGCTCGACGAAGGACACGCCTACAGCTCCCGCATCCGGGGCAGGACCTGCGTGCCGAACAGCTCAAGGCTGCGGCGGCGCTTGTCCGGGGTGGGGCCGATGAAGGCCAGCTCCAGGACACCCGCTCCCAGCTCGCGCCTGATGGCGGACGCCTGTTGGAGGACCGTGTCAGGCGAGCCGGCGAGGATCTGCCCGGTGTCGATGCGCTCACGCAGGTCCCCGGCGGCCATGATCCGCTCGCGCTGCTGGGCCGTGTCGCGCCCGTAGTAGCCCGCGCCCGCGACGGCCTCATCGATCGCCGGGTTGGCCATGCTCAGCGCGCCGACCGGCCGGTCCGGGGTGGCGAAGGGCGCGCAGTCGGCCCATGCCTCCGCGTCTGAGCCGGCGACGTGGACGGCCGCCCGATAGAGCACCTGCTCAGGCGGCGGGTCCCACCCGTGCTGACGGGCCGCGGCGCGGTAGACCTCCACCGACTCTCTGGCCCGGGGCACGGTGGTCACCGCGAGGCCGGCGCTGATCCGGTGGGCGGCGGCGAACTCGGCCATCTCGGGGCTGGAGATCGACATGAAGATCTCGGGGTGCGGCGTCTGCACCGGGCGCGGCCAGATCGAGATGGTGCGGTAGTCGTAGTAGCGCCCCATCCAGCCAAAGGGCTGGGGCTCGGTCCACGCGGCGACAATGAGCCGCAGCGCCTCGATGAACCGCTCGCGCGACTCGGCGGGGTTGACGCCGTAGGTGACGTACTCGTTGGAGGTGCCGCGCAGCATCCCGGCGATCACCCGGCCGCCGCTGAGGGTGTCGAGCATGGCGAACTCCTCCGCCACCCGCACCGGGTTCTGGATCGGGATGTTGGATCCGAGCAGGGCGATCTTGGCGCGCTTGACCCGCTGGATGGCCGCGGCGGCCATGACCATCGGGTTGGGCGTCAGCGAGCCGGGCGCGTAGTGGTGCTCGGCGACGCTGATCCAGTCAAAGCCGAGCTGGTCGGCGACCGCGAAGGAGTCCAGGGCGCGCTCCATGGACGCCTGCGCCACCTCGGCGGAGTAGTCGTCGGCGGGCACCGGCCAGCCGCGCGGTCGAGACGGCCGCTCGTAGGGGACGATCGAGAACAGCGCGGCGCGCACGCGGGAAACCGAGCGGCGGTCAGCCGCGCTGGGCGGCGGCAAAATGGCTCTCAAGCCGCCCGATGCCGTCGATCTCCACCACCGCCACGTCGCCGTCGCTCATGAGCAGCTTGGGGTCGCGCCGGAAGCCCACGCCCGCCGGCGTGCCGGTGAGGATGACGTCCCCCGGCTTGAGCGTGGTGAACTCGGAGATGACGCTGATGAGGGTGGGGATGGGGAAGATCATCAGCTCGGTGCTCGACTCCTGGACTACCTCGCCGTTGACCAGCGTGCGCAGCGACAGCGCCCCGGGGTCGCCCGCCTCGTCGGGCGTGACCAGCGCCGGGCCCAGCGGGGTGGATGCCTCCCACGCCTTGCCCTGCAGCCACTGGTGCGTCTTGTACTGGTAGTCGCGCATCGTCACGTCGTTGGCGACGGTGTAGCCGGCGACGACATCCAGCGCCCGATCAGGGCTCACCCGCCGGGCCGCGGCACCGATGATCACGGCGAGCTCGCCCTCGTAGTCGATCGCCTCGGACTCGGGCGGGCAGGCGATCGTGTCGTAGGGCCCGGTGAGCGAGTTGGCGAACTTGGTGAAGAGGACGGGATAGTCGGAGTCCTCGCGCTGGGTCTCCTCGATGTGGGCCTTGTAGTTGAGGCCCACGCAGATGATCTTCTCCGGCCGTGGAATCAGCGGCCGGTAGGTCGCCTCGCTCAGCGGGAAGGCGGCGTCGCGGTCCAGCGGCGGGTCGCGCAGGAGGTCATTGGGCGACGGGGCGCCGAGCTCGGCGACGTCGATGAGCGGGACGGCGGTCTGGTCTTCGATCGCCACCGCGTACGGCTGTCCGTCGTGCAGGACCGAGGCAAAGCGCATCGGTGGGCCCTTTCGTCCGAGGGGAGGAAAGGGCCATTGTGAGGGCTGGCGGCTACTGGCGGCCGTGTGCCCGCGCGAACGGTGAGTCGAGCAGGTTGAACTTGGGTCCCGTGACCTTGTCGACCCAGTTGCGAGCCAGCTCGGCCGCGCGCTGGGGCCAGAAGACGCCGGTGGGGGGCGCCCCCTTGACGCACTGGCCGCCGCTGCCGCCGGGATTGGAGAACCACAGCAGCCCGTCGGTCGCGGCGTAGGGAGTCTGCTGGGCCACGTCGGAGGACAGGGTCAGCGGGCCCAGCCCGCGGCCGGGTGGATTGCACAGCACCTCATTGCCGTGGCCGACCCGGCGCTTGGGCACGAGTGGGCCCTTGCCGTTGGAGCCGGTGTTGACGACGAAGTGCGCGCCGCCGGTCAGGCGCGAGATCTCCTGGCCGTAGTGGATCTCGGAGGTGGTCCAGTCAAAGTGGGTGGAGTTCAGGAAGAAGCCCTGGGCCTGTCCGACGCCGGAGGCCCGCAGCCACGTGGCCATCTGGGTGTCGTGGACGGCGTCGGCGGCGCCGGCATCGAGGTAGACCACCACGTGCGGGTCGGCTTCCAGAGCCGACACGGCGGAGCGCAGCTCGGCCTCGCGGATGGCCAGCTGCGAGTGGGTGAGGCAGGGCGCGGTGATCAGCGAGTCGAGCTCGAGAAAGAACACCACGTGGAAGTTGCCGATGCCCTCAGCCACCTGCTGCATGAAGTCCGCATAGCGAGCGGCCATCGCCGGGGTGGCGGTGTAGCCGCAGTGGTCGTGGACAAGCGTGTAGGTGGAGAGCATCACGGTGGTGCCGGGCTGCTGGACCTGTGTGCCCTCCAGGTAGTGCGACACCTGTCCGGAGACGTTGGCGCCCATGTTCCACATGTAGAAGCGGTGGGCCCCGGGCTCTGACGCCAGCACCCCGAGGAGGTTCGCCATCGCCGGGTCCGAGTGGCGGTACTGGGCCTGCGCCTTGGCCGCGCCGCTGTCGGGGTCGACGTAGAACTTGGTGCCCGCGATGAGGTTGCCGTTGACCGGTCCCGCGACGCCGAGCGGGTTGGCGTCGTCGCGCGGGGCGAGCGGGTCATCGTGGAGGATGGTGATCATCGAGTTGTTGTTGGGGCCCAGGCTGTCGGGATACGAGCTGTACAGGTAGGCGAGGGCCTTGACCGGCGTCCCGTTCATGCCCTGGTCGATGATGCGGACGTTGAAGGTGTAGGAGCTCTGGCCGGGGGCCATCACGATGTAGTGGTTGTTGATCGTGTCGAAGTCGATCCCGGGCTGGGCGTCCTGGCGCTTGACGCCGTACCCGACGTGCTCCTCGCCGCTGAGATCGCCGGTGCGCTGGATGGTGATCGTCAGATAGCCCTGACTCTCATGCGCGGTGTACGCCGGCTGATCGAGCTGCACGGTGCCGGGGCTGCCGCCGTCATGCGGGACGGCGGCCTGCGCGGCGGTGGGGACGACGAGGGCCAGCCACAGGCCGGCGAGGGCGAAAAGGGTGGGTCGACGCGAAAAGATGCTCATGGGCTCCGGGCTCGAGTGAGAGGGGTCTCTGAGTTGGCATCGGCATCCGGCGCCCCCGGTTTGATTGTCTGGGGCGCGAAAATCGACATTCGAACGGGTTTTTGGTCATTTCTGTGACAACGGGTCATCGATGCGCATAGCCGTCGTCGGGGGCGGGATCGTGGGATTGGCGACGGCGCGCCTGATCGCGACCTCACGCCGGGACGGCGAGGTCGTCCTCCTGGAGAAGGAGGACGCGCTCGCTCGCCACCAGACCGGCCACAACAGCGGGGTCGTCCACGCCGGGCTCTATTACGCGCCCGGGTCGCTCAAGGCGCGGCTGTGCACGCGCGGCCGCGAGCTGATGAAGGAGTTCTGCGCCGAGAAGGGCGTGCCCTATGACGAGTGCGGCAAGGTGGTGGTGGCCACGCGAGCCGCGGAGGTGGAGCCGCTTCACCGCTTGCACGAACGCGCCACCACCAACGGCGTCCCCGGCCTGCGCTGGCTCCAGGGCCCGGAGCTGGCCGCGGTGGAGCCGCACGTCGCCGGGGTGGCCGGCCTGCATTCGCCGCACACGGCGATCGTCGATTTCGTGGCCGTGGCCAACGCCATGGCCGATGACCTCCGCGCCGCCGGCGGCGAGATCCGCACGCGCGCACCGGTGGCGCGCGTGACGAGCCACGGCGCGCGCCCCCGGGTTCAACTCGCCGACGGCGAGACGCTTGAGGCCGACCGGGTGATCGTGTGCGCCGGTCTGCAGTCCGATCGCCTGGCCCGCGCCTCGGGCGAGGACCCTGAGCCGCGGATCGTGCCCTTCCGCGGCGAGTACTACGCCCTGGCGCCGGGGCGCACACACCTCGTCACGGGCCTCATCTATCCGGTCCCGGACCCGAGCCTGCCGTTCCTGGGCGTCCACCTGCACCGCCGATTCGACGGGTCGGTCTGGGTCGGCCCCAACGCGGTGCTGGCCACCGCCCTGGAGGGATATCGCCGCAACTCGTTCAACCTCGCGGAGCTCGGCGAGACGCTGGCCTGGCCCGGCACGCGGCGGATGATGCTCCGCCACTGGAGGGCCGGGGTGGGGGAGCTGTATCGCTCGGCGGTCAAGCGCGCCTTCGTCTCAGAGCTCCAGCGCTACGTGCCCGAACTGGCGGTGGACGACGTGGTCCCGGCACCGGCGGGCGTGCGTGCCCAGGCGGTCGACCGGGACGGGTCGCTCGTCGACGACTTCCGCGTCGGGCTCAGCGAGCACGTCGTGTGGGTGCGCAATGCGCCCTCGCCGGCCGCCACCTCATCGCTGGCCATCGCCGAGGAGCTGGTGGCCCGCCTGGGCTGAGGGCGCGCGACGGCGTTACCGTCGGCGGTCTCGGGTATTCCTTAGGCAGATGACGATCGTCGCGCTGTCCGCCGCCTACGGGGCCGCCGGGAGCCAGATCGGCCCTGGCCTGGCGCAGCGCCTGGACGTGCCGTTCATCGACCGCGGGATCGCGCTGGCGGTGGCTGAGCATCTCGACATCTCCGTCGCCGACGCGCTGGCGCATGAGGAGCCCACCGGCAAGGGCCTGCTGGAGCGCCTGCTGTCGGGGTTCGTGGGCGCCGACCCGGGGGCCCCGGCGCCGCTGCCGTCCGACACGGTCACCTCTGAGGACTTTCATCAGGCGGCCCAGCGGGCGCTGCTGGCCCAGGCGGCCACCGGGCGCGGGGTGATCCTGGGCCGGGGAGCGGTGGCCGCGCTTCGCCACGACGCCCGGGTCCTGCGCGTGCGGCTCACCGGACCGGTGGAGCGCCGCGTGGAGCACGCCATGCGCGTCCGCGATCTCGACCGCGACACCGCCGAGCGAACCGTGCGCGCCCTGGACCGCACGCATGCGGACTACCTGCGCCAGTTCTACGACGTGGACATCCTTGACCCCGCGCTCTATCACCTGACCATCGACGCCACGGCCTTCGATGTCGAGCTGTGTATCGAGTTGATCGCGTCCACGGCGGAGGCGCTGTGTGGCGGCGGGGAGCTGTAGTCACCGCATGTCCAGTCCGAATCCTGACTGGCGGGGAGGGGGGAGCGCGGAGAGATGGTGCGGAATGGGTAGGTCGCGCCAGCGGGGGAGTGAACGTTCATTGACGGAGGAGAGCCATGCATCGTCGAAGCCGGCGCCGGTGGGTCAGAGCGCACGCGAGCAGTTCTGTGCTGCGGCGGGATGAGCGCGAGGCGCCCAAGCGTCCCGCGCTGGGCACGGGCCGAGGCCTGGGGCTGCGTCGCGGCCGCCTGCCGCGGTCGTTGCTGGACTGACCTGGGCCGAAGCTGACGCCATGCGGCCGCGGCGAACGCGTCGCGCCGGAGCCGTTGCTTTACTTCAACGACCTTGCGACTAGTCAGCATTTCGTGAGTGGCCAAAGGCATTCCCACTCGCGCTCCGGTTCCTGTCAAAGTACGGCTCCCCCAGCTGGGCCAGAACCAGTAGCACGGAGGAAGCCATGACCGGAGTGCCCCGACGCGTCCGAGTGGTGGAGGCATTCCCCGAGATCGTCGAGTACCTCGATCCGGAGCAGCAGGAGATCGCTCGTCGTCAGCTCGTCGCCGACATGATCTTCGCCAAGACGGGGAGCTGGATGCCGCAGGTGCCGACCAACCTCCCAGGCCACCTTGGCCTGCTCGTTCTCGACGGTCTCCTCAGCCGCGACGTCATCCTCGACAAGCCGCTGGCCACCGAGCTGGTCGGCCAGGGGGACCTCCTGCGCCCCTCAGACCGCGACGGCGAGGACGCGCCCATCCCGTTCGGGGTGTCCTGGACGGTGCTCGAGCCGGCGCGCTTCGCCGTGTTGGACCCCGTGTTCGCCCGAGCGTTGGGGCAGTGGCCCTCGGCGATGGCGGCGATCCTGCGTGGTGCCAGCAACCGCGCGCATTCGCTGGCGATCACGCTGGCCGTCTCCAACCTGCGTCGCGTTGACGTGCGGCTGCTCATGCTCCTCTGGTACCTGGCCGACCGCTGGGGGCGCGTCACGCCCGACGGCGTGGTCGTGCCGCTGCGCCTGACCCATGAGACGCTGGCCCGCCTGGTCGGCGCCCAGCGCCCCTCGGTGACGACGGCCATCCGCCAGCTCGAAGAGGAAGGACGTCTGCGGCGTACGCCCGACCGGCTGTGGCTGCTGTGCGGGGCGCCACCGGAGCGGATGGCGCAGGAGACCGCCGCCGCCTCGCTTGGGCACTGAGACCGGCGACGACGCGCGGCCGCCCACTGGAGCCGGGCGGCGCGATCTCAAGTACGATGGGCGTCACAGTTGGTGACGAGGGGTCGCTCGCCACCAGGATCGGGGTGGAACAGAGGGGCATGTGATGGCCAAGAAGGGGCACAACGGCTTCGGCGCGTCCGGGGCCGATGAGGTCAGCGTCGTGGTCGCCGATGACCACCCGCTGTTTCTGGGCGCGCTCAAGGGCACCGTGGAGAGCCACGCCGCGCTGCGGCTGCTGGGGGCCGCCTGCGACGGCGAGGAGGCGGTGGAGCTGGTCACGTTGCACCGCCCCGATGTCGCGGTCCTCGACATGCGGATGCCCAAGCTCGACGGCCGCGAGGTGATGGGTCGCCTACGTGAGCAGCATCCGGCCACCCGGGTGCTGTTCATCTCCGAGTACATCGGGGGCGAGGTGGTGCTCCAAGCCCTCACCGCGGGGGCGGCGGGCTACCTGCCCAAGTCCTCGACGCCTGAGCAGATCTGCGACGCGATCATCAGGATCTCCCAGGGCGAGTCGGTCCTGCCCGCGGAGATCGGCACCGAGCTGGCCGGGACGCTTCGCGACCGCCGCCACCTCGGCACCCATCTCACCGCGCGCGAGCTGGGCGTGCTGGAGCTGATCGCCGAGGGCGAGTCGGCCAACGTGATCGCTGACCGGCTGCACCTTGCGGTGCCCACGGTCAAGAGCCACATCCAGAACCTCTACGCCAAGCTGGGCGTCAATGACCGCGGCGCCGTCGTCGCGGAGGCGATGCGCCGCGGCCTGATCACCTGACGCGGCGGGTCAGGACGCGCTCGCGGCGCGCTTGGCGCCGGCGCGGCTGCGGGCGGAGCCGCCACTGCGGGACGCCGTGCTCCGGGACGCCGTGCTCCGGGACGCCGGGCTGCGGGACGCCGTGCTGCGGGACGCCGTGCTCCGGCCGCGGCTCGCCGCTGGACGCGTGCTCGGGCGGCTGGAGGTCCCACGGGCGCCGGCGCGGCGCGTGGTCCGGCGCGGCGAGCGTCCGCTGGGGGCGCGCTGATCGCGTGGGATGTCGGCCCGCACCACGTCCTTGACCAGGCGGGGAAGCTCGGCGGTCAGATACTTCGCCATGCGCTCCTCGTCGCGGCGGATGGACTTGGCGAGCTTGGCGGTCTCGGCGTCGCCCACCTCCGAGGCCAGCGTCTCGATGCGGAGGTAGAGAGCGATCTCCACCTGCTCCTCGCGCAGCTGCTCCTGCGCGTTGCGGACGTGGGTGTCGGCCTGCTGGGTGACGAGGGCGCGCGCCGCGGCGACCTGGCCCTTGACGACGGCCTTGGCCTTGCCGGCGGCCGAGCCCACGGCCTTCGGCGCCGCGGGGATGGACGGCCCGGCCGACGGAACCCCGCCCAGCGCCTTGATCCGGCGCGCCAGGACGCGCTTGTGCTCGCGCGTCTCCTTGAGGTGCTGCTGGAGGCGTTTCTTGTAGGACGCCTTGTCGGTCAGGCCGATGTGGCCGGCGAGAGCGACCTCGAGCTCCGCCTCCTTGGCGTAGGCCTCGTCGAGCCACTGGACGAGCTTGGTGTCGCGTTCGTTGAGCTCCTTGGGCTTGGCTGCCATGTCGTTTCTGCTCCTCTTTTTCGGTGTCTTAGGGTTGCGTTCCCGGGGTGCGCCCCGGCGAAACGGCGGTTCGGGCGGCCGGAAATCGGCCGGATCACGCGAGCTCTACGTCCGACCTGAACGTCGTCGCAAAGTTTTTTGCGCGATAGTTGATTGGTTCCTGCGGGGACGGGGTAGAGAGCCACCGGCCTGTTAGCCAGTTAGGCCCTCTCCTCCCTCGGGACTGCGGGCGGGTATGGCGTCGGCGGCACCATCGCCTACTCGCCCGCGATCCCCGATCACATGTGATGCACCGCGCCGCGAGCGCACCCGTTCACGACCGGGCGCCGGCCTGAGGGCAAGCCGGTGCTGGCAAGCCGGTGCGGGACGCGTCGCCGCGCCGGTCAGCGCACGGAGCCGGCGCTCGAGGCAGCCGCGGCAGCGGGCACCACGGTACGAGCGGCGGGGGCGGCATGCGACTTCGGCGTGGGCGCAGCCAGCGCGATGCAGACCACGCAGACCATCACGACAGCGACGGCCCACATGACCCGGGTGAAGAGGCGGTTGATACGCCGCCAGTCGGCAAACAGCAGTGGATTCATGATCAATTTCGCGTTTCAGTTACCCCGGCCGCTCATGCGAACACACGGTGCGGCCGCAAGGGGCGTTTCCTGGACCCTGTGCAGCTACCCCAGCCGCCACCGCGCCAATCGGCGGCCACCGCGGCCAGATTTGTCACATGCCGTACAACCGCGGGTCTGTGTCCTGTCCTCACACTGGTTTCGGTCTAGCCGATGCGAATGCGGGTAACCCTCAAAGTAGGCCGCCCGCGACACGCGCGTGGCGCGGTGCGTAGTCGGTCCCAAACGTCAGTCGATCGCCGAGCGGTCTTCTCTCCGGGCCTGTAGTCCAACTCCAGCCCCAACAGAAGGAGCGACCGTGTCGACGCGATCGATGCCCGATCTCAGACGTCCTCCGAACCACCATGCCCTCGAGACCCCGGAGCTGATGGCCCGGTGGCACGACCACGAGGATCGCGAGGCCCGGGAGGAGCTGTTTGCGCGCTTCCGGCCGCTCGCCCGCAAGCTCGCCGCGCGCTACAGCAATCCTCACGAGCCGATCGAGGATCTCGTCCAGGTGGCCGCCATGGGCCTGCTCGGCGCCATCGACCGCTTCGATCCCGATCGGGGGGTTCGCTTTCCGGCGTTCGCCGTGCCGACGATCCTCGGGGAGCTCAAGCGCTACTTCCGTAACACCGGCTGGTCGGTCCACGTCCCTCGCGGAGCCCAGGAACTGGCCCTGCGCGTGGATCGCGCCACCCGGCAGATGGAGGCTCGTCAGGGCCATCACCCAAGCGTGAGCGAACTCGCCCAGTACCTCGAGCTTCCGCAGGAGGACGTGCTCGTCGGCCTCGACGCCGGCACCGCTCACTACTCGGTGTCGCTCGACGCGCCGATGTCGGCCGGCGACGACGAGGATCAGCCCGACACGCTCGGCGACAGTCTCGGCGGCGTGGACGAGCGATACGGCCTGGTGGAGGCCAGCAACTCGCTGGCCGACGCCATGGCTCGCCTGCCCCATCTCGAACGGCAGGCGCTGACCCTGCGCCTCGAGCATGACCTCAAGCAGACCGAGATCGCCCGCGAGCTCGGTTGTTCGCAGATGCAGGTATCGCGACTGCTGCGCCGCGCCGCGGGGCGTCTGCATGCCATGACCGACCCGGAGCTCGTCGATCTCCACCGCGACGCGACCGAGGCCCGGTCAGCCTCCGGTGAGCAGCGTCAGTTCACGTAGCAGCGAATCCATACCCGCGATGCCGTGCAGGCGGCGCTGGCGACCGGCGCCGCCTTCGCGCTCCAGCAGCTGGGGGAGGAGTTCGAGTTCATCGACGCACCCCAGCTCGCCGGCGTGGCGGCGAGCGATGGTCACCGCCTCGGCGAGCAGTTCGTGTACCGGGCGCAGCGCGCCGTCGGCGTCGGGCAGCCTCGCCGCCGTCCCGAAACGGGCGGCGCGGAACATCCCCTCCTCCACCAGTTCGGGGGCCGGGTCACGCGGAGCCTGTTCAACGGCGCTCCGCGCCAGGCAGTGGGTGAGGGCGACGATGGCGGAGGCGTCCTGCAACGACGCCTGTGCGTCGAGGGCGCGGACCTCCACGGTGCCCAGACGAGGGTGCGGACGGAGCTTCCACCAGAACCACGTGTAGTCCTCGACGTCGGCGGCGCGGGCGAGCCGCTCGGCCATCGCGCAGAAGTCGTCGAAGTCGCGCAGCGCGCGTGGAGTGCCCGAGCGTGGCCACGCCCGGAGGCTCACCTCTCGGGCTGAGGCGAGGCCGGTGTCACGTCCGTGGCGAAACGGTGAGTTGGCGGCGAGGGCCTGGAGCAGCGGCAGCTGACCGCGCAGATAGTTGAAGGTGCGGATGGCGGCGTCGGTATCGGGCATGCCGACGTGCACGTGCAGGCCGCCCACCGGGGTCACCGCGGCGTCGCCGAGCAGGTAGCGGATGCGCTCGTAGCGCTCCTTGTCGGTGATCTGAGCCTCACCCTCCGCCGCCGACGGGTGCGTCCCCGCGCCCAGGAGGCCCGCGCCGGTGTCGCGCACTGCCTGCCGCATCCCCGCCAGGGCGTTGACGGCCTGGCCGGCGGAGGCGTGCACCTCGGTGATCAGCTCCACCTGGCAGGCGTGGAGCTCGGGAGCCACCTCACCGTTCACCTCACCCACGCGCTCGACCACAGCGGCTGAGGCGTTGGCTTGACGACCGGTGACGGGATCGACGAGGAACAGCTCCTCCTCGACGCCAAGGGAGAACGGCCGGCCCGAGCCGAACCGCGGTCCGGTCTGCTCAGCGGCGGTCACGAGGGCGCAGCTACCCGGCGCCTGCTCGGCAAAACGGTGTCAGACCGTGGGTCCGGCTTCGCGCACGCCCATCGGGCGGTCCGCAGCGGGCTCGACCTCGAAGCCGGCGGGGCGCTGCGGCGTGGCTCCGGCGGGGCGGCGGCAAACGCGGTGCAGGAGGATGAGGGTGCCGGCGTAGATGAGGATGTCGCCGACGCTCAGGACGTTGGGAAACGGCCCCGGCCACGGGATGATGTCCCCGAACCACAGCAGGTGCGGGTGGGCGAGCGGAGCGGAGTTCTCAAAGCCGGGGGGCAGATGCAGGCCGGCCAACCGCTCGGCCATGCGCGAGGCCGCCATCTGACCTCCGTTGACAGTGATGACCAGCGCGTTGAGGAAGGCGCCGAGCCCGATGACCTTGACGCCGGGCATCCGGCGGTTGGACCACAGGAAGACGCCGATCAGCACATAGGTGGCGATGTGCGCGGCCTTGTGCAGGGTGACGTGGCCGTCGGGGGCGACGGTGGTGATCAGCACCTGGACGGCCAGAGCCACCACCGGGACCCACGTGCCCCGCACGCGGATCGAGGCCAGGTTGCCGAGGTTCCCACCGGTAAGCGGGACCGAGGCCAGGCAGAGCAGCGCCGCGACGATGAGGATCATGCCGCCTGCCCGATCACCGGCGCCGGCGTATGGGTGAGCGCGGGGTCCCCGCCCGAGGTGCTGCGGAAGTCAAGGAGCCAGCGGGTGGCGTCCTGGCCGGCCAGCGGATGGCTGATGGCATAGCCCTGGGCGGCGTCGCAACCCAGCGCCTCGAGCTCGGGGAGCATCGACCAGTCCTCGACCCCCTCGGCGACGGCGCGCAGGCCGAGGTGGTGGGCGAGGTCGATGGTGGAGTTGACGATGACCTTCTCGCTGGAGCCGGCGGACATGCGGCTGACGAAAGAGCGGTCGATCTTGACCTCGGACACGGGGAGGTCGGCGAGGTAGGCGAGTGAGGAGTAGCCGGTGCCGAAGTCGTCGATGGAGATCTCACAGCCCAGTGCCTCGAGCTCGCGCAGCACCGTCCGCGCCGTCACCGGGTCTGACATCAGGGCAGTCTCGGTCACCTCGAGCTTGAGCCGGTGAGGCGTGACACCGGTACGGCGCAGGGCCTCCACCACCTGTCCGGTGAAGGTCTGGTCCACCAGCACCTGGGCGGAGATGTTGACCGCCACGCCGATCTCCAGGCCGAGGGCATGCCAGTCGGCGACCTGCAGCAGAGCCACCTCCATCACGCGCTGGGTGAGCGGCTTGATGAGGTTGGTGGCCTCGGCCATGCGCACGAAGGAACTGGGCGGCAGCACGCCCAGGCGCGGGTGATCCCAGCGGACGAGGGCCTCCACGGCGAGCACCTCGCGGGTGCGCAGGTCCAGCTCGGGCTGGTACCAGAGGACGATCTCCTCGCTGGCCACGGCGGTGCGCAGCTCGGCGGTCAACGCCAGCTTGGCGGGAGAGTGATGGTCATGGCGCTCGTCGTAGAGGGCCACGTCCGAGCGCGTCTCCTTGGCGCGGTACATGGCGACGTCAGCCTTCTGCAGCAGGGTCTCGACGCCGTTGCCGTGCTCGGGAAAGAGGGCGATACCGACGCTCGCCTGCACGTCGACGACCATCTCCTCGAGCTCGAACGGGTCACGCAGCGCGTCGGCGATCCGGTGGGCCAGTGCGGTGGCGTCGGAGCGGTCGGCGCCGGGGCTGATCACCGCGAACTCGTCGCCGCCCAGCCGGGCGATCTGGCCGCGGCCGCGGATCACGTCGTTGAACCGCTGCGCCACCTGCACCAGCAGCAGGTCCCCGTAGCGGTGGCCGAGGGTGTCGTTGACCTCCTTGAAGCGATCGAGATCCATGAGCAGGATCGCCGCCGGGACACTGGCGTCCTCGATGGCGCCCGTGATCACCTCATGAAAGGCGGTCCGGTTGGGCAGCCCGGTGAGGGCATCATGGCGAGCCTCGTGCTCCGAGCGCGCGCTCTGGTGCACCGAGTTGTACATGGCCAGCACCGGCGCGAGGCAGAGCGGGACGATGACCACGGTGTAGGCGGCCGCGGCGAGGACGATCGGGGCGACGAGGAGGACGACCCCGCCGGTGATCATCACGAAGGTGACGCTGCCGCGGAAATAGCGGATGACCGGCACGTTCTGGTAGGCGGCCACCGCCGAGCCGACGACGAATGCGTTGACGAGGAAGAACGCGGTGGCACCGAGGAGCATGGCGGGCAGCTGGCGGCTGGCGAAGGGGTGCAGGACGTCGAGGCGGGGCGAGACGGCGACCAGCCGGATCGCCAGCCATGCCGCGACCATCGACAGCGAGTACTGGCCGAGGTTGAAGCGCACCCGCCACGGCGGCTTCTTCGACATCACATCCTGCAGGATCGACGCGACGCCCTGAGCGACAAGGGCAGGCCCCAGGCCACCGAGCAGCAGCAGTGCCATGGCGAACGAGGCCGAGAGCGTGAGCTCCTCGTCATCTCCACGGCGCGGGATCTTGACCGGCAGCATCTCGCCGAGAATCACGCCGCCGGCGAGGACGGCAAAGGTCAGAGGGTCATCGAGGACGTAGCGCAGATGCAGGTCGCCGATGAGCAGCGCGACGGCTGCGAGGCTGATCAGAAAGATCGCTTCGCAATAGATCCGAACTTTCGGGATGCCGCGCATGACAAGTACCCCTCACTCACCCAGGAAGAGATGGAACGGGCGCGCCGCCGCGGCGGGCGTGGCGGCGCGCCCTTCCGATCAGGCGAACTTGAAACCCGCTCCCGAAGCGATGGCGACGGTGGCGATGGCGGCCAGCGTGGTGCAGACCTGGTACATACGGAACTTCTTCATGTTGGTTCCCTCCTTGGAAACAGTCCCTTCCGGTCAGGGACCTGACCCGGTCTAGATCGGTGAACCAATCTGAGTTGTTGAGAAGTCTCGACAATTGTTCGACCAGGGTTGGTTTCCAACGATCCCTGGTGTTGTCGGCCGGGGTGCTGACCTCTTGAGCCCGCGGCGCGGTCAATTCGTGTTCGGATACGGGTCGCTGACGGCGCGGCCCGGACCGGCCCCCACGCGCGAGCTCAAGGAGCACGGCTTCGTTGCCGATGTGGCGGGGTTGGCACGGATCTGGGGCGTGGCCATGGACAACCGCCGCGATCTGCCCGGCTACAAGTACTACACCGACGGTGACGGCCGGCGCCCGGAGGTGTACGTCGCCTACCTCGACCTGGTGGCGGCAGAGACCGAGCGGGTCAACGGGGTGTGCCTGCCGATCGACGACGCCGTGCTGGAGCAGCTTGACCGCCGCGAGCGCAACTACGCGCGCACCGACGTCTCAGACCGGATCGATGCGGACGGCGCGCGGGTGTGGGCCTACCTGGGGACGGCGGCGGCCCGCGAGCGCCTCGCCGAGGGCCGTCGCGCCAGAACCGCGGTCATCGACGCGGGCTACGTGCGCACGGTGGAGGCGGGCTTCGGGGCGCTCGGTGCCGACGAGCTGAGCGCCGTGCGCGCGTCGCTGGCGCCGGACGACCTGCCCGTGGTGGCGCTCACCCGCCACGAGCTGCCCTAGCCGGTACCGCGCTCACTCGGTGGCCCGCGCCAGGTCGCGCGAGGACACCTCCAGCACGCCGGAGACGTCCTCGAGCGCCGTGGTCAGAGGCTCGACGAAGGGCTGGCCCTGCACCTCGAGCTCCACGGCGACCGCATCGGCGCCCGCGACTTCGTGCTCGAGGCGGTGGGCGGTGACCTCGGCGATGGAGAAGCCGGCATCGGTGCACTGGCGCAGGACGTCGCGCAGGATGCCGCGCCCATCCTCGTAGACGACATGGACGGCAAAGCCGACGTAGCGCGATCGCGGCAGGGCGCGAGCCAGGGGCGGGTAGACGAACACGACGACGAAGTGCCCCACCGTCGCGGCCAGGGCCAGCACCACCAACCCCGCGCCGCAGGCCATGCCGATGGCAGCGGTCATCCACACGATGGCCGCGGTGGTGAGCCCGCGCACCGCATCGCGGCGCACGAAGATCAGGCCTCCGCCGATGAAGCCCAGGCCGGAGACGATCTGGGCGGCGACGCGCGAGGGGTCAAGGACGACGTAGCCGCGGACCAGCACGTCGCTGAAGCCGTACTTGCTGATGATGACCAGCAGCGCCGCCCCGAAGCCGACCAGGGTGTGCGTTCTCAGGCCCGCCGATTTCTGGCGCCACTCGCGCTCGAGCCCGATCAGCGACGAGAGCGCGAAGGCCAGCGCCAGCTCGCCGATCTGCTTGAGGCCCTGGCCGCTCGGAACCGCGACCGCGATGTGCACCGGCATGACACAGAGATTCGGCGGATCTGGGGGACACCCTGCCAGGCAGCCGGCCGGGCCGGGACCGTGGCCTCAGTAGTCTCAGGGTTGCCCCGGCCCACCAACCGCAAGGGAGTCAGACGCCGATGGAACGCAAGTGGTGGACGCTGATCGCGGTTTGCGTCGGCACGTTCATGCTGCTGCTGGACGTGACGATCGTCAACGTGGCGCTCCCGTCGATCCAGCAGGCTCTGCACGCCAGCTTCTCCGATCTGCAGTGGGTGGTCGACGCCTACGCGCTCACCCTGGCGGCCCTGCTGCTGACCACCGGCTCCCTCGCTGACCTCTTCGGCCGCAAGCGGATGTTCGTCATCGGGCTGGTCATCTTCAGCTGCAGCTCGCTGCTGTCGGGCATCGCGGCCGACCCCCTGCTGCTCAACCTCGCCCGCGGGGCCCAGGGCGTGGGCGGCGCGGCGATGTTCTCCACCTCCCTGGCCCTGCTGGGCTCGGCCTTCCAGGGGCGCGAGCGCGGCACCGCCTTTGGCGTGTGGGGTGCCATCACCGGGCTGGCGGTGGCCATCGGCCCGGTGGTGGGAGGCGCGCTCACCACGGGCCTGTCATGGCGGTGGATCTTCCTGGTCAACGTGCCCATCGGGATCGTCGCCGTGTTCATCACGGTGATGCAGGTGGAGGAATCGCGCCAGCCCGGCGCGCGGCGGCCCGACTACATCGGGGTCGTCACCTTCAGCGGCGCGCTCGGCGCGCTCGTCTACGCGCTGATCAAGGGCAACGCGAAGGGGTGGGGCTCCACCGAGATCGTGGCCTGCCTGATCGGCTCCGTGGTGCTGCTGATCGCCTTCGTGGTGGCCGAGACCGTCCAGCGCGACCGCGCCATGTTCGACCTCAAGCTGTTTCGCCTGCCCACCTTCAACGGGGGGTTGATCGCGGCCTTCTCGCTGTCGGGCGGCCTGTTCGCGCTGTTCCTGTACCTGACGCTTTACCTGCAGGACATCCTGGGCTACTCGGCATTGCAGACGGGCCTGCGCTTCCTCGTGCTCTCGGGGGCGATCCTCAGCACCTCGACCCTGGCGGGCCGTGCGACCTCCACGGTGCCGATCCGCTTTCTCATCGCCCCGGGTCTACTGATGGTCGGGATCGGCCTGTTGCTCATGCGGGGGCTGACCGAGAGCTCGGGCTGGACTCACCTCATCCCCGGCTTCGTCATCGCCGGAGCGGGGGTGGGGCTGATCAACCCGCCCCTCGCCTCGACGGCCATCGGCGTCGTCACCCCCGACCGGGCGGGGATGGCCAGCGGCATCAACTCGACCTTCCGCCAGATCGGGATCGCCACCGGCATCGCCGGGCTGGGATCACTGTTCACGCACACCGTGCGCACCCATATCGTGTCGCTGCTGGCCGGCTCCAGCGTGCCGCCCGCGACCGCGCAGACCCTGGCCACCAACGTCGCCCAGGGCAGCGGGGCCGCCGGCAGCCTCCGAGCGCTCCCCGCCCAGGCCCGGCCGGCCGCGGCGCACGCGGTGCGCACCGCGTTCGTCACCGGGATGAACGAGGTGTTCCTGGTCGGCGCCATCCTCTCCCTGGTGGCGGCGGTGCTCACGCTGGTGCTCATCCGCAGCCGCGATTTCGAGGCCTCAGCGGCCCGGTCCGGGGCCGCGCCGCAGCCGCCTCAGCCCGCCGGAGCCGGAGCCGGAGCGGGGGCGGACTAGTGTCCCGAACCACTCATTCGATACCAGTCTGGGCGCGTCTGGACGCGCCTGGCGGCCGGCGATGATCCCGCCGGACCACCAGTACGACTTGGGTCATCGCCGGCCGCCAGCCACGCCCAGCCATCACCCATCCTGGCACCGAATGACCGCTTCGGGACACTAGACGTAGCGCTCGCGCAGGATGTCGGCCAGGACGTCGGGGGCGACATTGTGGGCCTGGCCCTCGAGGCGGCGCCATTCGCCGTCCTGCACCGCGGCGGCGACCGCGCGAACCGATTCCTGCGCCCACGGTGGGCTCAGGCTCCCGGTCGTGGCCAGCACCGAGCAGGTGACGGCGCTCAGGCGATCGGCCGGTACAGCGCCCTCGTTGAGCACGCGCACGTCATAGGCCAGCGTGTGGGCAAGGGCCAGCAGCGGCCGCCAGCCCGGCGAGGCCTTGACCTGCTCAATCATCGCCTCGGGCATTCCTGTGCTCTGCATGAACCGTTCGACCGCCTCGTCGCGCCGCCCGTCCTCGGCCAGCGCCGCCAGCTCGCTCGCGGTCTCGGCAGAGGTGCCCGGCCCCGGGACATAGGGCGGCTCGTTGACCACCAACCCGCGGACCGGGACCCCGGCCGCCGCGGCCTCCAGCGACAGCGCCGCGCCCGACGACTGGCCGAAGACGAACGGGGTCTCGCCGGTCGCCTCCACGATCGCCGCGAAGTCCTCGATCTCATTGCGCGGTGTCGAGGAACCGCTGTCGGAGCTGTCGCCGCGGCCGCGCCGGTCATAGCGATACACGGTGAAGTCGCTGTCGAGCAACGGCACCAGCGGCGCGCCCGTCTCGCGGGTGCTCAGCGCGCCGTTGACGATGACCAGCGCGGGCCCGTGGCCGGCGCGCTCGTAGGCGATGGTGACGCCGTCGGGGGAGGTGACGGTGTCCATACCGAGGAAACCTACATCCTGAAGACGCCGTAGCGGACGTCGCCCAGGGGCGCGTTGCCCGCGGCCGAGAGGGCGAGGCCGAGAACGTCACGGGTGTCGCGTGGGTCGATCACCCCGTCGTCCCAGAGGCGAGCCGTGGCGTAGTAGGGATGACCCTGGCGCTCGTACTGCTCCCGCAGCTGGGCGCCGGTCTCCGACTGGCCCACCTCGGTCATCACGGTGGCGGCCTGCTCGCCGCCCATGACGCTGATCCGCGCGCCGGGCCACATCCACATCAGCCGGGGCGAGTAGGCGCGTCCGCACATGCCGTAGTTGCCCGCCCCGAAGGAGCCGCCGACGATCACCGTGAGCTTGGGCACGCGCGCGGTGGAGACGGCGGTGACCATCTTGGCGCCGTGCTTGGCGATGCCGCCGGCCTCGTAGTCGCGGCCCACCATGAAGCCGGTGATGTTCTGCAGGAAGACGAGCGGGATCTTGCGCTGGTCACACAGCTCGATGAAGTGCGCTCCCTTCAGCGCGCTCTCGGAGAAGAGGATCCCGTTGTTGGCCAGGATGCCCACGGGGTGGCCGTGGATGTGAGCAAAGCCCGTGACCAGCGTGGGACCGTACAGCTCCTTGAACTCGTGAAAGCGCGAGCCGTCGACGATGCGAGCGATGATCTCCCGGGCGTCGTAGGGCTTGCGCAGATCGGTGGGGAGGAGGCCCAGCAGCTGCTCGGGGTCCACGACCGGGTCGCAGACCGGCGCACGCTCCCAGGGCAGTGGCGCCCGGGCGCCCAGCGTCGCCACGATGTCGCGCACGATCTGGAGCGCATGGGCGTCGTCGGCGGCGAGATGGTCGGTGACGCCCGAGGTGCGCGAGTGCAGCTCGCCGCCGCCCAGCTCCTCGGCGCTGACCTCCTCGCCGGTTGCCGCCTTCACCAGCGGGGGGCCGCCGAGGAAGATGGTGCCCTGGTTGCGCACGATCACGGTCTCGTCGCTCATCGCCGGCACGTAGGCCCCGCCCGCGGTGCACGACCCCATCACCGAGGCGATCTGAGGGATGCCCTGCGCCGACATCGTCGCCTGGTTGAAGAAGATCCGCCCGAAGTGCTCACGGTCGGGGAAGACCTCGTCCTGGCGGGGGAGGAAGGCGCCGCCGGAGTCGACGAGATAGATGCACGGCAGCCGGTTCTGCAGCGCGATCTCCTGGGCGCGCAGGTGCTTCTTGACCGTCATCGGGTAGTAGGTGCCGCCCTTGACGGTGGCGTCGTTGACCACGATCACGCACTCGCGTCCCGAGACGCGCCCGATGCCGGTGATGATCCCCGCGCCCGGCGCCTCATCGTCATAGAGGCCGTGGGCGGCCAGCGCCGAGCACTCGAGGAACGGCGCCCCGGGATCGAGCAGCCGGTCGACACGCTCGCGGGGGAGGAGCTTTCCGCGGCTGACATGGCGCTCCCGGGCGCGCTCGCCGCCACCCTGACGGACCCGCTCAAGCTCGGCGTTGAGGTCCTCCACCAGGGCCGTGTTGGCCTCCAGGTTGGCGCGGAACTCGTCTGAGCCGGGGTTGGCGTGCGAGCGCAGGACGTTCACGCGGCGGGGGCCTCCACCCGGGCCAGCGGCTGGTCCACGACCACCCGGTCGCCCACCGCGACCGCCAGCTCCGCCACCTCGCCGTCCACCGGGGCGGTGAGCACGAGCTCCATCTTCATCGACTCCAGCACCACCAGCGGGTCCCCGGCGCTCACCCGATCCCCTGCCGCAGCGTGCACGAGCAGGACCTGGCCGGGCATCGGCGCGCGGACGTCACCGTCGGCGGCGATGTCCGCCGCCGCGCCGCCGGCGGCCGGTCGCACCGCCCAGGCCGAGCCGCCGTGGCCGATCCAGATCGCGTCGCCGTCGTGGGCCAGCAGCCACTCGCCGCGGCCGTCGACGGCGAAGCGGCCCTCGCCGAGGGCGGTGACCATGTCCACGTATTCAGGCGGCACCGTCACCTCGACCGGCTCGCCGCCGCTGACCGAGACGCGCCAGTAGGACGGCGCGCGGACGCCGCCCAGCCGCCAGCCGTCCACGCGGTCAAAGGGATCGTCGTGGGCGCGTGCGACGCGGTCAGCCAGGATGAGCATGGCGGCGGCGACGGCGACGCCCTCGTCGTCCATCGGCCCGGCGGGCACCCCGCGACGGTCGATGAGGCCGGTGTCCATCTCGCCGGCGCGCACCGCATGGTCGGCCAGCAGGCCGCGCAGGTACCGGGTGGTGGTGGTCACGCCCAGCACCGTGAAGTCGGCGAGCGCCTGATCCAGGCGGGCCAGTGCCTGGGGGCGATCGCTGCCTCGGGCGATGATCTTGGCCAGCAGCGAGTCATACGCGGTGTCGATGACCGAGCCGGGCTCGATGCCGTCGTCGACGCGCACGTCTGCCGTCTCGCGGGGCCGCGCATAGCTGAGCACGCGCCCGGCGGCGGGGAGGAAGTCACGTGCGGCGTCCTCGGCGGTGACGCGCACCTCGATGGCGTGGCCGTCGAGTGAGACGTCATCCTGAGTGACCGGGAGCCGTTCGCCCGCTGCCACCCGCAGCTGGAGCTCGACGAGGTCCAGGCCGGTGACGAGCTCGGTGACGGGGTGCTCAACCTGGAGCCGGGCGTTCATCTCGAGGAAGTAGTGGTGTGCGGGGTCGCCGAAGTCGGCGATGAACTCGACGGTCCCGGCGTTGACATACCCGGAGGCACGCGCGAGCGCGACGGCCTCAGCGCCCAGCGTGGCGCGCAACTGGGGTGAGACCACGGGGGAGGGCGACTCCTCCATGACCTTCTGGTGGCGGCGCTGCAGGGAGCACTCGCGCTCGCCGAGGTGCACCACGTTGCCGTGAGCGTCGGCGATGACCTGGACCTCCAGATGGCGCGCCCGCGGCAGGAACCGCTCAATGAACACGCGGTCGTCGCCGAACCCGGCGTGGGCTTCGCGGCGCGCCGACTCCAGGGCCGCGTCGAGATCGTCGGGGCGGTCCACCACGCGCATGCCGCGCCCGCCCCCTCCGGCGGCCGCCTTGACCAGCAGCGGATAGATGCCGTCGCCCGCGGTGGCCTGGCGCGCCTCGGCCTCGGTGAAGCTGGGGACGACGGGCACCCCGGCCGCCGTGGCGGCCTCCTTGGCCCGCAGCTTGTCGCCCATCAGCTCCCCCGCCTCAGGCGGCGGTCCGATGAAGGTCACACCCGCGTCCGCGCACGCCCGGGCCAGCGCGGGATTCTCCGAGAGGAACCCGTAGCCGGGATGCAGCGCCTGCGCACCCCACTGGGCGCATGCGCCCACGACTGCCCCGATGTCCAGGTAGGAGCGGATCTCGACGGTGTGGACGGCCTCGCGGACGAAGGGGGCGTGGCGGTCGGCCGGGGTGTAGACGGCCACCGAGCCGATGCCGAGCCGGTGCAGAGTCCTGATCACCCGGCGGGCGATCTCACCGCGATTGGCGATGAGCACGGTGTCGAACATCACGCGGCCCGACGGTGTGACACGGCCTCAGCTCTCCTGGTGGGCCCAGCGGTGCCAGTCGATCGGCCCGGCCACCAGCGTGTGGCTGCCGAGCGGGCGGCCGAGGTGGTACTGCATGGCGCGCGAGACCCTGAGCAGCTCACGGAGATCGACGCCGGTCTGCACGCCCATCTCGTGCAGCATCGAGACGACGTCCTCGGTGGCGACGTTCCCGGTGGCCCCAGCGGGGACGGGGCAGCCGCCCAGCTCGCCGAAGCTCGACTCGAACGAGTCGATGCCGACCTCGAGCGCGGCGTAGACGTTGGCCAGTCCCTGCCCGCGGGTGTTGTGAAAATGAGCGGTGAGCTCCACGTGGTCAGCCCCGCCCAGGCGCGCACGCGCCGCCTGGAAGAACTGTTTGACCTGCCGGGGGTTGGCCATGCCCGTGGTGTCGCCAAAACCGATCTCCTGGGCACCGGCCGCCACGAGCCGGTCGGCGATCTCGAAGACGCGCTCAGGCGGGACCGCTCCCTCATAGGGGCAGCCGAAGGCGACCGAGATGACGCCCTCGCAGCGCAGCCCGGCCTCGCGGGCCCGGCCCAGGACACGCTCCAGGGCGGTGAGCGAGTCCGCCATGCTGCGGTTGACGTTGCGCTGATTGTGGGTCTCGGACGCCGACATGAACACGTTGATCTCGTCAAAGCGGTCGCGCAGCTCCAGGGCGCGCTCCAGTCCGCGTTCGTTGGGGATGAGCACCGAGCGGCTCACCTCCTCGGGGATGTCGACCGCCTGCAGGACCTCGGCAGCGTCGGCGAGCTGGGGGATGACGTCGGGGCGGACGAAACTCGTGATCTCCAGGCGGCGCAGGCCGGTGCGGGCCAGCGCGTTGATCAGCTTGACCTTGGTCTCGGTCGGGATGACCTCGGGCTCGTTCTGAAAGCCGTCGCGCGGGCCCACCTCGCGGATATGCGCCTGAAGCGGAAACCCGTCCACGGTGTCGCCCGCCGAGACCTCGGGCGTGCCGGGGTCGGCGCTCATGCGCCCAGCGCCCGCGCGATCACCATCTGCTGCACCTCGTCGGTGCCCTCGCCGATGGTGAGGATCTTGGCGTCGCGGTAGAAGCGGCACACCGGGTACTCCTCGATGTAGCCATAGCCGCCATGGATCTGGACCGCCTCGTCGGCGGCCTTGACGGCGAGGCGGCCGGTCTTGAGCTTGGCCTGGGCGGCGACGAGCGAGAAGGGCTTGCCCTGATCCTTGAGCCATGCCGAGTGGTACACGAGCAGCCGGGCGGCGGCGATCTCGGTGGCCATGTCGGCCAGCTTGGTCTGGATGGCCTGGAACCTCGAGATCGGCTGGCCGAAGGCGCGGCGCTCCTTGGCGTAGGCCAGCGCCTGGTCCAGGGCGCCTTGGGCGAGGCCGACGCCCATGGCGGCGACGCCGATGCGCCCGATGTCGAGCACCTGGAGGAACTGGTGAAAGCCCTTGCCGCGCGCTCCGAGCAGGTTCTCCTCGGGGACGCGGCAGTCGGTGAAGCTCAGGGGCCGGGTGTCGGAGGCGTTCCAGCCCATCTTGCGGTAGGGCTCAGCCTGCTCATAGCCGTCGGTCCCGTTGGCGACGATGAGGTTGGAGATCTCGTCGTCGGCGGTCTTGGCGGTGATGCAGACGACGCCGGAGATGTCGGTGCCGGCGTTGGTGATGAACTGCTTGGCGCCGTTGATGACCCACTCGCCGTCCTGGAGGCTTGCGCGGGTCCTGGTGTTGCCGGCGTCTGACCCCGCCTCGGGCTCGGTCAGCCCGAAGGCGCCGAGAATCTCGCCCGCACACAGCC
Source organism: Solirubrobacteraceae bacterium (assembly GCA_035503355.1). Taxonomy (GTDB): domain Bacteria; phylum Actinomycetota; class Thermoleophilia; order Solirubrobacterales; family Solirubrobacteraceae; genus Palsa-465. The sequence goes on from DATJTQ010000298.1 coordinate 24,511, forward strand.
GCGGCAGCCACTCGAGCTTCTGCTCGTCGGAGCCGAACAGGTAGATCGGCTGGGTCCCCAGCGAGGTGTGCGCGCACAGCGTGATGGCGACGCTCGAGTCGGCGCGGGTGAGCTCCTCGACGGCGATGGCGTACTGGAGGCTCGTACCTCCGGCGCCGCCCACCTCCTCGGGGAAGGGGATGCCCATCCACCCCAACGACGCCATCTTGGCCACGATCTCGTAGGGGAAGGCGTGGGTGCGGTCCAGCTCCTCGGCGGCCGGCGCCACCTCGGCCTGCGCGAACTCCCGGACGGTGCGCTGCAGCAGCTCGGTCTGATCGTCGAGGGCGAAGTCCATGGTGCGCCGGGCATCATAGCGAATACTTGTTCGAAGTCCGAATGATTGTTCGGTAAAGTGCCCCCTGCCCGTGTCCGTTCGCCCCACCCGTCCCGCGCTGCGCGAGCGCTATGACCGCCGCCAGGAGCGGGTCATCTCCCAGGCTGCGAAGGTGTTCGCCAAGCGTGGCTATGACCAGACGACGATGCAGGAGTTGGCCGCGAGCATGGACCTGGCCACCGGCGCGCTCTATCACTACTTCAGCGGCAAGGAGGAGCTGCTCACCGCGATCTGTGATCAGCTCATGGAGCCGTTGCTCGAGCAGGCAACCGAGGTGCTGCGAGCCGGCCAGGACCCCGAGGCGCAGCTGCGCGCCCTGGTGCGGCTGTGGGTGTGTCACGTCGTCGAGCACCGTGACCACATGCTCGTCTTCCAGCAAGAGCGCCACCTGCTCGAGTCCGGGGAACGCTGGCGCAAGGTCCGTGCGTCGCGCAAGGCCTTTGAGCGGCTGGCCGCGGAAGCGCTCGAGCGTGCGCGGCCGCGCGGCGATGGCCATCTGGCGCTGCTGGCGCTCCTGGGGATGGTCAACCACACCGCCCAGTGGTACCGGCCGCGGGGCGAGCTCACCCCCGAGGCGATCGCCGACGGCTACGTCGACCTGGTGCTCGGTTAGTGCCTAGGCGTCGGCGCTGAGGGCGAGGGTGAGGCGGTCGGGCAGGTCGGCCGCCCACCGCGACAACGACCCACCGGCGGCCGCGAACGCCGCCTCCACCTTCAGCCAGTCAGACGCGTCGTGCCAGGTGGGGGTCGCGGGTCCGGCCGCCACCACCAGCTCGGTGTCCCCGCCGGCGTGCACGAGGGTCAGCCCGCCCCAGTTGCCCAGGGCCCGCACCGCGGCCAGCTCAGCCAGGCGCCATCTGCGCACCGGCTGCTGCGCGCGTCCCACCACCACCAGCCGGCGGTCGGTGGCGTGCAGGATCCCGCCGGCAGAGCGGCGGCCCAGACCGGAGGCGCGCACCTGGGCGATGTCCACCGCGAACCGCTCGTCGGGCGCGAGCATGGGCCGGCCGGCTACCGCTGAGCGCAGCTGGCCGTGCTCAAAGCGCCGGCGCCACGTCTCGAGCTCGCCCAGCAACTGCTCGGCCGGGTCAGCGGGGGCGGTGATAGGGGACACGCTCATGAGGGCAACTCCGAGAGGGCGGGATAGAGGGCCTGATAACGGGCACGGCCGGCGGCGTAGGCCTCCACCCACGCCGGGTCGGGGTCAATGTGGGCGGTGGTGGTGACGCGCGCCTGGGCGGCTGCGCGGGCGTCGTCGAACACCCCTCCGGCGACGCCGCCCAGCAGCGCCGCGCCGTACGCGGCGCCTGCCTCTGACTCGGTGCGCTCCAGCGGCAGCTGAAGGACACTGGCCAGGATCCGCAGCCACAGGTCCGAGCGGGCGCCCCCGCCGGAAACGCGGGCGGTCTCGGGCCGCCGGCCGGTGGCCGCAATGAGGTCAAGGGCGTCGCGCAGGGCGTAGGCGACGCCCTCGAGCACCGCTCGGGCCAGTGCGCCGCGGTCGTGGCGCAGCCCCAGGCCGACAAAGCCGCCGCGCACGTCGGAGTCCGGGTACGGAGTCCGCTCGCCCGACAGATAGGGGGCGAAGGTGAGGCCCTCGACCCCCGGAGGCCAGGCCGCGGCCTCGTGCAGCAGTCCGGCGATGTCGTCGGAGCTGCCCAGGGTCGCCGCCAGCCAGCTGAGCGCGCCCGCGGCCGAGAGGATCACGCCCATGACGTGCCACGTCTCGGGCAGCGCGTGGCAAAAGGCATGCAGGCGCCCCTCCGGGTCCGGGGTGAAGGCGTTGCGGGCGGTGAAGATGACTCCGCTGGTGCCCAGGACGAGTGAGGCCGGGCTGGCGTCGTCGGTAGCGCCGACCCCGAGGGCGCCCGCGGCCTGGTCACCGGCGCCCGCGGCCACCGGGACCCCCGACGCGGTCTGGCCCGTGACCGCCTGGGACTCGTACACGGCGGGCAGCCACGCCGGGTCAGCGGCAAAGGCCTGCGCCAGCTCATCGCTCCACTCGCGGCGCCCCACGTCGAGCAGCACCGTGCCCGAGGCGTCTGACACGTCGGTGGCCAGCTCGCCGGTGAGGCGGAAGCGCACGTAGTCCTTGGGCAGCAGCACCCGCTCGATCCGGCGGTGCACCTCGGGCTCGTGCTCGGCCAGCCAGCTCAGCTTGGGGGCGGTGAACCCGGCCAGGGCACGGTTGCCGCTCAGCGCCACCAGGCGCTCGATCCCGAGCTTGTGCTCGATCGCCGTGGCCTGCGGCTGGCTGCGCCCGTCGTTCCACAGGATGGCGGGGCGGAGCGGGCGCCGCTCGGTGCCCAGGGCGACCAGCCCGTGCATCTGTCCCGAGAGGCCGATCCCGTCGGCTGTGGTGCCGTCGAGACGATCGAGGACCGCCTGCGTGGCGGTCCACCAGTCCTCTGGGTTCTGCTCAGACCACCCGGGGTGGGGCATCGAGATCGGGATGGGATGCTCAGCGGCGTCCAGGACGGCGCCGCTCTCGTCGATGGCCACGCCCTTGGCCGACGACGTGCCGACGTCGATGCCGATGACGCGCGCGGCGCTCACCGGGCCTCGCGCCTTGGCGTCATGAGCGAGCCGCGCACTGCGCTGCGCTGGTCCCCATCCCTCATTCTGTCTAATCTTAGACAAAACTAGGTTGAGGGAGTGTGAGCGATGACGAACGCAGAGATTGGGGGCGGCGCCCGGTTCACCTTCGGGCTGTGGACCGTGGGCAACCCGGGGCGCGACCCGTTCGGTGAGCCGACCCGGCCGCCTCGCGATCCCGTCGACACCGTCCATCGCCTTGCCGACGCGGGAGCATGGGGCGTGAGCCTGCACGACAACGACCTGGTCCCGTACGGCACCCCGCCGGCCGAGCGTGACCGGATCGTGGCCGCCTTCAAGGATGCGCTGAGCGAGCGGGGACTGGGCGTGGGCATGGCGACCACCAACCTGTTCGGCCACCCCGCGTTCAAGGACGGCGCCTTCACCTCCAACGACCGCGACGTGCGCCGCGCCGCCATCGGCAAGGCGATGCTCTCGATCGACCTCGGGGCCGAGCTGGGCGCCGAGGTCTACGTCTTCTGGGGCGGGCGCGAGGGCACCGAGGTCGGCACCGCCAAGGACCCGCGCGACGCGCTCGAGCGCTATCGCGAGGCCATCAACCTGCTGGCCGACTACGTGGTGGAGCAGGGGTACTCATTGCGATTCGCGATGGAGCCCAAGCCCAACGAGCCGCGGGGCGACATGTTCCTGCCCACCGTGGGCCACGCGCTGCACTTCATCACCACCCTGGATCGCCCCGAGATGGTGGGTGTCAATCCCGAGGTGGCGCACGAGACGATGGCCGGGCTGTCGTTCATGCACGGCGTCGGGCAGGCCCTGTGGGCGGGCAAGCTGTTCCACATCGACCTCAACGCTCAGCGCATCGGCCGCTATGACCAGGACTTCCGCTTCGGCGCCGAGGACCTCAAGGAGGCGTTTCACCTCGTGCGACTGCTCGAGCGCGCCGGCTATGACGGGCCGCGCCACTTCGACGCCCACCCCTACCGCAACGACGATGAGGACGGGGTGTGGGATTTCGCGCGCGGCTGCATCCGCACCTACACCGCGCTGGCCGAGCGCGCGCGGCATTTCGACTCGCTGCCCGAGGTACAGGAGGCGCTTGCCGCGGCGTCCGCACCCGAGCTGGGCGAGGCCTCGGCGGCCGGCCTGGAGGAGACCGACGCGCTGAAGGCCCAGGCGAGCGAGCTCGACGCGCTGGCCCAGCGCGGCTACCACAACGAGGCACTGGACCAACTGGTGGTCGAGGTGCTCCTCGGCCTGCGCTGAGCCATGGCGGCGCCCACCGCGCGTGAGCGCAACGCGCTGCGGGTGCTGGACCATCTGTTCCGTGAGGGGCCGGCCCGGCGGGTCGACGTGATCCGCGCGACGGCGCTCTCACGTGCCACCGTCTCCAAGCTCATCGGCGAGCTCCAGGCTCAGGGGCTGGTGACCGAGCAGCGCGCGGCGCTGACGGTCGCCGGTCGCTCGGGACGCCCGCCGACCCTGCTGACCCTCAACCCGGATATCGGGGCGTTCGGTGGCGTGGATTTCGGCCACAGCTCGGTGCGGGTGGCGGTGGCTGATGTCACCGGCACGCTGCTGGCCGAGGACCGGCTCGATCTCGACGTCGACAACGCGGCTGAGCTGGCGATCACGGCGGTGGTGGAGCGGCTGCCCGCGTTGGTCTCCCAGGCACGCCTCCCGCGCCAGCGGCTGCTGGGTGTGGGAGCGGCGATCTCCGCCCCGGTCCGGCGCGACGGCGCCAGCGTGGTCACCGGTGGGATCCTGCCGGGGTGGAGCACCGTGTCGCCCCAGCGTGAGTTGGCGCGGCGGCTCGGCGTGCCGGTGCACGTCGGCAACGACGCCAACCTGGGCGCGCTGGCCGAGGTCCGCACCGGCGCGGCGCAGGGCGCGTCCGACGTCCTCTACGTGATGCTGTCCTCGGGCGTCGGCGGCGGCCTGGTCCTCGATGGGGCGCTGTTCACCGGCCACAGCGGGATGACCGGCGAGCTCGGCCACGTCCAGGTGGACCCCAACGGCGCGGTCTGCCGGTGCGGCAACCGTGGCTGCCTGGAGACGGTGGCCGGCGCCCAGGCGCTGCTGCAGCGGCTGCGCCCGGTGCTGGGGAAGAGCGCTGACCTCGCGGACGCGGTGAAGCGGGCCCGCGCGGGAGACGAGCTGTGTCGCCGCGTGTTCCGGGAGGCGGGCGTCGCGGCCGGGCGAGTCGCCGGCGCGGTGTGCAACGTCGTCAACCCCGAGCTGGTCATCGTCGGGGGTGACCTGATCGTGGCCGGCGAGCTGCTCGTCGACGCGGTGCGTGAAGGCCTGGAGCAGACCAGCATTCCGGCGGTGCGCGCCGACGTGGCGGTGGTCGCCGCCACCCTGGGCGACCGAGCCGAGCTGCTCGGCGCCATCGGCCTGGCCATCGAGCAGGCGGACATCGCCACGGTGGCTCGCATCGCGTGACTAAGTAAACTTATAAGTTTACTTAGCGGGTGGTGCTGAGATGCCGGCGCTCGCGTGAGCGACGGATTCGGCGATGGCGTCGGCCACCGCGGCGGCCCCGTGGGCGCCCCAGGCGATCGTGTAGTGATTCGTGTCGGGCACCGGGATCGCGCTCCGCCGTCCGGGGTCGGCGTCCGCCCACGCCCGCACGTCGGCCAGCGGCTGCATCGGGTGCGGGTCATTGACCATCCCGCGTTCCGCGCACAGGAAGCTCGCCGGCGTGGTCAGCCGGGGCGCGTCGGGCGTGCCGAAGAGGTCCAGGCCGTCGTCTCTGACCACCTGGGGCGTGATCCCTGAGCGCAGCCGCGGCGGCTCGCCGACCAGGTCATAGGCGGCGTAGGCGTCGAGGTCGGCGCGGTCGACGTCGGCGCCGGCCACCGCCGGGTGCTGTGCCCACCACTCCTGGTAGGCGGCGACATCGGGGAAGGTCATCTCCAGCCGCGCGAAGGTCGGGCCCAGGAAGGTCTGGACGAACTGCGCCGGGTCCGCGCCTGCGCTGCCGGGGATGGTGAGGCCGCCGTCCACCAGGACCAGCCGGGCCACCCGGTCGGGATGGCTGACGGCCAGCCGGGCGGCGATGTACGCGCCCAGCGAGTGCCCCACCACCACCGCGCGCTCCAGGCCGGCCGCATCGAGCACGGCGACCATGTCGCGCACATGAGCGTCGAGTCCGACATCGGGCGGCAGCATGATGCTCTCGCCCCGGCCGCGCAGGTCGACGGCCAGGAGCGTCGCGCGGCCGTCCAGGGCGCGTGCCGCCGCCAGCCACGAGCGGCTGGTGGAGGTGATGCCGTGGATGGCCAGCACCGACGGGGCGGCCGTCTCGTCGCCGGTGCCAAGCCGGTAGGTGGCGAGCGGCCCGCCGGCGACGGCGACGTCGAGGCGGTCAGTCACCCGGGGCCGCGGTCTCCGGGCGCGGGGCTTCGATCTGGTTCTCCCACGGCCGCTTGAGCCACAGCCAGGCGACGGCTCCGGCCAGCAGCGTCGCGCAGAGGATCCAGCCCAGCGCCTCGGTGGGCACCCCGATGTACTTCAGGCCGGAGGCGAAGATGACGAAGGCGATCGCGGGGCGGACGTAGCGGTCAGGCACGCTGGAGGACAGCAGCGACCCGACCAGCACCGCCGGCACGCTGCCCAGGATCAGCGAGCCGGTCACCGAGAGCTCGATGTGACCGAAGGCCAGCGCGCCCAGCGCGGCGGCCAGGGTCAGCGGCACCGCCTGGGTGAGATCGGTTCCCACGAGCTGGTTGGCCCCGATCCGCGGGTAGACGAACAGCAGCGCGACGATCATCAGCGACCCCGATCCCACCGACGTCATGCCCACGATGATCCCGCCGATGATGCCGATGGCCAGCGTCGGCAGCGGGCGGGTGATGACGTCGGACACGAACAGGTCCCGGCCCTGCCCGGAGCGGCGGTCGATGAGGAAGCGCAGCGCCATGGCGGCGGCGCCGACCAGCAGCGCAGCCCCCAGGAAGACCTCGATGGTGTCCTCTGCTGACTTCGCGTCCCCTAACAGGTGCAGGAGATAGGCGCCGAGGAAGGCGGCGGGCACCGACCCGGCCACCATCCAGCGCACGAGCCTGAAGTTGACCGTGCCGGCCCGGATGTGCACCGCGGCGCCGATCGGGCGCATCACCACCGCGGCCACCAGGTCCGATGAGATCGCGGTGGACGGCGTGACGTTGAACAGCAGGATGAGCATGGGCGTCATCAACGCCCCGCCGCCGGCGCCCGTCATCCCGACGAGCAGGCCGATGATCGCGCTGCCGAGGACGATGTAGGGATCGATGTGCACGGGCTAGAAGCGTTCGCGCGGCGACACCGGGCTCATCTCCCGGGCGGGCGGCGGGCCGGAGAGTAGCCATCCGTCGCTGACGGCGCGCACCAACCCGCGCCGGCTGAGATCCGACAGCGCGCTGGTGACGGTGGGACGGCGCGCCGCCACCAGGTCGGCCAGCACGGTGTGGGTGAGGCGCAGCGGGACGACGACGCCGTCGGCGCGCACGCGGCCCCAGCGGCCGGCGAGCTGCCAGAAGAGGAGATGCAGCCGCACGTCCACGCGCGCCTGATGGACGATCGCCATGTTCACCGCGAGCTGGCGTGAGCGCAGCACCGACCGTGCGAACAGCTTGCCCGCGACCTGCGGGAAGCGCGCGAGCTGGCGGACGAACCGCTCGTCGAGGACCGCGGCGCGCGCCGGCTCGAGCATGAGCCACTCGACGGTCAGCGGGAGCGTCGGATTGTCGATGTCCTGGTTGCCGGGCCGCAGGACATCGCCTTCGCCCACCAGCTCGGCACCAAAGCGGCCGTCGATGCCGACCCGGTGCAGCATCACGCCCTCGAGCACCAGCAGCCCGATCCCGTCGTCGATCGGCATCGGCCGTCCCACCCAGGCGCCGGCGGGGATACGGATCTCCCGGGCGACGAGGGCGTCCTCGGCCTGGGCGCGGCGGGCGGGCTCGATCGCCTCGGCCAGCTCGGGGTCCTCGCGCAGCACCCAGCAGACGTTGGCGGCGGTGACGACGTGGCTGAGCGTGGGCACGGGTCAGCGCCCGCTGCTGGAGGCAACGGGTGCGGTCGCGGTGTCCCGGACGAGCCGCTCCACCGCCTCGGCGACCTCCTGCGGGCGCTCGAGGGGGGACATGTGACCGGTGTCGGCGAGCTCGATGAGGTCGGCGGGCTGGGGGAGAGCTTCGGCGATCCGCCGGGCGTGGGCCGGGGGCGTGAGGCGGTCGGAGTCGCCGGCGATCACCACGGTGGGGATGGTGATGCTGGCCACGGCGTCCCACAGGTCCATGTTCGACAGCGCCACGCCCACGGCGGCTCTGACGTCTGGGGGGGTGTCGACCAGCATTCGCTCGTAGAAGGCCACCTCGCCCCGGGTGGCGTGCGGCCCGAACGCGACGTAGCGAACCGCCGCCTGCTCCACCGGGGTGGAGAACGGGGGCACCGGGGCCTTGGAGCCAAGCAGCGCCCGGCTCGCCCACGGGTGGTTGAGAAACCGCGCCATCTGCGGCAGCAGCAGGTGACCCGAGAGCAGGTCGCCCAGCCCGGTGTTGACCAGGACGGCCGCACGGGCCCGTGCCCGGACGTCATGGCGCTCGGCCCAGGCGGCGATCGACATCGCGCCCAGGGAGTGGCCCACCACGGTGGCCGGATCGCGGCTGGAGCCCGCGCCCGCGGCGGACAGGACCGCCTCCAGGTCCTCGCCGAAGCGCTCCAGCGCGTAGTCGCCGTCGGCGGCCGGTTCGCTGCGGCCGTGGCCGCGCAGGTCGTAGGCCACCACGCGCAGCCCGCGGGCCCGCAGCCGGGTGATCACCGGTCCCCAGAAGGCGATCTGCTCGGTCCAGCCGTGGGCCAGGACGACGGTGTCGCCGTCGTCGGGGCCGAAGGTCTCGGCGTACAGCTCGGTTTCGTCGGCCGAGGTGATCCGCAGCGGACGGCCGTCCAGCGGGGCGCGCAGGCGGCGGTAGTCCTCGTCGTGGGCGATCCCGCTCAGATGGCGGCGCTGGACCGCCGCTGCGCCGGCGACGACTCCGAGGGCCGCGGTGGCGGCGATGGCGCGGGGTCCGGGGCGCGGTACGCGTCTGGCCATCACGCCAACCCTACCGCCCCGAGTGGGCGCCCCGCGCGTGTGGGACCGCCCAGGTGGGGGGTTGGGCACCCGCGAGCCGCGGACCGCCCGCGGCCATGCGTAGCATGTCGGCCCGTGCGAATCGGGATGCTCACGGGCGGCGGCGACTGCCCTGGTCTCAACGCGGTCATCCGCGCCGTCGTGCGCAAGGGCGTCGACGCCTATGGCGATGAGCTGATCGGCTTTCGCGACGGCTGGCGCGGGCCGCTGGAGGACGTCTACGAGGAGCTGACGATCGAGTCGACGCGCGGCATCCTGCCCCGCGGCGGCACCATCCTGGGCAGCAGCCGCACCAACATCTTCAAGCGCCCCGATGGCGTGGACGCGGTCCGCGCCACCTTCGAGCGCCACGCCCTCGACGGGCTGATCGCCATCGGGGGCGAGGACACGCTGGGTGCCGCCAGCCGGCTCTCCTCAGAAGGCCTGAACGTGATCGGTGTGCCCAAGACCATCGACAACGACCTGGGCGCCACCGACGTCACCTTCGGGTTCGACACCGCGCTGCACGTGGCCACCGAGGCCATCGACCGCCTGCACACCACGGCCGAGAGCCATCACCGCAACCTCGTGGTCGAGGTGATGGGCCGCAGTGCCGGGTGGATCGCCCTGCACTCCGGCCTGGCCGGCGGCGCCGACGTGATCCTCATTCCCGAGATGCCCTTCGACATCGACGAGGTCTGCCGCCTGATCAACCGCCGTCACGCACGCGGGCGCTACTTCGCGATCATCGTCGTCGCCGAGGGTGCCACGCCCAAGGAGGGGACGATGACCGTCGCCACCGGAGGCGTGGACGAGTTCGGCCATCCACGGTTGGGTGGGATCGGTCAGCAATTGGAGCGCGAGATCGAGAGCCGAACCGGCTTTGAGACCCGCACCACGGTGCTGGGGCACACCCAGCGCGGCGGCACCCCCACCGCCTTTGACCGGGTCCTGGCCACGCGGCTGGGGCTGGCCGCCATCGATGCCGCCCACGAGGGCCAGTGGGGCATGATGACCGCGCTGCACGCCACTGAGATCAAGCTCGTGGCCCTCGGCGACGCGGTGGCGGAGGTGCGGCGGGTCCCCGTGGAGGAATACGAGCGCTACGGCGTGCTCTTCGGCTGATCGCTCCCGCCCGCGTCACCCCGTCTGGACGAGCGCGCCCGTTTCACAGAAACATCGTTTGCTTGCGGGGATATGTGTCTATTCTCAAAGGTGCGGCCGCCCTGCGGCACATGCGGCGGCGGCCCGGGTCATCCAGTCAAAGGAGCTCAGCACCATGAGCACAACTGAAGCCACCAACGTCAACGCGAACCTCAAGTCGCTGGTCGAGGCCGGCGTCAGCCCGTGGCTGGACTACCTCCAGCGCTCCCTGATCACCGGCGGTGAGCTCAAGCGTCTCATCGACGAGGACTCGCTGCGCGGCAACACGTCCAACCCGTCGATCTTCGAGAAGGCCATCCTCGGCGGCTCCGACGACTACGACGAGCAACTCAAGGAGCTCGCGGGCCAGGGGCTCAGCCCCCAGGAGATCTACGAGCACATCGCCATCAAGGATGTCCAGCTGGCCTGTGACGTGCACCGCCCCACCTGGGATGCCACCCATCACCAGGACGGGTTCGTGTCACTGGAGGTGTCGGCCGACATCGCGCATGACACCGAGGCCTCGATCAACGGGGCCCGCGACTTCTGGAAGCGGGTCAAGCGCCCGAACGTGATGATCAAGATCCCCGGCACGACCGAGGGCCTGCCCGCCATCGAGAAGTGCATCTCGGAGGGCATCAACATCAACATCACCCTGCTCTTCTCCGTCGAGTCCTACGAGAAGGTGATCGACGCCTACATGAGCGGCCTTGAGAAGCGACTGGAGAATGGCGAGTCACTGGATGTGGCCTCGGTGGCGAGCTTCTTCGTCAGCCGCGTCGACACGGCGGTCGACAAGCGCCTGGAGGCCGCCGGCAACACCGAGTTGCTCGGCACTGCCGCCGTCGCCAATGCGCGCGAGGCCTATCGCAAGTTCGAGGAGCACTTCTCCACCCCGCGCTGGGAGGCCCTGCACCACGCCGGGGCGCATGTCCAGCGTCCGCTGTGGGCCTCGACCGGCACCAAGAACGAGGCCTACTCCGACACCAAGTACGTCGATGAGCTCGTCGGTGCGCACACCGTCAACACGATGCCGCTCAATACGCTGCAGGCCTTCGCCGACCACGGTCACATCTCCGGCCCGACCGCCCAGAAGGATCCCTCGGCGGAGTTGGAGGCGCTCACCAAGGCGGGCATCGACATGACCGAGGTCACCGACGATCTGCTCAAGGACGGCGTCGAGCAGTTCATCGACGCCATGAACCGGCTGCTGGCCGGGATCGAGAAGGCCGCCAAGTCGTGACTACGGACGGCACCTAGCCATTCACCAGGTGCGTGACCTCGGTCTAGGCGCGCCCTCTTCTCCGCGGAGGTAAAAACGCATGCAGATCGGCTTCATCGGGCTGGGCAAGATGGGCGGCAACATGGTTCACCGGATCCGGCGCGATTCGGATCTCGACATTGTCGCCTTTGACTTCAGCGCCGACGCCGTGAAGGCGGCCGAGGGGTACGGCGCCACCGGGTCGGACTCGCTCGAAGATCTCGTGGCCAAGCTCTCGCCGCCCCGCGCGGTGTGGATCATGGTGCCGGCCGGCAAGCCGACCGAGGACACCGTCGACAAGCTGCTCAGCATGTTCGACGAGGGCGACACCATCATCGACGGCGGCAACTCCAAGTGGACCGACTCCGTCGCGCGCCACGCCAAGTGCGCCGAGCGCGGTGTGCACTTCGTCGACGTGGGCACCAGCGGCGGCATCTGGGGCCTGGAGATCGGCTACTGCATGATGGTGGGCGGCGAGGACGAGGCGGTCAAGCGACTGGAGCCGCTGTTCAATACGCTCGCCCCGCCGGCCACCGATGACGAGCCGATCGGCTGGGGCCACATGGGCGGCCCTGGCTCAGGCCACTTCGTGAAGATGATCCACAACGGGATCGAGTACGGCCTGATGCAGGCCTACGCGGAGGGCTTCGAGCTCATCCACAAGTCCGACTACGGGCTGGACACCGAGCAGATTGCCAAGGTGTGGGGTAACGGGTCGGTGATCCGGTCATGGCTGCTGGAGCTGGCGGCGCGCGCCTTTGAACAGGACGGCAACGACCTGTCGTCGCTCGAGGGTTGGGTCGACGATTCCGGCGAGGGCCGCTGGACGCTGGACGCGGGGATCGCCCACGACACGCCGATGCCGACCCTGGCGGCGGCCCTGTTCGCACGGTTCTCGTCACGCGGAGCAGGCGACTACAGCGCCCGGGTGGTGGCGGCGCTGCGCAACCAGTTCGGGGGTCACGCGGTCAAGACGGCGCCGAAGCAGTGAGCGCAACCTCTCCGCTGAGCGCGGCCGACACCGAGAACCCGCTCGTCGAAGGTCTGGAGCGGCTGCCCGTCCACCCGACGTCGCTGGTCATCTTCGGCGCCACCGGGGATCTCGCGCATCGCAAGCTCCTGCCCGCGATCTACAACCTTGCGCACGAGGGCCAGTTGCCCGAGCGCTTCGAGGTCATCGGCGTCGGTCGTCGCACCCACGAGGACGAGGAGTTCCGCGACACCGTCACCGACTCGATCGAGCGGTTCTCGCGGCGCCGTCCCGATCCCAATGTGCTGGAGGGGCTGCTCAACGAGGCCCGCTACGTCCAGGGGTCGTTCGACGACGACAACGTCTACTCGGAGCTGGCCCGCGAACTGGAGGAGTTTGACCGGTCGGCGGGGCGCCCGCTGGACCGCGTCTTCTACCTGTCCACGGCCCCCGAGTTCTTCCCGATGATTGCGGCAAAGCTCGGGGCCGCGGGCCTGAACCGCGCCGATCGAGCCTCGGTACGCATCGTCATCGAGAAGCCGTTCGGCTATGACCTGGCGTCGGCCCGCACCCTCAACGCCCAGCTGCTGGAGGTCTTCGAGGAGCAGCAGATCTTCCGCATCGACCACTACCTGGGCAAGGAGACGGTGCAGAACCTGATGGCGCTGCGCTTCGCCAACGCCCTGTTTGAGCCGGTTTGGAACCGCAACTACATCGATCACGTTCAGATCACGGCCGCCGAGGACATCGGCATCGGCGGCCGCGCCGGCTACTACGAGCACTCCGGGGCGCTGCGCGACCTCGTCCAGAACCACATGCTCCAGCTGCTGGCGCTGTTGACGATGGAGCCGCCGACGGCGTTTGACGCCGACCGGCTGCGCGACGAGAAGCTCAAGGTGCTGGAGGCGATCGTGCCGCCCAGTGTCGACGAGGTGGAGGCGATGGCCGTTCGCGCCCAGTACGCCCCCGGTGTGGTGGGCGGCGTCGAGGTCCCCGGCTACCGCGAGGAGGACGGTGTCGCGCGCTACTCCCGTACCCCCACCTACGCGGCGCTGCGCCTGCACGTCTCCAACTGGCGGTGGGCCGGCGTCCCGTTCTACCTGCGCACCGGCAAACGGCTGGCGCGCAAGCTGACCGAGATCGCGGTGGTGCTCAAGCAGATCCCGCATGTCGCCCTGCAGAGCAGCGGCTCGGTGGGCATCCAGGCCAACCAGATCGTGTTCACCGTGCAGCCCGACGAGGGCGTGTCGGTGTCGATCGGGGCCAAGATCCCGGGGACGAGGATGCGCATCCGTCCGGTCAACATGGAGTTCCGCTACGGGACGTCCTTCTTGTCGGAGTCGCCGGAGGCATATGAGCGACTCATCCTGGACGCGATGCGAGGCGACGCGACGCTGTTCACGCGCAACGACGAGATCGAGGCGCTGTGGGGCATCATCGACCCGATCCTGGAGGCCTGGGACGCCGACAAGACCTCGACGATCCCGCAGTACGAGGCGGGATCGGCGGGCCCGCGCGAGGCCAACGCGCTGCTGGACGACGGGCGGATGTGGCGGCGTCTGTGAGCGAGGACGTCTGGTCAGCCCAGGACACCAATCCTGACGCCATCGAGGCCGCCTTACGCGAGCTGCTGCGCGAGCGCCACGCCGCCAACGAGGCCCTGGCCCCCGCTCGGGTCATCAACCTCATCGTCATCGTCGACCGCGAGTGGAAGGGCGAGATCGCCAACCGCCTGGAACGCGCCGGCCGCTACCACGGGTCGCGCACCGTGCTGTGCGCGGTGGAGGAGGGGCGCACCACCCTCGACGCCGTCGCCACCGTCAGCTACCAGGAGCCGAAGGGAGCGGCGCTCGGGGTGATGCACGAGAGCGTCGAGATCGACCTCGGGCCCAGCCATCTGCGCGCGCTGCAGACGATCTGCGATCCCGTCCTGGTCTCCGAGCTGCCGACCGTGCTGTGGTCCCCGCACGGGCACCCCGAGGCGGTGGACGCGATCTGCCCGCTGGTCGACGTCATGCTGCTGGACTCAGACGACATCGACGATCCTTCCGATGCCTTCGCCCGGGCCGAGCGGCTGCGCAAGCACGCCTACATCGTGGACCTGGCCTGGCTGCGCACCACGCCGTGGCGTGAGCGGCTGGCGGCGACCTTCGACCTGCCCGAGCGTGTGGACGCGCTGCGCGACATCGAGGAGCTGGAGATCCGCCACCGTGAGACCTCGATGGCCAGCGCGCTGCTGCTCGCTGGGTGGCTGTCCTCGCGCCTGCACTGGGAGCGCAGTCACCTGCGTCTGTGGGACGGTCGGCTGGCCGCCGGAGAGCCGGAGGGCGACGGTGAGGTGGTCGTCTCCCTGCACACCGCCGAGCAGGAGGCGCCGGGTCTGGCCGGCGTCACCGTGGTGACCGGGGACGGAACCGCGCTCTCCCTGCAGCGCGGCGAGGGCGGCCTCGATGCCGTGGAGCGCGACTCCGACGGCGAGGAACGCGGATGGAAGATCCTCGGCGCCTCGCGCGGCGAGGGCGGGATCCTCGGGGAGGGCATCCGCCAGGCGCTGCTGCGCGACTCGACCTACCTGCCGGCGCTCAAGGCAGCGCACGGGTTGTGTCCGGCATGACGGTCTCGTTCGAGATCGTCGACGATCCAGCCCGAGGCTGCGCCGCGTTGATGGTGGGCGCGGCCATCAACGGCGGGGACATCGTGCTCACCGGCGGCTCGACGCCGCGCGCCGCCTACGAGCACTTCGTCGAAGCGGTGCAGCGGGTCGACCTCGACCTCTCGCGCACCACCTTCTGGATCGGCGACGAGCGGTGCGTGGACCCCGAGGACGACCGGTCCAACTACAAGATGATCAAGGAGACCCTGCTCGACCCGCTGGCTGACCGATCACCCCGCTTTGAGCGGATGAAGGGTGAGCTGGGCCCCGAGGCGGGCGCCGACGACTATCAGGAGATCCTGGTGACACGGTCCTCGCCCGCCCCGCCGGTCTTCGATCTGCTGCTGCTGGGGATCGGCTCGGATGGCCACTGCGCCTCGCTGTTCCCGGACCAGGCGTCGCTCAGTGAGCGCCAGCGCCTGGTGGTGGGCGTGCCCGAGGCGGGCCTGGAGCCCTTTGTGCCTCGGATCTCGATGACGCTGCCCACGCTCGTGCGCGCGCGCCAGATCGTGTTCCTGGCCGTCGGGGAGTCCAAGGCCGACGCCATCGCGCGGGCCTTCGGGCCCGACGCCGAGCCTGACCCGGCCACCCCATCCTCGCTGCTCGCGCCCGAGGCCAAGGCGATCACGGTGCTCGTGGACGAGGCCGCTGCCTCCCGCCTGTACTTCACGGGGGAGCCGCAGTGACCGACGTCATCGGGCTGGACCTGGGCGGCACCAAGATCGCGGTGGCCCGCCTCAAGGGCAACGACCTGTCCGAGTCGCTGATCAAACCGACGGACCTCTCGGGCCAGGAGGCCCTGATCGAGCAGCTGGTCGACATGATCGAGACATGTCGCGGCGAGGAGCTCGACGGCGTCGGGCTGGGCGTGCCCTCGGTGGTGGAGTTTGCCACCGGCCGTGTCGTCTCCTCAGCCAACATCCCGCTCGCCGACGTCCCGCTGCGCGAGGTTCTCGGAGAGCGGCTCGGCGTGCCCGTGTTCGTCGACAACGATGCGACGGTGGCGGCGCTGGCCGAGGCGCACGACGAGGAGCTGCGGATGGTGGCGCGCGATCTGGTGATGATCACCGTCGGCACGGGGGTGGGCGGCGGGCTGGTGCTGGGCGGGCGGATCTACCGCGGGGCCACCGGCGGCGCCGGCGAGCTGGGCCACACCATCGTCGGCATGGACCTCAGCGGTCCGGTGCCCGACGCCGGCAAGTTCCCGCAGGAGGGTTCGCTCGAGCGCGTTGCCGCTGGGCATGCCCTGGATGCCATGGTGCAGCGCGCGGTGCAGGAGCATCCCGACTCTGCGCTGGGCAAGATCTGCGCTCGTGGCGGGAAGGCCACCGGCGTCGAAGCCGTCGATGCGGCGCACGACGGAGATCCGGTCGCCCAACGGCTGCTGGAGCTGTGGGGCGAGCGGGTGGGGCTGGGCATCGCCAACGCCATCAACACCTTCGATCCCGAGGAGGTGGTGATCGGCGGCGGCGCGGCGCGCGCCGGCGACCTGCTGCTGGAGCCGGCCAAGCGCACCGCGGCGGCCTACGTGCTGCCGGGCCTGGGCAAGCAGACGACCATCCGGGTGGCCCGTCATGGCGTGCGCGCCGGGGTGCTGGGGGCGGCGCTGCTCGCCGCCCATGAGGTGAGCGACTCCGGTGAGGCCCCCGCCCCGACCGAGGATCTGATAACCCAGGACCCATGATCGTCGCCTGCGGCTTTGACCACGCCGGATACGTGCTGCGCGAGCGGCTGCTGGGCGTGATCGCCGCCGACGGCCACGAGATCCTCGACTTCGGCACTGACCGGCCGGACCCGATCGACTATCCCGATAAGGCGCTGGAGGTGGGGCAGGCGGTCGCCTCGGGCCGCGCCCAGCGCGGCATCATCGTGTGCGGGTCGGGCGCCGGCGTCTCGGTGGCGGCGGCCAAGATCCACGGGGTCCGCGCGGCGACGATCCACGACACCTACACGGCTCACCAGGGCGTCGAGCACGACGACGTCAACGTGCTGTGCCTCGGCGGCCGCGTGATCGGGGTGGAGGTGGCGGCCCAGATCGTGCTGACGTTCCTTCAGGCGCAGGTCTCATTTGAGGACCGCCACGTCCGCCGGCGGGCCAAGGTGGACGAAATCGAGCGCACCGGGGGTGCAATCGCGCCGTCGACGTGAGATCGTGTGCGCGCACCGCGTATGGCCCACGAGATCTACATCGCCCGCCACGGCGCCACCGAGTGGAGCAAGTCGGGCCAGCACACCAGCCGCACCGATCTGCCGCTGCTGCCCGAGGGCGAGGAGCAGGCCCGGGTGCTGGCTCCCAAGCTGGCCGGCGTCGACTTCGGGCTGGTCCTGTGCAGCCCGCTGCGCCGGGCGCGCGAGACGTGCGAGCTGGCCGGGTTCGGGGACGTGGCCGAGATCACCGAGGACCTGATGGAATGGGACTACGGCGAGTACGAGGGGCTGACCACGCCTGAGATCTGGGAGACGCGGCCGGACTGGTGGCTGTGGCGCGACGGCTGCCCGGGCGGGGAGTCTCCGCCGGCGATCGGGGCGCGGGTGGACCGGGTCCTGGCCCGCTTTGCCGAGGTGGACGGCAACGGCCTGGCCTTCGCTCACGGCCATGTCCTGCGGGTGTTCACGGCGCGCTGGCTGGAGATGGAGGTCGCGGCCGGCGCCCGCTTCAAGCTGGAGGCCGGCTCGCTCGGCGTCCTCGGCCACGAGCGCGACACCACCGTGATCGAGCGCTGGAGCGCATGACAGATGTCATAGGGGATTTCGGCGGCGCGGCACTTACGCGGACCGTGGGCCAGGCTTACGCTCCGTGCCATGAATTCGATTCCCACACAAGCAGATGAGCTGGCGATCGAGGTCCGTGACCTGCGCAAGTCCTACGGCGAGAACCTCGCCGTGCGCGGGGTCACCTTCGACGTCAGGCGCGGCGAGGTCTTCTGCCTGCTGGGGCCCAACGGCGCTGGCAAGACCTCGATCGTAGAGATCCTGGAGGGCTACCGGACGCGGAACTCGGGCGAGGCGCGCGTCCTCGGCATCGACCCGGCGTCGGGCTCGCGCGAGTTGCGAGAGCAGGTCGGGATCGTGCTCCAGGAGAGTGGCGTGCAGGGCGACCTGTCGGTGTATGAGCTGGTTGAGATGTACGGCCGCTATCACGTGCGCCAGCGTCCGGTGGACGAGGTCATCGAGCTCGTCGAGCTGAACGAGAAGCGCAACGAGCGCGCCAAGAAGCTGTCCGGGGGACAGCGGCGTCGGCTCGATCTGGCCTTGGCTCTGGTCGGCGACCCCGAGCTGATCTTCCTCGACGAGCCGACCACCGGCTTTGATCCCCAGGCGCGGCGCCAGGCGTGGTCAACCATCCGCTCGCTGTGCCAGCTGGGCAAGACGGTGTTCCTCACCACCCATTACATGGAGGAGGCCCAGTTTCTGGCCGACCGCGTCGCGGTGATGCGCGGCGGGGAGATCATCGCCTCCGGCCGGCCCGATGAGCTGGGCGGGCGCGATCTGCGCCCCGCTGAGATCCGCTTCGAGCTCCCCGAGGAGGTTGGGCTGAGCGACATCCCCGGCGTCCCCGAGGAGAGCCGCGAGCTCGTCGGCGCTCGCGTCACCATCCACACGCGCCAGCCGGTCCGGGCGGCGCAGATCATCACCACCTGGGCGCTGGACGGCGACGTGGACCTGGCGCACTTCTCGGTGACCCAGCCGACGCTCGAGGACATCTACCTGGAGCTCACCGGTTCGGGTGAGCCTGAACGCACGACGGTCGCAGAGGAGGCCACGGCATGAATCCGACAATTCCACAGTCCACGCTGGGCCGAGACATCGGCCTCGTCCTCTGGCAGATCCGCTACGAGCAGCGCGCCTACTGGCGCAACCGCGGTCGCGGGATCTTCACCTTCGTCTTCCCGATCATGTTCCTGGTGATCTTCGCCTCGCTCGACAAGGGGCAGACGATCTCCAGCCGCGGCAACATCGCGTTCGACGACTTCTTCGTTCCCGGCATCCTGGCCTACGGCATCATCGCCACCACCTTCGTCAACCTGGCCATCAGCACCGCGATCCTCCGCGACCAGGGCATCCTGAAGCGCATGCAGGGCACGCCCCTTCCGCGCTGGGCCTACGTGCTGGCCCGTATCGGCTCGGCGACGGTGATCATGCTGCTGATGACCGTGGTGGTGCTGGGACTCGGCGTCGTCGCCTACGGGCTGCAGCTGCGGGCGTCGACCCTGCCGGGCCTGATCGCCGCGCTGGTGCTCGGCACCGCCTGCTTCACCACCATCGGCATCGGGATCACGCGGTTCATCCCCAACGCCGAGGCCGGCCCAGTGGTGGTCAACCTCGCCGTGCTGCCCCTCACCTTCATCTCCAACATCTGGTTTCCGATCGACTCGCTGCCTCAGTGGCTCAAGACGATCGCCGGCATCTTCCCCATCAAGGCGCTGGCCTCGAGCCTGCAGTACGTGTTCGACCCGCGCCACCACGGGGCCGGCTTCGACGGCGCCGACCTCAAGGTGCTGGCCATCTGGACCGTGGTGGGCGTGTGGATGATGCTGAAGTTCCTGCGCAAGCCGATGGGGGATGTCGGCTGATGGCCAAGTCCTCGCAGCGGCAGCGGCCCGGCTCCCCCTGGAGCCGCGACCGCAGCACCGCGCACGAGCCGTTCGGCCGCGCGCGCGTGCTCGGGCTGATGGTGTGGCTGCTGTTCATCGTCGTCCCGGTGATCGACGCGATCACCAACACCGGATCGACCCGGGAGCACATCTTCGCCATTGCCGGGGCGCTGGCCTTCACGGCGGCCTACGTGATGCTGGTCATCACGTGGACCGACCAGCAGGGGTACCGGCGGTCGCTGATGCTGGCCGGCGTGATGCTGGTGCTCGCCTGCGTGCTGACCATCGTCGACCGCCCGAGCTGGGGCTTTCTCTTCACCTATTGCGCCGCGTCCCTGGGTCTGGTGGTCGGCTCTGACCTGGGGATGCCCGCCGTCGTCGTCTGTGCCGCTGCCGCCTTCGGCGCGGTTGTGGCGGGCGGGGGCAGTGCGGGGACGGGCGCCGGCTTTGCCGCCAGCGCCGTTGGCATCGGGCTGCTGCTGGTGCTCCTCCGCGACCTGCGGCTGCGCAACCTGGAGTTGTGCGAGGCGCGTGCCGAGCTGGCGTTGAGCGTCGTGACCGCTGAACGCGAGCGCTTTGCCCGGGATCTCCATGACCTGCTGGGTCACAGCCTGTCGGTGATCGCCATCAAGGCTGAGCTGGCCGGGCGACTCATGAAGCTTGATCCGGAGCGCGCCGCCGCCGAGGTGGCCGACGTGGAGGGGGTCGCCCGTGAGTCCCTGCGCGAGGTGCGCGAGGCGGTGAGCGGCTATCGGCAGCCGACCTTGGAGAAGGAGCTCGAAGGCGCCCGCGTCGCGCTGTCGGCGGCCGGCATCGCCGCCGAGTTCGAGCGCGCGCCGGTGGCGCTGGATCCCGAGGTCGAGGCGGTGCTGGCCTGGGCGGTGCGCGAGGGCGCGACCAATGTCATCCGCCACAGCGGCGCCACCCACTGCCAGGTGCGCGTGCGAGCGGGCCTGGGCGACGCCGCCGTCGAGGTGGTGGACGATGGGGAGGGGCCGGCATGCCGGCGGGAGGTTGGCGAGGGCGGCGAGGGCGGCGGGGTCGGCGAGGCCGGCGCGGTGACTGGGCACGGGATCATCGGTCTCAGCGAGCGCGCCGAGCGGCTGCGCGGGCGCATCGAAGCCGGCGGTCTGCCCGACGGCACGGGCTTCCGGCTGGCGGTCTCGATCCCGACGGGCGGGGCGCCGGCGTGATCCGGGTCCTCATCGCCGAGGACCAGGGCATGGTCCGCGGAGCGCTGGCCACCCTGATCGGCCTGGAGCCCGACATCGAGGTCGTCGCTCAGGTGGCGCGCGGCGACGAGGTGCTGGACGCCGCCCTGGAGGCCCGTCCCGACGTGGCGCTGCTCGACATCGAGATGCCGGGGGCGACGGGGCTCGATGCCGCCGAGGAGCTGGCCTCGCGCCTACCGGCGTGCCGGGTCCTGATCCTGACCACCTTCGGGCGCCCCGGGTACCTGCGGCGCGCCATGGAGGGAGGCGCCTCGGGCTTTGTCCTGAAGGACGCGCCCGCCTCCGAGCTCTCCTCAGCGATCCGCCGCGCGCTGCGCGGCGAGCGCGTGGTGGACCCGGGCCTGGCCGCCGCGGCGCTGTCTCAGGGCGAGTCGCCCCTGACACCACGTGAGCACGAGGTCCTGGCCGCCAGCCGCGAGCACGCCACCGTGGCCGACCTGGCCTCCGCGCTGTACCTGTCCCCGGGGACCGTGCGCAACCACCTGTCCTCGGTCATGCAGAAGCTCGATGCGCGCAACCGCGGGGAGGCCGTGCGGGTCGCCGAGGAGCGGGGCTGGCTCTGAGCGGGAGGGTGCGCAGGTGCGTGCGGCGCGCCTGCGGCGCGCGCAGGTGCGTGCGCCGCGCCTGCGGCGTGCCGCCGAGCGCCGCGATCTTTTCGTAGCTATGAGGCTGTCGCACCACACACGCGCCCACAGCGCGGTCGAGATGTCGGGGCGGCCGGGCGCAGTGGTGCCCGCACCCGGCTGCGCGCAACGACGCTGGGACAAAAGATGGCGTTTTCCGACGCTTTGTGTCCCAGCGTCGCCTGGCGAGGTCCGGACTCAGGTCTCGGCACGGTGGCTCGTTGCGACACAGCGTCGTCTTCGTTCGGCGGCGGCGTGTTGTCGGCCCGTGCCGCGAAGCGACCCTGGGTCAAAACCTGGCGATTAACGCCAGGTTCTGACTCAACGTCGCGAGGGGGAGAACCGCAGGCCGATCCCCTTGCTCGCCGCGCCGGCACGACGCGACAGCGGCACGTAGGAATCGTCACCACGACGGCCGCGCCGAGCAGGGTTATGCGACAGCCTCTATGTGAGCAATACGGAGCGCGCCCCCCGCCCCGGGCGCGTCCGGTCCACCATCGAGAGTGCGGCTGAGAGGATTCGAACCTCCACGCCCGTAAGGGCACGGCGACCTGAACGCCGCGTGTATACCAGTTTCACCACAGCCGCGGGGATGCTGGAAGTTAGCAACTGCGGGCGGAGATGGAAGAGAGCTTGGCGCGGTGTCGTGGTTCAGCCGACGCGCACGGAGCGGCGGATGAGCACTTTGCGCCCGTCGCGCACCACGAGCTCGTAGCGTCCGCGCCTCGGAGCCTTGCCGCCCACCCGCACCAAGACGCGCCGCTCGGCGTGAGACACCTTGGCCACGTGTTCGCGAGCGATGCGTCTGGAGTTGTGCATCAGGTCGACCTCGAGGTGGGTGAGCGTGCCGTGCGAAGTGCGCAGTTCGAACTCGAGTGCCTTGAGGTGTCGCTTGACGCCCAGATCACGGAGCTGGAGCCGGATCGGTGGCAGCTTGCCCGGAGCGGGCCCGCTGGTTGCCGGGCGCGGCGGCGGGATGGTGCCCGGCCCCGTGGTGTTGCAGGCCAGGGTCGCCGCGGTCTGGCCGGAGGCGGGGAGCGGCGGCAGCTCGGGGAAGGTCGGGTTGCCGGCCCGCAGGGCGTCGAGGTCGATGAAGTCGGTGAGGTCGTTGGCGTTGGCGTCGCGCAGGGTCATGGCCGGGAGGTTCCACTTGCGCTCCACCAGGGCCAGGATCGAGGCATGGTCATAGACCACGTGGCTGACGTGGTTGCGCTTGGCATAGGGGCCGACCACGATCGCGGGCACGCGGAACCCGTAGCGCGCGAAGCCGTCGTAGGTCGACTCGCCCGGCTGGACGACCGGCGGGACCGAGTCCGGAGCCAGTGCGGGGGGAGGGGGGACGTGGTCGTAGTAGCCGCCGTGCTCGTCGTAGTTGACGACCAGCAGCGTCTTGGGCCACAGCGGTGACTTTCCGAGCGCCTGGACCACGCCGGCCAGGAACGCCTCGCCGACGACGATGTTCTGCGGATTCTCCTGAGACTGGGTGTCGTAGTTGGGATCGAGGAGGCTGAAGCTGGGCAGCGCTCCGGATGCGGCGTCGCTGAAGAACTGATCGATCGATTTGACGTTGGTGGCCGAGAAGGCGGCGTCGACGGAGGGGTAGAGCTCCATCGTCGTCCCGGTGGGGAACGACTCCGCGTAATCGGTCCAGCTGATCCCGGCGGCGGTGAGGCGCTCGAAGATGGTCCCGTTGGGCGGTGCGCCCAGCAGCGCGTCGGGTTCGAGGTTGCCCTGACTGCCGCCGATGTCGTCGGTCATCCCCATCGCGGTGGCAGCGATGAGAAACCGCCGGTTGGGGTCGGTCTGGGCCAGCGTGCTGCAGAAGAACCGGTCGCCGATGGGGAACTGCTCGGCCAGCGCGTAGGTGAAGGGAAGGTCCTGCTCGTTCCAGTAGCCCATCGCCACCGGGCCGCTGTTGGAGACCACGAAGCCGTTGTTGCGCCCGCCCGCGTACTGGATGTGCGACTGCTCCCACTCCTGGCTGGGGCGCCCGTCGACCTGACAGGTCGTGGGCATCCGGAACGCGCGCAACGGAGTGCCGTTCGGGTACGGATTGGCGTTGGCGGGATAGCCGTCGGCGGCGAGGGTGAACCCGTCGCCGCGAGGCTGCTGTCCCGGCCCGCGTCCGAGCATCCCCAGGAAGTTGTCGTAGGAGTGGTTCTCCAGCATGAGGACCACGATGTGCTCGATCTCGGGGATCGTGTCGGTGCCGGTGGGCAGGTTCGCCGCCGGCAGCGAGTCGGGCAGGCGCATCCGGCTGCGCCCCAGCGCGTGCAGGGCGTGGATCTGTGAGCCGTGCGGGCGGGCCAGGTCACGGACGGGCCGCGACCACGCTCGGCTCACCGCTCCGCCGCCGAGGGCGGCGCCCGCCATCGCGCCGGCACCCCGAGCCAGCAACGACCGCCGCGTCATCGATCCGTCGAGCACGGCGCGCGACGCTATCAGGCTGATGCACCGCATTTGTGAAATTCGCGGGACCGGACGCGCAGAGCGTCAAGGGGGCTCTGAGCGCCGAAGGCCCTTAACGCCGAAAGCCCGCTCGTGGCGGGCTTCGGGCATCAGAAGATCAGGCGGTTATTTCGTGCTCGGGGGGCGTTCGCAAGGAAGGGCTCATCCCGCAAAGTGCCTTCGCTGTCTGACAGGACGAGTATCGGCACATTCGCCCGAGAACTCAAGCCCACCGGATTTACGTCAAATTGCGGCTCAACAGCTGGCCCAGCGCCTGGAAGTGGCGCTCACACGCCGCCTCGTTAAACACTGCCATGTCGGACATGGTGTAGCCATGGTGGGCGCCCTCGTAGACCTCGGTGGTGTGGCGCACGCCGGCGTCGTCCATGGCCTGATCCAGGACGGCGATGTTCTCGGGCGTCATGCTCTGGTCCGCGTCGGCGTGGCCCCAGTAGACCTCGGCCTTGATCGCCGGCGCCAGATGGTGGGGGCTGTCGGCGTCGTCGGTGACGAGCCGGCCGGCGTGAAAGCCGCCCAGCGCGGCGACCTGATCGGGGTGTGATGCCGAGATCGTCCAGCCCAGCCGGCCGCCCAGGCAGTAGCCGGTGATCCCCAGCGGCCCATCGGTCTGCTCGGAGAGCGCGTCCAGGTAGGCGCCGCCGTCCGCGGAGACGCGGTCCGGGGTCAGCTCGCCCATCACGGGACCGAGCGACTGCATGAACTTGGCCCGCGCCTCGGCGTCGGCGAAGTCCGGCGTCTCCCACAGCGGGGCGCGGCCCGCCCGGTAGAACACGTTGGGCGCCAGCACCGTGTATCCGTCTCGCGCGATGCGGTCCGCCATCTCCTCGATCCGCGGGCGCAGCCCGATGGCATCGATGAGGAACAGGACCCCGGGATGCGATCCCTCGTCAGGGCGAGTCAGGTAGCAGTCGGCGGTCCCGTCAGGGGTGTGAACGTCAATCGTTTCGCTGTGCATGGCCCTGAGGTTCGCAGGCCCGT
>DATJTQ010000299.1:0-15597 GCA_035503355.1 Solirubrobacteraceae bacterium
GTGCTCAAGGTGTTCGTGTCGCTGTATGAGAAGGACTACATCTACCGCGACCGCTACATGGTCAACTGGGATCCGGGGACCGGCTCGGCGATCTCCGACCTGGAGGTCGAGCAGCGCGAGGTCACCGACACCCTCTACTACATCGACTATCCGCTGGACTCCGGCTCGGGAGCCATCACCGTCGCCACCGTGCGCCCCGAGACCATGCTCGCCGACTCCGCCATCGCCGTCCATCCCGACGACGATCGGTACCGCCGCCTCATCGGCGAGAAGGCGATCCTGCCCCTGGTGGGGCGCAAGCTGAAGATCATCGCCGACGAGTACGTCAAGCCCGAGTTCGGCACCGGCGCGCTGAAGATCACCCCGGCGCACGACCCCAACGACTTCGAGATCGGCCGCCGTCACGGCCTGGCTCAGCCCTCGGTCATCGGCGAGGACGGCCGGATCACCGCCGAGGCCCCTGAGCGCTTCCGCGGCATGACCGCCGCGGAGGCCCAGAAGGCCGTCGTGGCCGAGCTCTCAGAGCAGGGGCTGATCGATCACACCGAGCCCCACCTGCATACCGTGCCGTTCTCGCACCGCTCCGGGCAGCGGATCGAGCCGCTCATCTCCCTGCAGTGGTTCATGGCCATGGACAAGCTGGCCGAGCCCGCCATCGAGGCCGTCACCAGCGGACGCGTCCGCTTTCACCCGGCCAATCAGGCCAAGGTCTACCTCGACTGGATGGAGAACATCCGGCCTTGGTGCATCTCGCGCCAGCTGTGGTGGGGACACCAGCTGCCGGTGTGGTACCGCGACCTCGACACCTATGTGGGCACCGAGCCGCCCAAGGGAGAGGGCTGGCAGCGCGACCCCGACGTCCTCGACACGTGGTTCTCCAGCGCCCTGTGGCCGTTCGCGACGCTCGGCTGGCCCGAGCAGACCCCGGAGCTCAAGGCGTTCTACCCCACCGACGCCCTGGTCACCGGCCGCGACATCATCTTCCTGTGGGTGGCGCGGATGATCATGATGGGGCTGGAGTTCACCGGCACCGAGCCCTTCACCGACGTCCACATCACCTCGATCATCCAGGCCCCGGACGGGCGGCGGATGTCCAAGTCGCTGGGCACCGGCATCGATCCGCTTGACCTGATCGAGGGCGGCCCCCGTCCGCCGGTGTTCGCGGAGGGCAACCAGCCCCCCGGCGACTTCCCCGCCTACGGGGCCGACGCGGTCCGGTGGGGCCTGCTGGCCATGTCCAGCGGGCAGGATGTCCGCTTCTCCGAGGACAAGGTGGCCCAGGGTCAGCAGCTCACCAACAAGCTCTGGAACGCGGCGCGGCTGATCCTCATCGGCGTCGATGAGTCCGCGCGGCCCGCGCCGCTGCCGACCGCCGTGGAGGACCGCTGGATCCTGTCGCGGCTGGAGCGCGCTCGGACCGAACTGGCGGCCGACATCGAGCGTTTTGACTTCTCACACGCGGCGCTGGGCCTCTATGACTTCATCTACGGGGATCTGTGCGACTGGTACCTGGAGCTGGTCAAGCCACGGCTGCGGGCGGGGGAGCCGGAGTTGTCGGCGACGCTCCTGCACGTGCTCACGGAGACCATCGCGATCGCGCACCCGCTGATCCCGTTCGAAACCGAGGAGATCTACTCCCACATCCCGGGCTCGGAGGGCCTCCTCGCCGCCCGCGTGTCCGCCGCCGCGGCGACCGAGGTGGACGAGACCGCCGAGGCCGCCGTTCAGCGCGCGATCGAGGCGATCCAGGAGCTGCGTCGCTGGCGCGACCTGGCGCGGGTCAAGGTCGGAGCGGTGCTTGACGCGCGACTCGAGGCCCCCGGGTACGAGGACACGATCGAGCACGTCGGTCGCCTCGCCCGCCTCAGCCTCGACGGCGCCGCCAACGGCTCGGAGCCCGTGGCGTCCGTGCCCATCCCCGGCGGCCAGGTGCAGATCTACGCCGGGGCCGACATCGACGTCGAGGGGGCGGAGAAGCGCAGGACCGAGCAGCGCGCCAAGCTCGACGCGGAGATCGAGCGCGCCGAGCGCAAGCTGGCCAACGAGAAGTTCGTGGCCAAGGCGCGGCCGGAGATCGTCCAGGCCGAGCGCGACAAGCTGGCGCGGCTGCAGGCCGAACGGGAGGCCCTGTGACGCGCGCGCCCCAGCCCGCCCACGCCTTCACCCCCGAAGAGGCCGAGCGCTACGTCCTCTCGCTCGAGCGCTTCGGCATGCGCTTCGAGCTGGACCGGATGCGGCGGCTGATGACCGCCCTCGGCCATCCCGAGCGCGCCTTCGCGTCCATCCATGTCGTCGGCACGAACGGCAAGTCCTCCACGACGCGGATGATCGCCTCGATCCTCCGTCACCACGGGCTGCGCACCGGCACCTATCTGTCGCCGCACCTGGTCTCCTTCAGTGAGCGCATCCGGATCGCCGACAGCGACCTCACCGCGACGGAGTTCGCCGCTGCGGTCACGCGCGCGGCGCGGGCGGCGGACCTCGTCAATCGCGCGTTGGATCCCGACGACCGCGTCACCCAGTTCGAGGCCCTCACCGCCGCCGCCTACTCGGAGATGGCGCGCCAGGGGGTCGAGTGCGCCGTGATCGAGGCGGGGCTGGGCGGTCGCTACGACGCCACCAACGTCATCCCCTCCACCGTCCAGGTGCTGACCAGCGTCGGCCTGGAGCACACCCGCTGGCTGGGACCGACCCTGACTGACATCGCCGGCGAGAAGCTCGACGTCGTCCAGCCGGGGGGGACGCTGGTGCTGGGCAGCGGCCTGGCGCCCGAGGTGCTGGCGGTCGCCGAGCGCGTGTGCGCCGAGCGGGGGGCGCGCATGCTGCAGGCGGGCACCGACCCGGGAGTCCCGGTCGTCCGCGCCGCCGGCCAGTACCAGCGTCGCAACTTCGCGCTGGCGCGGACGGCGGCGGAGGTCTACCTCGGCGCCCTGGATGTCGCGGCGGTGGCCGCCGCGGCGGCGGAGGTGCGGGTCCCCGGCCGCCTGGAGCAGATCGACGCCGATCCGCTGACCGTGATCGACGTCGCCCACAACCCCGAGGGGATGCGGGCTCTCACCGAGTCGCTGCCCGAGCTCACCGGCGGGCGCGCGCCGGTGGTGGCGGTGGTCTCGGTGCTCGATGACAAGGACGCTGCCGGCATGCTCGGTGAGCTGATGCCGGCGTGTGACCGGCTGGTGCTGACCTCGACCCAGAACCCGCGGGTGCTGCCACCGGCGACGCTCAAGTCGCTGGCCGCGCAGCTGGGCGGGCCGCCCACCGAGGTCGTCGGCGACCCGTGGCGCGCCCTCGCGCGGGCCCGGGAGCTGGCGGGGCGAGAGGGATTTGTGGTGGTCACCGGGTCCCAGTACCTGGTCGGTGACCTGTTGGCCGGCGGGCGCCGCGAGCGGGCCTCCAGCCTCTGAACCGCGTATGGAGAGAACCACCGTGAACGACGACGATCAGCCCAAGTTCCTGGCCATGATCGGGCTCGTGGCGCTGATCGTGGCGGTGGTCATCCTCGTCTTCTTCGGCATTGGATATCTCTTTGGACGAGCGTTCTTGTAACGGCTTGGGCGATTCTCGACAAGGAACCGGGTAGTTGACGGCGTATTGATATGAGCCGCACAATCCTGGTGCCCACTACACTCGCCCCCTTCACATGCTGACCTTCGCAATCTTCGGCATTCACAACAGCGCACTGCGCCTGGCGGTCGAGCTGGTGATCCTCTTCTTGGTGGTCATCTGGCTGGCGCTGATCTATTGGACCTACGCCGACGCCCGCCGCCGGATCGCCGATCCGCTGCTGATCGGGTGCGCCACGCTGGCTTCTGGCTTCCCCTATGTCGGCACGATCGTCTACATGATCGTGCGCCCCCCCGAGTATCTCGACGACGTGCGCGAGCGCGAGCTCGAGATGCAGGCGGCGGAGGCGCGGCTGGCCGAGCTGGGATACCACCTGTGCCCCCACTGCGACTTCGAAGTCGAGAAGGACTTCCTGCGCTGCCCCAACTGCATGCGCAAGCTCAAGGACCCCTGCCACGCCTGTGGCCGGCCGCTTGACCCGATGTGGAAGGTGTGCCCCTTCTGCGAGGCCGAGATCGGCATGCCCGGCGGCCCGAGTGGGCGGTCGCCGATTCCGCGTCGCCAGCGCCGGCGCACGGAGGCGACCGAGCAGCCGCCGGCCGAGCAGCAGCCGTCGACCACGTAGCCCGGCCGGACCGCCACCCGCGGCCGCGACCCCGTAGCCTGTCGGCCACCCGACCCCCTGGACCCCTCAAAGGAGGCCCACCGCCGTGGAGCGCACGCTCATCCTTGTCAAGCCCGATGCCTTCGCCCGCAACCTGACCGGGGAGATCATCGCCCGGTTCGAGCGCAAGGGCCTGCGCCTGGTGGCGCTCCAGCTGATGACGATGACGCGCGAGCTGGCCGCGCAGCACTACGCCGAGCACGAGGGCAAGGGCTTCTACGACGAGCTCGTCGAGTTCATCACCTCCGGCCCGCTGGTCGCGATGGTCCTCGAGGGGGAGTCGGCCATCCGCGCCGCTCGCCAGGTGATCGGCGCCACCAACCCGCTGGAGGCGACCACCGGCTCCATCCGCGGCGACTACGCCACCTCGGTCGGCCAAAACATGGTCCACGGCTCCGATGCGCCGGAGTCGGCGCAGCGCGAGGTCGGGCTGTTCTTCCCTGACTTGGCCTAGGCCGGCGCCCGCGCCGCCGCTGAGCACGCTGTGGCGGACGCGAGACTGATCCTCGCCTCGCGCTCGCCGCAGCGGCGCGCCATTCTGGAGCAGATCGGCGTCGCCTTCGAGGTGCGCGTACCGGCGGTGGAGGAGCTCGCCGCCGGGCCGGCCGCCGAGGTCGCCCTCGAGAACGCGTATCGCAAGGCCGCGGCCATCGCACCGGCCGAGCTGCCGGTGCTCGGCGTCGACACCGTGGTGAGCCTCGGGCGCGATATCTACGGCAAGCCGCGCGACGCCCGCCACGCGGCTGAGATGCTCACCGCGCTCGCCGGGCAGCGCCACGTCGTCATCAGCGGGGTGTGCCTCATCCACGGCGATCGGGTTCGCACCGCGGCGGCCCAGACCGCGGTCGAGTTCCGCCCGCTGGACGATGCGGCGATCGCCGCCTACGTGGCGACGGGCGAATGGGACGGCCGCGCCGGGGCCTACGCCATCCAGGGCCGGGGTGCGGTGCTGGTGAGCCGGATCGAGGGCGACTACCTCAACGTCGTCGGGCTGCCGGTGTCGACGCTGATCGAGCTCGCCCCGGAGTTGATCGCCCACTAAGCCTGGTGGTAGGGTCCCCGCGCCTTTGTCCCAACCTTGGAGGAGGAGGGGAAGTGTCCGAAGCGAGCACGCCACCGTCAGCCGCCACGGCGAGCACCACGCCGAAGCTGTTCGTCCGGCAGTCGTCGGGCCTGGTCCGCAACGTCAGCGTCACCAACGCCCTGTTCTTCAACGTCGCCGCGTTCGTCGGCGTCGGCCTGACGCTGTACCCCATCTTCTATTCGCTTCCCTTCGTGCCGATGTGGAAGGCGGGCCCGTTCTCGGCCTATGGCTGGGCGTCGATCATCGCCGGGCTGTTCTGCATCCTGCTGGCGCTCATCTTCTCCTCGCTGACCTCGGTGATGCCGCGCTCCGGCGGCGACTACGTGTTCACCAGCCGCATCCTGCACCCCGCGCTGGGCTTTCTCGAGTCGTGGACGCTGGTCATCGCCTCGGTGCTGATCATCGCCTTCGAAGTGCCGCTGGTGCTGCGCAACCTTCAGATCACCGCACGGATCATCGGGATCGGGGCCGGCGGCTTCGGCGGCGCCAACGGTTGGTTCACTGACGCCACCGGCGCCATCACGGGCACCCCGGGCTTCATCGGCTCGGTCGTGGTCCTGCTGGCCATCGGCGGGATCAGCCTGCTGCCGACGCGCAGCTTCCACAAGGTGGTGACGGCGCTGGCCGGGTTCGGCGTCGCCTGTTTCGCCGCGATGTTCGTCTTCGGATTGCTGTTCACGCACAAGGGCGCGTTCATCCACAACCTGCCTCACTACACCGGCGGTGTGACCGCGGCCAAGATCACGGCGTCGGGGCACGCCGCGGGCGTGCTGGGAGCACCACCCCAGAGCTTCCTGTCGCGGATCTTCGACACCGGCGCCTTCCCGATCGTGCTCTCGGTGCTGCTCTTCCAGTTCATCGGCTTCCAGTACTCGGCCTACATCGCCGGCGAGGTGCGCGGCAACGTGCGCCGTGGCGTGCTCATCGCGCTGCTGGGCGCCCTGCTCATCGGCGTGCTGGCCAACTCCGTCTACGTCGACGCCATCTCCAGCCACTTCGGCTTCGGCACGAACGTGGCCTGGGGCGCGGGGTACTGGGGCTGGCCGCACTCGATCTCGCCGCTGCCCCTGGGACAGCCCAACGCCATGCCGCTCCTCGCGGTGGTGGCCAACAAGAGCCTCTGGCCGATCTGGGCCCTGATCAGCCTCGGCGGCGTGGTCTTCCCGTTCCTGCTGTGCCCGGTCTACATCAACTTCATCAGCCGGATGCAGCTGGCCTGGAGCCTTGACCGGCAGATGCCCGAATGGTTCGGCCGCGTCAACGAGCGGCTGCGCGCCCCCGTGAACGCGATCTTCGCCACGTTGGCGCTGACTGCGCTGTTCCTGTTCTTCCAGAGCTACAAGGACCTGCCCACGTTCCTGGCCACCACCGACCACAAGCTCAACCTGGCCGGGACCGCCTGGTTCTCGATCGTCATGGCGCTCTTCACATGGTGCCTTCCGGGCATCAACGCGATTCTCGTCCGCTGGCGCCGGCCCGACCTGGTGCGCAACGCGCCGTTCGGTCGCAAGCTGCCCTGGATCGGGCTGGCCTGGCTGGTGTTCCCGCTGTGGATCTACATCTTCGCGGTGATCAAGCCGATCGTGAACGCCCTGAAGGGGGGCGGGGCGCTCACCTACCTGGAGACCAACGGCATCATCGATGCCGGCGTCTTCTACCTCCTGGGGATCGTCATCTTCTTCGTCATGCGCTACCGCGCCCGCGCGGCCGGCGTGGACGAGAAGATGCTGTTCACCGAGCTCCCGCCCGATTAGCCCCGCCTGACCGACCGCCCATGGCAACCCGCCTCTACATCGCGTCGGACCTGCACGCCGCCGAGAAGGCGTGGCGCAAGTTCGTCAACGCCATCAAGCTCAACGTCTACAAGGCCGACGCCGCGCTGCTGGCCGGCGACCTGACCGGCAAGGCGATCGTGCCGATCGTCCGCAGCAACGGCGACGCCCGCTACGAGACCGACCTCTTCGGCGTGCATCGCACGGCACGCGGCGCCGAGGAGCTCGCCGCGCTGGAGCGCGACATCGCCGACGTGGGCTACTACTCGTTCGTCACCACCACCGATGAGGCCCAGCGCCTCTCGGGCGATGAGCCGGCTCGCGACGAGCTGCTGCACCGGCTCATGAGCGAGCGGGTGCAGGAGTGGCTGGACCTCGCCACCGAGCGCCTCGCCGACAGCCCCGTGCCGCTCTACCTCATCCCCGGCAACGACGACGAGTTCGGCATCGACGACATCCTCAACGCCCCGGGCCATAGCCCGGTCAACGTGGACGGCCGCGTGGTCGAGATGCCGGGCGGCCTGGAGCTCCTGGCCTGCGGCTGGTCCAACCACACCCCGTGGCAGACCCCTCGAGAGGAGTCAGAGGACGAGCTCTACGCCCGGCTCGATGCACTGGCCAAGCAGGTCTCTGACCCCCGCAGGGCCGTATTCATGATCCACGTCCCGCCCCACGATTCCGGCCTGGACACCGCGCCGATCCTCGACGAGAACCTCCGGCCCACCATCTCCGCCGGCGACGTCCTGCGCGGACCCGTGGGCTCCACCGCCGTGCGGCGCATCATCGAGGACTACCAGCCCGTCCTGGCCATCCACGGCCACATCCACGAGTCCGGCGGGGAGCGCAAGATCGGCAAGACCGTCTGCATCAACCCGGGCTCGGAAGCCAACCACGGGATACTGCGGGGGTACCTGGTGGACATCGGCAAGAAGGGCGTGGAGCTGACCCAGCGGGTCGAGGGCTGAGCGCGGGTCTGGTCTGGCCGGGGCTCTGGTCTGCTTCGGGACGTTTGACTTGGTATCGGCGAACGTCAACTGCGGCTATCGAGGGGGAGCGGGGCCGAGGTGGCGGTCTGTCTGCGGGGTGGTGGTGTGGGGCGTTGCGCGGGGCGATGTGGTGAATGTAGGAGGATTTACCTACCAGGCCACTGAGAATTTGGGGCCGTTTCGGGTCGTGTCAGGGGTCCTTGGGAGATAGTGATTATCTGATAACCCTTATCTCCCACGGACTCCCCGGGAGGCCATCCGCTGTGATAGGGAATACCTCCCACAGCCTCCCCAGGGCCCACATCCCACGCCTCGCGGGTCGCCGCGGCACCCCATCCTCCCCCTCGAAAGCCGCAGTTGACGTTCGCCGATACCCAGCGGGACGCCACCAGGACAAACCCCGCCGAAGCCTCCTGGGCTACGAAGCCACCCCACAGAACCGCAGCGCCGCCACCGCCAGCGCCTGCGCGCACGAGACCAGCCCGTCCACCGGCACGTACTCGTCGATGTTGTGGGCCACGGTGGCCCCGTCGGGATCGAACCCCGGCGGCCCGTAGCCGATCGAGGGGATGCCGGCCAGCAGGGTGTAGGTGGCGCCGTCATACCAGGAGTCAAGGCCGCCGAGCTCGCGGCGCAGCCCCAGGTCGGCGCTCGCGTCCATCATCGTGCCCACCACCGGCGATGACTCGGGGATCTCCATCGGCATGACCCCGTTGCTCCACCAGTCGACACGGGGCGGGTGCTCGGCCAGCCAGTCGTCGCGGGCGCACTCGCGCACGATCCACTCGGCCACCTCGGATCGGACCGCCGATCCCCAACCCGCGCCGTCGGCCTGGACGGGGAGGTACATGACGGCGATCGTCAGATCGCAGGAGGAGGGATAGGTGACCGGCCACTCGCCGCCGCTGACCACCGTGGGCAGAAGCGAGGGCGCGGAGAGCACGGGGTGGCGGAAGCGGTCATCGGCGGCCCAGCGGGCGCGGAGCGAGGCGATGGCATCGAGGACGACGCCGGCCTTCTCGATGGCGTTGACCGCGCCGCCGTGGCGCCAGTCGGGGTGGCGGACCTCGGCGTGGCCCGGGCGCCCGGGCACCCGCACCACTCCGTACTCCGAGCCCCGGCAGGCCACCCAGGTGCGAAAGTCGGTGGGCTCGGTGACGATGCCCGCGTCGGCCCGCAGCCCACGCGCCACCAGCGCGCTGCCGCCCGCCCCGGAGGACTCCTCGTCGGTGTTGGTGGCCACCATCAGGTTGCCGCGCAGCGCGATCCCGGCTCGCGCGATGGCCTCGGCGGCGAAGGCCATGGCCGCCACGCCGCCCTTCATGTCACAGGCGCCCCGCCCAAACAGCTTGCCGTCGCGGACCTCGGGGGTGAAGGGGTCGGACGTCCACTCGCTCCTGGGCTCGCCCGAGACGACGTCGATGTGGCCGTTGAAGAGCAGGCTCCGGGCGCCGTCTCCGCCCGCCCCACGCAGCGTCGCGATCAGCTGTGGGCGGCCGGCGAAGTCCAGGCCCTCGGGCACGAGCGGCGCGTCGGCCAGCGCGCCCGCGTCGGGCTCGAAGAGATCGATGTCAGCTCCGGCAGCGCGCAGACGCGCGGCGAGGTGCTCCTGCAGCGGCGCCTCGTCGCGGGCGGGGTCCCCGACCTCCCGGGCGGTGGTGTCGAACGCCACCAGCGCGCAGGCCAGCCGCACCAGCTCGTCACGGCCCTCTGCGATGGCGTCACAGACGCGACGTTCGAGCTCTGAGAGCGGCACGGTGGCGGCACCCTAACAACCCGGGGAGCACGGTCGTCTACCGTACGCACGGGATGACCGAGACCTCAGCTGAGACCGGGCTGATGAGCGAGGCCCGCCGCCTGATCGACCGGGCCGGGGATCAGGGCATCGTGCTGCGGTTGCTGGGCGGCCTGGCCATCCAGGTTCTCACCCCCGAGCTGCCCCCGCGCACCCGCGACGGCCAGGATCTGGACTTCGCCTCGGTGCGCGCGAGCCGCAAGCCGCTCACCGAGATGCTCACCGAGGAGGGCTACGTCGGTGACCGGAACTTCAACGCGCTCTACGGCGACAAGCAGCTGTACTTCACCCACGGCGAGAGCGGGCTGGCCATCGACGTGATGATCGACCGGCTGCACATGTGCCACACGGTCGAGTTCGCCGACCGGGCGACGGTGATGCCCTACACGCTGTCGGCCACCGATCTGCTGCTCTCCAAGCTGCAGATCGTCGAGCTCAATGCCAAGGACCTCGACGACTGCCTGCGCCTGCTCGTGACCTTCCCGCTCGCCGAGTCGGGCGATGCCGACAGCATCGACCTGCGCGTGATCGGCGATCTCGCCGCTGACGACTGGGGGTGGTGGAAGACGATGTCGCTCAACCTGGAGCGGATCCGGGAGGCGCTTCAGGACGGGTCGGTGCCCGTGCCGCCGGGCGGCCGGCTGGACCCGGGGAAGGCCGTTCAGACGCTCTCAGAGACGCTGGAGCGGGTCCCCAAGAGCCGGCGGTGGAAGCTGCGCGACCGCATCGGCGAGCGCAAACGGTGGTACGAGGTCCCCGAGGAGACGCCTCACCACTGAAACGGCGCGCAGCGGCCGTGAGAGCCGCCAGACGCGCTGCAGGTTTGCGCCCAGCGGCCCCCGCGCAACGGGTCACCGATTTTCCAGGGTTTTTTCTTATATTGAGCGCGCCCGGGCGCTCGGAGTCGAGCAGC
The DNA here is from genome assembly GCA_035503355.1 of Solirubrobacteraceae bacterium. Lineage (GTDB taxonomy): Bacteria > Actinomycetota > Thermoleophilia > Solirubrobacterales > Solirubrobacteraceae > Palsa-465. The sequence goes on from DATJTQ010000299.1 coordinate 10,779, forward strand.
TCTTCGATACACTCGACAGCGGACGAAGCAGGCGACACGGTGAGGGACCGTCTGCATCTCGCCGCTTCGGCCACCGCTCCCCGCTACCTCCACTACATGGGCTTCTTTACGTATCTGACCGGTTTCGGCGGTCGTGACATGGCAGTCGATCTCGGCACGGCCAACACCCTCGTCTACGTGCGTGGGCGTGGCATCGTGCTCTCTGAGCCGAGCGTGGTCGCCGTCGACTCCCGCACCGGCGAGGTTCACGCCGTCGGCATCGAGGCCAAGCGCATGCTGGGCCGCACGCCCGGGACGATCTCGGCGATCCGGCCCCTCAAGGACGGGGTGATCGCCGACTTCGAGGTCACCGAGGAGATGCTGCGCCACTTCATCCAGAAGGTCCACCAGAACCGGTGGGCGCATCCGCGCGTCGTCGTCTGCGTCCCCAGCGGGGTCACCGGCGTCGAGAAGCGCGCGGTCGAGGAGGCGTGCCTCAGCGCCGGCGCCCGCCAGGCCTACCTCATCGAGGAGCCGATGGCGGCTGCGATCGGCGCCGGCCTGCCGGTGGGGGAGCCGACGGGCTCGATGGTGGTGGACATCGGCGGAGGCACCAGCGAGGTCGCCGTGATCTCGCTGGGCGGGATCGTCGTCTCCCAGTCGATCCGCGTCGGCGGCGACGAGCTCGACGAGGCGATCATCAACTACGTCAAGCGGGAGTACAAGCTCCTCATCGGCCAGCAGACGGCCGAGGAGGTCAAGCTCGAGATCGGCTCGGCGCACACCATGCCCGAGGAGGTCCAGGCCGAGATCCGGGGCCGCGACATGGTCTCGGGGCTGCCCAAGACCGTGATCCTCACCAGCGAGGAGATCCGGGGAGCGTTGGAGGAGCCGGTGTCCCAGATCATCGACGCCGTCAAGCAGACTTTGGACCGGACACCCCCCGAGCTGGCCTCCGACATCATGGATCGTGGCATCATGCTGGCCGGAGGGGGGTCGCTGCTGCAGGGCATGGAGGAGCGCCTGCGCCATGAGACGCAGATGCCCGCGCACCTGGCGGAGTCCCCGCTGACGTGTGTGGCGGTCGGCTCAGGGCGGTCCCTCGAGGAGTTCGAAGCGATCCACCGGTCAAGCAAGAATTCGCGTAACCGCAACCGTCGGTACTGATGAGCTCGGTTAGCTTTCAGATCCGGCGTGTGCGGAGCAACACTTTGGAGACACGGACACCGTGCATGACAAACAGGTTCGACGACGCCGAGCGGTGCTTGCGCTGCTGGTCGTCGTCTCCCTGATCCTGCTCACTGCCTATTTCGGCGAGTCGCCGCAGAGCCCGCTGCACAGCGTGCAGCGCGGGATCGTTCAGGTCTTCTCGCCTGTCCAGGCCGGCGCGAGCAAGGTGCTCTCGCCGGTGCGCGACGTCGCCAACTGGGTCTCGGACACACTGCGCGCCAAGTCCAACGTGGACAAGCTGCGCAAGGAGAACCGCGGCCTCACCGCACAGCTGGCCACGCTGAAGACCGAGCAGCTGCAGAACCAGCAGCTCACCGCGGAGGTGGGGCTCGATCAGACCATCGGCGTGCGCAACTACCACCCGGTGGGGGCCAACGTCACCGGCCGCGATCCCAGCCTGTGGTACCAGCAGGTCGAGGTCGACTCCGGCTCTGACGAGGGCGTCGAGCAGGGCGATCCGGTGCTCGCCGACGGCGGCCTGGTCGGCGACATCACCACCGTCGACAGCTCGGTATCGATCGTCACCCTCATCACCGCGCCGAGCTACGCCGCCGCCGCCCAGATCACCGACAATGCCGGCGACCAGGGGATTCTCGCTCCGTCGGTGGGCAACCCCAACCAGCTCCTGCTCACCGACCTGCCCGGGCGCGCCCAGGTCAAGCAGGGCGACCTGGTGGTGACCACGGGCTTCAAATCGGGGTCGCTGACCTCGCTGTATCCGCCGGGACTACCGATCGGCACGGTGGGCACCGTCAACCCGAACCAGCTGTTCAACAACAATGAGGTTCCGGTCAGCCCCACCGCCGACCTGCGCCACTTCGACTCGGTTCAGATCCTGACCCGGCCCCATCCCGCCAACGTCCGGGCCCAGGTCCCGTGAGTACTCCCTCGCCACGCCTGATCATCCGCCTGGTGCTGCTGGCCCTGGGCACCGTGGTGATCCAGGAGGCGGCGGTGTCCCAGATCTCGATCTTCGGCATCAGCGCCGATCTCACCCCCCTGATGGTGATGAGCGTCGGCCTGCTCGCCGGGTCGCTCACCGGCGCGGTGATGGGGTTCGCCACCGGGCTGCTCGTCGACACCGTGCTCGTCCAGACCCTCGGGATCACCTCGCTGCTCTACATCGCCATCGGCTACTGGGCCGGGCGCCTGCGCGAGCTGCGCGACCCCGCCCATGGCCTCGTCCCGCTGGCCGCCGGCGCCGCGGCGACCGCGGTGGCCGGAGTGGGGATGACGCTCATCCAGTTCCTGCTCGGCGTCGACGCGCCGGTGAGCCTGCTGCTCTTCCAGCAGATCATCATCACGATCCTCGTCAACACGCTGATCTCCCTGCCGGTCTACGCCGTGGTGCGCCGCATCATCCATCCGGCGTTGCCCGACGATCCGCGCCGCCGCCGCCGCCGCGCCTACACCACCGGCGGGCTCAGCCCGCTGCAGAGCTCCTCCAAGCGGCTGGGGCAGCTCAACCGAGGTGGGGGATGACCACGCCGCCCGAGGACCGGCGCCCCACCATGACCCCGCAGCTGGCGCTGCGTGTGGCCGTCGTGGGCAGCTTCGCGCTGGCGCTGTTCGCCATCATCTTCTTCCGCCTGTGGTTCCTACAGGTCCTCTCAGGCGACCAGTACGTCAAGGCGGCCACCGTCAACCGCGTGCGCAACATCGACATCGCGGCGCCCCGCGGGGAGGTGCTCGATGCCAGCGGCACGCCCCTGGTCGACAGCGTCAAAACCCTCGCGGTCCAGATCTCGCCCGAGGACCTCCAAAAGCCCGTGACGCTGGACAAGCTCGACACGCTGGAGCACCCTCCGAGGGCGGATGCGGTCGTCTACAACCGCCTCGCCCACGTGCTGGGACTCTCGACCAAGCGCCGCTGGTGCCAGCTGCACATGCCCAAGCCCAACATGTTCCGGCTGTCGCCGGTGGCGTGCGCCGTGGGCCAGCAGGTGACCCTGGAGTCCTTTGCCGACGTCACCGTCCGCTCGGGCCCGGTGGTCACCCGCGTCATGCAGTACTACCTGGCCGAGAACCAGCGGCTGTTCCCCGGCGTCGAGGTCCAGAAGGTCTACATCACGCACTACCCGTTCAAGACCCTCGCCGCCCAGGTGCTGGGCACCGTCGGACCGATCAACTCCGACGAGGTCAAGGCCAAGTCCTACCCGGGCGCCGCGCGGACCGACATCGTGGGCCAGAGCGGCCTGGAGGCGCAGTACGACAGCTTCCTGCGCGGCAAGGACGGACGCCAGGAAGTCCAGGTCAACGCGCTCAACCAGCCCACCGGGGATCTCCAGACCATCAACCCGCTCGCCGGTCACAACCTGAAGCTGTCGCTCGACGCCAAGCTGCAGAAGGTGGGTGAGCAGGCGCTGGCGCAATCGATGAGCGACAACGCGTCTCCGGGCGGGTCGTTTGTCGCCATGAACCCCGACACGGGCGCGATCTACGCGATGGGATCGCTGCCGAGCTTTGACCCGTCGATCTTCACCGGGAACCTCAGCCAGGCCAAGTACGACCAGCTGACGAACCCCAACGGCGGCGATGCTCTGCTCAACCGCGCCACTCAGAGCGCGGGCCCCACCGGCTCGACCTTCAAGCCGATCACCTCGGTGGCCGCCCTCTCGAGCGGGGAGTGGACGACCAGCGACATCTTCGACGACACCGGCCAGTTCTGCGTCGGCACCGGGGGCGCCGAGCAGTGCCGCCACAACTCCGGGCACGCCGTCGACGGATCGCTGAACCTCGTCAACGCGCTGCGGGTCTCCTCCGACGACTTCTTCTACAACCTCGGCGCCAGGCTCAACGAGGACCCGACGGCTCATCCCAAGGGCGGCCCCCTCGATACCTGGGCGCGGAAGTTCGGGATCGGCAGCGCGACCGACGTCGATCTGCCCAACGAAGCGACCGGAACGTTGCCCACGCCGTTGTGGCGCGCGGGACGCAACAAGCTCGAAGCCGAGTGCGACAACGCCACCGGTTCGTTCAAGTGGATCGCGCCCGACGGCAAGCAGACCAGCGCGCACCACCACAAGGGCTGGCATCGCTCTCAGAGGCACGCGCCGGGTGGCTGCGGGATCGCCGACGGGACCAACCGCCCGTGGTCGATCGGCGACAACGAGAGCCTCGCCGTCGGCCAGGGCGACGTCCAGGTGACGCCGCTGCAGCTGGCGGTGGCCTACTCGGCCCTGGCCAACGGCCACACCGTCGTGCGCCCGCACTTCGGCGTCGACGTGCAGGACCAGGACGGCACGGTGCTCCAGGCGATCAATCCGCCGGCGGCGCGCCCGATCTCGATCGATCCCTTCTATCGCTCCACGATCCTCCAGGGCCTCAACGAGGCCGCGCAGTCGACCGGCGGCACCTCGGATGACGTGATGGGGAACTTCCCGATGAAGGTGTACGGCAAGACCGGGACGGCGCAGTACACCAACCAGCCCGACTATGCGTGGTATGCGTGCTTTGTCATCGATAACACCAATAAGCCGATCGTGGTGGTGGTCCACGTGGAGAAGGGCGGGTTCGGTGACGTGGCCGCTGCGCCGGTGGCGCGTCAGATCCTCTCGCAGTGGTTCTACGGCACGCCGGGCAAGTACATCGCGGGGACCAACGCGTCGCT